>DRHF01000102.1 GCA_011049715.1 Desulfobacterales bacterium
CAGGGCTGTCATAAAAGACGTCAGGGTATTTCTTCCTGTTGATATTGTCTACAAAGGTCAAACTTTCAGCAAGCTGTTCGTGCTGGACACGGGTGCGGCACAAACGTCTGTGACACCTATGTTTGCGAGAATACTGGGGGTAAAGAATGTTAGCCAGGGTCGCTGGGTTAAAATATCAAGGATAAAAGCGGGACCGCTTGAGTTAAAGGACCACCGTATTGCGATATGGGATTCCCCTGACAATCTGATAGGCATGGATCTGCTTCAATACATAAACTTCACCATCGATTATCAAGCTGGTGTAATCAGATGGAATCTGTAGATTCTTCCTTCCAACATAGATGGTTTCTATTACCACTTGACATTGACAATAACTTCAAATAATAAAATTATCAGTAAAAAAGGATGTTAAAGTGTGCATCTATTTGCGCAAGCCCGGTTTCATGCTGTGGAGCGTTGCATTCGCAAAGTGATGATCTGAAGTTTGAAACCATTATAGTAATGTATTACAAAGGAGCGTAAGGTTATGGCAAATGGGACCGTAAAATGGTTTAATAACAAAAAAGGCTTTGGCTTTATCGAACAAGAAGGAGGAGGAGACATCTTCGTTCATCACTCTGCCATTACTATGCCTGGTTTCAAGACCCTCGAAGAAGGTGAAAGGGTAACCTTTGAGGTGGAAGAGACGGACCGGGGACCGGCAGCAAAAAACGTCGAAAAAGCGTAAATCGCTTAAACAACTGAATGACATGGTTTTAAAAGGGCATCTCGTCGTTAAAGAAGGGGTGCCCTTTTGTTTGGTCTGTTAAATCCAAGGTGCCTGGATTTCTCCTGCTTGCAACCGATCCTCCCTCATGATAATATCTTAAGCTTGCGTAAAAAACAGAAAAATTTAAACAACGGATCAAAAATGGAAAAAGAAATGTTGCTGTTACAGAATCAAGAGCCTGCGGTAATCTACATCGGCCTTGTCGGCGGAGGAGAACTATGCAAGGAAATGCTTGAAAAACCCTCCTTCGATTATATGCAGGAAGAAGCTTTCGCCTTTATTATGGCCGTGGCAGACCCTGATCCCGAGTCTCCGGGCATGGTGCTCGCCAGAGAGCGTGGCCTGCTGACCTTTACCGACTATCACCAACTGTATGACCCGCGCTACAGTATCCACCTCATTATCACTTTGACACCTGAACAGAATGTTCTCGAAGATATTTTAAACACCCGGCCTCTGAATATCCGTGTTATGGGATACTACGTTTTTAAAATCTTCTGGGAAGCTATTGAGTCTCAAGCCCGCAAGTTAAAAATCAGAAATGAGGAGGTTGAGACTATCTTCAACGGCATTGAGGACTTTATCACGGTGATTACGCCGGACTTGGAGATCGCCGAAGCCAATCAGGCCTTTTTGGAAAAAATGGGTTTTACCCACGAAGATGCTATCGGCCGTAAATGCTTTGAAATTTTTCAGCAAATTGACCAGCCCTGCAGCCGCAAAGATCTTCCCTGTCCCTTAAACGAAGTCATCCGCAACAAACATCATTGCCGCCAGGTCCGCACCCGGCTTGGATCAGACAAAAAACAGCGCCATATAGAAGTCAACGTTTACCCCATCTGGGAAAAGGACGGCAAAATCTCCAAGTTTATTCATATCAGCCGTGATATTACCCAGCACAAAAGAAAAGAGGAAGAACTCACCCGGCGCCTGGAGCAGATGGTTGATGAAAGAACCCGGCAATTGAAAGAAACTCATGATAAACTGTTGCATCAAGACAAGATGGCCTCGCTTGGCAAGCTGTCTGCTTCCGTGGTCCATGAAATCAACAACCCCATTGCCGGAATATTAAACCTGACCAAGCTGATGCAACGGATTATTGCAGAAGAAGCCCTGGATTTTAAAGAACTTGATGCATTCAACCGCTATCTGAACCTGATGGAAACCGAAACTAATAGAATCAGCCGCATTGTCTCTAATCTGCTCTCTTTCGCTCGAGAATCCAAAATGGAATTTAACGAGCTGAACCTTAACCGGTTGATCGAAAAAACGCTTTTCTTGAATTCGAATCTTCTTAAAATCAGCGGCGTCAAGGTTGAAATGGATCTTGGCCCGCAGATGCCGGAGCTTGTCGGCTCAGAAGATCAGCTACAACAGGTTTTTATGAATATCATCTCCAATGCCGCTGAAGCTGTTGAGCCCGCCGGTGGAGGGGTTGTAAGCATTAAAACCCGGCATCTGCCGAAAACTAATAAGATTGCTGTCAGTGTCCACAACACCAATTCTTTCATACCACAGGAAAATTTCTCTAAAATTTTCGAGCCTTTTTTTTCCACCAAAAAAAAGGGTCAAGGGACCGGACTCGGGCTTTCCGTTGCTTTCGGCATTATTGAGGAGCACGACGGTACTATTTTTGTGGAATCAGACCAGGAAAAAGGGACGACCTTTACCGTCAGATTTCCCATAAAACAGTCGTCGGTTGGGCTATCACAAGATGGAGGTCCACATGAACAGCACTAAAATCCTTATCGTCGATGACGAACTGATCATGCGAGAGTCTCTGGCCGGATGGCTTGAACGCGACGGCCACGTTGTCGAAACGGCAGCCAGCGGTGAAGAAGCGCTGCAAAAATTAAAAGATTCGCGTTTTGAGATCCTGCTGGTTGATATCAAGATGGAAGGCATGAGCGGGCTGGATGTTTTAACAAAGGTACAAGAAAGTGATCCTGATGTAGCTGTAGTTATGATTACCGCCTACGGATCCATTTCCACAGCCATTGAGGCCATGAAGAACGGAGCCGTTGATTATCTCCTCAAGCCTTTTGATCCCAATGCTTTGGGGGTGCTCATTGACAAGATCACCGAAAATCAGGCCCAGGCACGTGAAATCCTCTATCATAGAGAGCAATATAAGGACCGAACCCGCTTCGAGAGCATGGTGGGCCAGTCCAAACCCATGCAGGAAATCTTCGACCTGATACAGGATGTTGCGCCCACGAACTCCACGATTATGATTACAGGTGAAACCGGTACTGGCAAAGGATTGGCGGCCAAGGCCATCCATACCAACAGCCCCCGCTGTGATGGACCGTTTGTAGTTGTCAATTGCGGCGCCATTCCCAAGCACCTCATGGAGAGTGAGCTGTTCGGCCACCAGAAAGGGGCTTTCACAGACGCCATAGAAACTAAAAAGGGCCGTCTGGAATTGGCCCACGGCGGAACTCTCTTTTTGGATGAAATCGGTGAAATCAGCATGCGAATGCAAATTGATCTTTTGCAGGTGCTGGAAGACCGCATCTTTTATCGGGTCGGCGGCACCCAGCCCATTGAAGCCTATTTCCGTGTCATTGCCGCCACCAACAGAAACCTCGAAGAAGCCGTCAAGGCTGGAATATTCAGGGAAGATTTATACTACCGTCTGAATGTGATTTCCTTTAGCATGCCCACGCTGCGCGAACGCAAAGAAGACCTTCCGCTGCTCACCGAACACTTCATCCGCCGTTATGCACAAGAAACCAACAAGAACATCGACCGGGTCAGCAGAGAGGCCATGGATGAGATGATGCTTTATGAATGGCCGGGCAATGTAAGAGAATTGGAAAATGCCATTGAACGGGCCGTGGTTATGAGCAAAAGCCGCGAAATTCAACCGGAAGATTTACCTATTTTTCGTCCTGAACATCTAGCTGCCCCCCACGACAACACTCTTAAAGAGATTGAAAAGTCCCATATTGTTCACACACTCAATGAGAACCAATGGAATATCGCCCAGAGTGCGAAAATTCTTGGCATTGATCGCTCCACCCTGTATAGCAAAATCAAACGCTACCAAATAAGCAAACCGGCTTGAATACCCTATCCGAACATAGCATTTTGATTTCTCCGGTCGAAGAGCTGGCTCCCGAGTTTTTGAACCCGGTTGTCAGGGATATCCAGAAAATATTCGGCTATCAAACCTCAATAAAACCTCTTTTGCAGGATGTGGAGTTTGCTCTGGATACAGGACGCAGCCAGTACCATTCGACTTTCATTCTTGAAAAACTGGCCGGCCTGGCGCCGGCCGGGGTTGTCAAAATCCTTGCCATCACCCGTGTAGACCTGTTTATTCCTATCTTGACCCACGTTTATGGAGAAGCACAATTGGGGGGGAAAACTTGCATCATATCAACACACCGGCTCAATGAAGGCCTGGCCACGAGCGCCGTTGAAAGCTTTAGCCGGCGCGTTGTCAAGGAAGCCATACATGAACTGGGCCATACATTTGATCTGCGCCATTGTCAGGATCACGCCTGCATTATGCATTACTGCCGCAGCATCAAAGATGTGGACCGCAAGTCTGATCAGTTTTGCCGGTATTGCCGGATACTGCTTGCCGATGAACTAAAGCGTATGTCAGGCATTTCAGCGACTTGAGTTGTGGCTATCTGTAATCATCGGCTCCATTTTTTCTTCCGGATATCACAACACTTCACCCTAACATTATAAAGGAGGAATCCATGCCGGATTGTAGACGACAAATTATTATATTTAGTGTTTTTTTTATGTTTGCGCTTGGCCTGGTCCTGCCCGGTGCCTTGTGGGGACAAACCGAAAAAGCGGGTAAAGAAGGCACTGTGAAGGCCGCCGCAAGTCAGCCGGTGGCGGAAGCAAAAAAAGAGCTGCAACCCACAAAATTGGACCGCGCCGGTGAAAAAATCAGCGACGGTATTGACCGTTTTGGCCAAAAAGCCGCATCTCAACTCGGAGGGTGGGTCAAGGCCGAAGTTTTTGAGGGCATCACCTGGATAAAACTGCTGTTTTGTCTTTTGTTGCTGTTTGTAGTTGCGGTGACAGAGCGTTTGATGCAAGCGGTCATCCGGCGCCACCAAGGGGATCCGACCGTTGACATGGAAAAGGCTCCCATCCGTCAGCTTGTGCTTGAAGCGCTCTCCAGACCCCTTTCCTTGTTTATCTGGGTGTACGGTGTTTATGTTGTTTTGGTTCCGCTATTCGTTCATTTCCGGCAACCGGACGGCACGAATTTTATCCATCTCGCTGTGCAGAAGGCCGCCGACGTGGGCGCGGCCGTCGCCATCATATGGTTTACCATGCGCCTGGTCACCATCGTTGATGTTCAGTTGCAAAAATGGGCCGCTTCCACCAAAAGCACCATGGACGATATTTTAGTGCCGCTGGTCGGCAAAACATTGCGGGTATTCATTTTGATTATCGGTGGTATCATCGTCCTCCAAAACCTGACCGGGGTTAAAATCGCTCCTCTGCTGGCCTCTCTGGGCATCGGCGGTCTGGCCGTAGCGCTGGCAGCGCGTGAATCGATCGCCAACTTTTTCGGAACCCTGACCATATTGTTTGACAAACCGTTTCAGGTGGGCCAGCGCATCGTGATTAACGACTTTGACGGTATTGTGGAATCGGTCGGTTTCAGGAGTACCCGCATACGTACGCTGACCGGCCACCTGCTGACCATTCCCAACGAAAAGGTGGTCAGCTCCACCGTCGAAAACATCGGGATGCGCCCCCACATCCGCTGGCTCACCAACATCGGAATTACTTATGATACCCCGACGGAAAAAGTGGAAAAGGCCGTTGAAGTCATCCGGGAGATTCTGGCTGAACATGAGGGAATGAACGCCGATTTTCCGCCGCGGGTGTTTTTCAACGGATTTAACGATTTCAGCCTCAACATCATGATCGTTGTCTGGTACCATCCGCCCAATTACTGGGATTACCAGGGCTGGCTGCAAAAAGTTTGCCTGGAAATCATGCGGCGTTTTGAGACCGAAGGTATTGATTTTGCGTTCCCGACCCGCACAGTTCATCTGGCCAATGACGACAAACGCCAGCTAAAAATCCAAATGCTGGACGCTTTTACAACCAAGATTTCGGACGGAACAGGGGGGTAAGCTACGGGCGTCCATACTAGAACATCCAGTGAGGTCGTCCATCCATCCAATCACTCACGGTACTTCGCAACCATTCGCCCAAATCCGGGGCCATATAGAATTTTGGAAAGAGAAGATCATCATCCTGTGCTATAATCCCTTCTTTAATAGCGGTGAGCGCAAGATGGGTATAAGGATAGATTCTAATTCCCATGGTAATTTTCATAGCCTCCAGGTCCAATGAATCGGCAAAAGCGAGGCTTTCTTCGACCGTCTTTCTGTTTTCTTCTGGACCGCCCAGCAACAAAAACCCCATCCTCTGAATACCGTAACGCTTAAGTCTCTCTGATATCCGGCGAACTTCTTCTGGTCGGAAATTTTTGTTCATTGCCCGTAAAATTTTTGCGGAACCACTTTCAAACCCCAGGCTGACTTCTTTGCACCCCGCCTTTGCCATCTTCTCGACCAGTTCTTCATCCACCCTCCAGGGGTAAAGAATACAACGCCAGGATGTATTCAACCCTGCTTTCACCAGTTGATCGCAAAATTCTTTCGCATAGGAAGGTGGGAGGTTGAAAATATTATCAACAAAGAAAAACCGACCAAATCCGGCCTCTACGTATCGGGAAATAGTATCAACAACCCGCGCCGGAGAATGTTTTCGCATGATCTTCCCTTCGATAGTTGACGTCGAGCAATAGCTGCAGTTCAGCGGGCATCCTCGTCGGGTCTGAACAGGGAGCCATATCTCTTCGTTTTGGCTGGGTAAAGAAGTCCACTGTTGAACGCCGGGAAGAGGCAAGGGGCACTCATTCAAATCTTTCGTGAACCGCACCTTGCCTTGAATACCCTGATTCGGCAAATAGAGGCCGGGGATTCCCGAAAGATCGGCTTTCTGGCTGAGCCGTTCCAAAAGAATATTAAAGGCAACCTCACCTTCTCCTTGAATACCCATATCAGCTCCCAGGTAGGCTAGTGCGCTTTCCGGAAAGATGCTGTAACCCGCCCCGCCCAAGATTATTGGAGAATCAGAAAGACTTCGGCAATCGTTGACAAAATCTTTTACCAAATCTAAGAGAAATCCCGGATAGTTCTTAAAGACGCTGTCGATGGGTTTCAACCTGAGATTATTGGAATTTCAGTGAGAAACATCGACGACCAGTGTATGGAAAATCCGGGATTTCTCTTAGATTTGGTAAAAGATTTTGTCAACGATTGCCGAAGTCTTTCTGATTCTCCAATAATCTTGGGCGGGGCGGGTTACAGCATCTTTCCGGAAAGCGCACTAGCCTACCTGGGAGCTGATATGGG
>DRHF01000103.1 GCA_011049715.1 Desulfobacterales bacterium
CAATATATCTATCTCAGGTCCTGATTGTTTCATATTTTCTACTCCTCCGGTTGGGCTTTTGTATATTCAAGCTCTTTATCAATTAATGAGGATGGGCTTGCTTAATTTAGAGATCTATAGAAAGCCTGCAGACTTAGAATTTAGAAATATATGTAGGGCAGATGGCGTATCCAGTTTTCGAGCATTTATTTGGTACAGGGGTTTACGAAGATTCGGAAAGTTTGCTGCTGACCCGAAAAACAAAAAGGTGATACTCCGTGCCCCTCTTAAACTAAAACCGAATACCTTTAAAAGTAATGTAGTGTCTACATAATATTAAAAGGTGAATTGGTATGCTTATTGATATATTAGCGATACTTATGCTTATATGGAGCCTGTGTTTTTTAGTATTTAGTGATTGGATGTTGTTAAAGATCAAACAGATAATCAATGAATCGTAGGAGGGTTAATAGCCATGATAACCATTTTCACTGACGTAGAGTGGTGGATAGGAATACTTTTTACGTGGGGAGTATTATACGAACTAAGAACAGGATGGGGTGACTATCTCTTTAAGTGTTTATGTGCTATTTGGGCCTGGCCTGTTGCACTGGGGTTTGAAACAGGGGACTCTTAAAAAAGAAAAAATGAAGTTAACCCGTAGAGAGTTTTTAATTTATTCTGGAGCTGTCAGTGCGGAAATTTATCTGGGTTGCGATGGAACTAGTGTTAATACCCCTATACCGCCTGTGGAAACTGTTATGGAAACGACGATAGTTGCAGAAATAGAATATCAATCGTTCATGTCTCTAGCTCGTTTGGAGAAGGGCGAGGATGAAGATGGGGATATTCTGGCCGGGACGTACTGTTTTCCAGAAGAGACTGCTTATTTATACAAACTTGGAAATGTTGTGCCTGTTGCTTCTCTTGATGTCGGGGAAGCGATTTTCAGGATCTTTGAAGACGAAGACGGGGTTCTCTGGCTAGCTTGTGAAAACAGGGGAGAGATGTATCGGGCCGAACCGAATACTTATGACTTCCACCTTTATGAAACTTTGTTGGATGGCAGACATAGGGGAGCTTTTGACGCCAAGCGGCTTTTAGGTGAATTAGTAATGGTCGGTGGTGGAGAAATCTACACCGATGGGGTCGGCACTACAAAAGACTTTGGAAATGATTACTTCGTAAAGTTCGGCTTTCAGGTAAACGAAACTGCTCTAGTTGCCGGGTATTCTTTTATAAATCGTTGCGCTGGATGGTTTCATTCAGAGGATTGCACAAAAGAGGATGGCTGGGAATGGGAGGATATCGGGCCAAAATACAGCCGTTTCATGCAAGCGACCGTTACAGAAGCTCAGAAATTTATTTATTTGGTCGGCACCAATAATTACCGGGACGAGCACAACCACGATGCAGCTACTCTGTGGTCATATGAGGTTGCCACGGGTATTCTCACACAACTCTGGACTTTTGAAGGGTTTGATTATTCGTCTTGCATAAAAACAACCGAAGACGGACGGATATTTCTGGGCCTTACAAAGGGTTGGCGGTCTCAAAGCCCCGGAGCATCGCTTATAGAATGGGACGGGCAGAAGCCCCAACCTATTGCTGAATTCGATGAGGCTGAAATACGGGAGATTGTTTTCAAGGACAAGAAAATCGTTGTCGCTACACGGTTAGATAAGGTTCAGGGCCGGGTTTATGAAATTTCGGGGGTGTTATGAAAACCCTCCTACATCCCATAAAAGCAATTCGGGCATGTATCAAATGGCCCGGCGTAAAGAGGGCTCGTGCGAGAAAGGCAAAAATAGTGTGGTTAAAACGTGAACGGTTGTCCCTATTGGAAGCTTCGCAAAGGGTTGCCGAAGAAATTAAACGATTGGAAAAAAGATGATTGACAAATCGGGCAACGTAACCCCTAACGAGATTAAAAC
>DRHF01000104.1 GCA_011049715.1 Desulfobacterales bacterium
AGAAAACATCGTTATCAGCTTTTGGCAAATGAAAAAAGAATTGCTCACTGGATGGTTTCGGTGGGTATGGGATGTTGCAGTTGCTTGTTGGATTAAGTGTATCGATTGTGAGATCGTATGGAGTTGTTTGGTTCACCACAGAGGCACGGAGGACACAGAGAAGAGTTTTCTTTTTTGACCGATCGGGAGACAACGATCGGTCAAAAGCAATAATCCCTAAACATCTTTTTTCCCTCTGCGCTCTCTGTGCCTCAGTGGTGAATATTTAGTGCGATATAGGATAATATGGATATCAACAAGCTTACTGGTCTGGTGATTGGGGCAGCGATTGAGGTTCATAAAGCGTTAGGGCCGGGTCTTTTGGAGTCGGCTTACGAGGAATGTTTGTGTCGTGAACTTGAGCTTGAGTTAAGAGGAATCCCATTTGAACGGCAAAAGGAACTACCGATCGAATATAAAGGCGCTAAACTCGACTGTGGCTATAGACTTGATATTGTGGTGGCAGGCAGGCTGATTCTTGAGTTGAAAGCATGTGAGAACTTGCAACCAATTCATGAGGCGCAACTTTTGACTTACCTGAAGTTGACAGGCATCAAGTATGGACTCCTGATTAATTTTAATGTGCCAGTTTTAAAAGATGGTATAAGGCGGATAGCAAATTGAATTTGATCCAGCAGTGGAGGAGGCGAATACGCGACCCGAGTATCAATTTGCCGATCGGTATCTCCCGATCGGCAAAATAGTAGAATTACTCGGTGTTCTCAGTGCCTCAGTGGTGGGGTCTGGAGCCATAAGTAAGGGTGAGTGAGAAATATTCCTTTTTAAAAAAATAGCAGGTCCTTTTTTTCAGCCCATTCCATTGTGCCTGTTCCTATTGCTTTTGGGCTTAGCTTTTCTAATTTTTACACGGAAAAAGACGGTCGGCAAAGTTCTTTTGTGTGCAGGAACCTTTGTTTTCGCCATATTCAGCTATGGTGGGGTTTCAGATCGGTTCATAAGGCCACTAGAGCAAAAATATCCACCCATTTCCGATTTTCAGGCTGTAAAAAATGTTAAATGGGTCGTTGTTTTGGGCGGAGTGCGGGAAGCGCAGAGCGGCGGGACGCAGATCAGCACGTAAAACGTTTTGACAAGTGAACTTTTCTCTCTCTCTCTGGCCAATAGAAAGCCCCATCGGTCCCAAACGTTCATCGTTTGGGGGGTGTGCGAAGCTGTTCGATCGCTATATCAGCAATGTCTCGCGTAACAAAGAGGCTACTTACATCGTACAGATCGGCGATGTAGCGTTCCGCATCCGGGAGGGTGATATCTTTTCGCTTATATGCCATGACCACGATTCCTAACGAACCAACCGGAACAAGATTTAGACGTCGTGCGGCATCGCGAACTGCCAAGTCATCGGTCAGGAGAGTGGTTATGCCCTTTTCTCGGCACAGGTAAAGACATTCTCGTTCACCGGCGTGCAGTTCGGTCAGATTGTTCTCTATGATGAATTGGGCCACCTCGAATTGTGGAGCTGAATACTTCTGAATATTCGGTTCTTCGGAAAGATCGTTTTGGGAAAGGCGGTTGTGCTCAGCTGTTTCAAGCCAAACGGCGTGAGGGACCCAAAGAGCGCCAAAAGCGCGGAGGAGTCGAAAACAACCGATCTCGGCCAGATGGCAGTGGACCGGCATCTACGACGGCAGCCTTCAGTTTTCCATTGCCCACGCCAGATCCTCCATCATCGCCTTATGCTGGCGTTCGGCCAATTCCACCCAATCAATGCCTGCGAGTTCAACGGCTTTCTGTCGGGTGATTTGTCCTCGGAGATATCGGCCTAGGGTGCGTTCGCGCCACATTTGGCGTACCCCGGTCTGAAATGCCTGAGCCATTAATTCTGCTTCGGGCTTCTGCGTTTCCTGCATAAGCGTTTCCAGGTATTTTATCGTATCTGTCACTGTTTTTTTCCCTCCTGAAAATACGGGTGAGTTCATAATAAAATCTTATCATTATTTATCGGCCTTTTACAACTAAAATAGATCGAGGGGTCGGACCAAGCAGAATGCTGTTATATTAGTATGTTATCCTTAAAAAGTGGGTGTTTTTTGACCCCCAAGTGAAATTCGCTCCGCTCGTGACTCCATTGATCCACACTGCGAAGCATAACCGGAGAAGATGAGATCATACATAGGATGAAGCGGCTTTTTAGGATATTTTTTGCGATACTCATTATTGTAGGGGCTGTCTCTCTGGTAGAGTTCCTTTATTTTGGTTTACTGGGAAGCAAAAGCAACCCTCATCATGCAGCAGATACAATCTTCATTTTAAATGGCGCATCGGAACGGATCAAAAAAGGCTATGAATTAGCCAAGGAAAGTAATGCCGATTTTGTGATCATCTCTCCGGCAGACGACTCCATGATAAAGGATTATGAGAAACAATACGAACCGCTCAAGGCAAAGTATATTTTGGAGAATAAGGCAAGAACCACCTTTGAAAATGCATACTTTGTCAGTAAAATAATTTCAGCGAATCGTTTCCGATCGGTTACGTTTGTCACCTCTGATTATCACATGCCGCGTTCCTATTTACTGCTAAAGCTCATGCTTATGGGTAAGGGTGTAACTGTCCAAAGGCTGGCTGCAAAAAGTCCCTATCTTGCCGGCAGTGCATGGCCTCGGTCTGAAAAGGCGCTGAAGGTTACCTACAATGAAATGGTCAAGGTTTGGGGTAGTTTGGGTGAGCTTCTGGTTTATGTGATCCGGCGTCAGTTGCCGGAAAGAAACCCAAAGGATGTGCCCTTTTTCAGAGCAATTCGATCATGGGTTCTTTTTGGGGTTTAAGCGAAAAATCAGATCTGAGTATTAGCCGCTGACACACGCAGACACACAGAGACTTTTCCTTATGGTTAGAATAGTGATTTTTTTTACCTCCCACCCCAGTACGATGCATTGCACCTACGGGGCACCGCGTTGCGGCATCTTCGACAGGCACAGCTCTCAGCGGCACAGAGGTTTTTTAAAGAATTTTTGAGCCTCCGGCCCGTGGGCCTACGCCCCGGAGGGAGGAAAATTCTTGAAAATTTGCCATCCTGCGGATGAAGGAAAATTTGAAATATGAACAATCTGTCTTCTAGTATTATCAAAGCAGCGATAAATGTTCATAAAGCGCTTTGACCGAGGTTGTTGGAATCGGTTTCTATGGAGATGGTTCAACAAGTTTACAAAGCAACATCAGCCTTTCTTCAGCATGAAATGTATGTAATGGCCAATCAGATGCGAATAGCGGCGGTGAGTATTAGGTGTTGACAGAGATGATTGCATTGCATACATTGATTGCATATCCTGGGTGGAAGGAGGCATGGTATATATGGCAAG
>DRHF01000105.1 GCA_011049715.1 Desulfobacterales bacterium
AAGATCTGTGACACCTTCAATTGAACACGGTATGGTACCGAAGATTTTCTGGGGTCCGAATGGACCAGGGGTTGTGATTTAAGCATTGAGCTTAACCACAGAAGCCTTGAACCTGATGGGTGACTGGTGCGGATCAGCATGAGTATGCTGGCCAAGAACCGAAAAAATAGAAGTAGCGGATGCGGAACAGGAGACAAAAACGAGGCTGTGCTGGCGCGAAAGTAAGAGGACAAGTGAAAAAAGATGTGTTTTTTCTAAGGGAGAGGTGTTTTTTCTCTTGACACGCCCTTTAATGGGTGACCCTGTTGTCTTCCTAGTAAATTTGTTATAATTTCATAAATATTTGAAACGGCCTGGCTTGACTGGTCTATCTGAATTAGAGGGATCATATCGGAAATCATTCTAAAGATTTGTCTGTCATAAGACACACTACCCAAAGCGATTGATTGGGTCATTAAGTACCTTTCAGCAACAATCTGAATAATACGACCTGCGTTTTTTTCTTTGCTATCCTTGACCATGTTGGTAATTACCGCCGGCCGAATTTTTCCAATCTCTTTTTCAAGGGGCTCCGCCACATCTTTCCCACCTGACTCTTGAATGAATTGTAAAAGCTCTTTGATCGTCCGTATTTTGAGCTCATTTTTTGGATCCATGGCAATTTTAACAAGGGCTTTGAGAGATGGGTCTTTGCTGGAAAGCCGACTCAACCTTCGGTAGACCGCATTCCGAACAAAGATGTAGGCATTCTGGATCGATGTGGGCTCAGGGGTGAGGATAACAATTTTTTCATCGGCAGCCAAAAAGAAATCCAGAACGTCAAAAGAAGTCCCGGCACCTAGATCAAGCACCAAATTGTCAGCATCCAGCCTGGAAAAATGGTTGATCAGTTTTATCTTTTGGCTAAAATGAGCGTTGGCAAAAGAAAGAACTTCACTTGAACCGCTGATGAGGCGAAGGTTTTTTTCCTCAGTATCGATACAAATATCTTCTAAAGACTTAAATTTTCTGGTGATAAAATCGTTTATAGACCGGGGGGGACTTTTAATCCCCATGAGCGTATGGATATTGGCTCCGCCCAGATCGACATCTATAAGTACAGTCCGTTTTCCCATGCGCGCCAACCAAAAAGCCGAAATAATACTCACAACACTCTTTCCAGCCCCACCTTTGCCGCCGCCCACGGCCCATATCGTTGGTGCTGCGTCTTTTTTGGTATCCTGCTCTTCTCTCATTTTATCCTTCATCAGCAAAAAAAATAAATGCTACTTTTCCATAAAGATATCCCATAAGGTCCAAATCAGGTTTTGCTCACCCTCGGAACCATAATGGTAATCCTTCAACAGTTGACGGTCTGTTTCGGTCATTTCTTCGAATTGGATCCCCACAACTGCCATTGTTTTCCCTTCTATAGAAACCGCCTTGCTCCAAACAATTGTACCCAATATAAAGAGATTAACCGCTGCTATCGGTAAACCTATCTTAACCTTAACTCTTGATCCCGTCAGGTTGCCGGGATGACCGGTTTTATACTTCGGACCCAAAACAACACAGGCTCCGCCCATAGAAATATTTTCCGCGAACCCTGCGATACTCAAAGAGGTTTTGCCGGGTTCATCTTGAAAAATTTTAAGATTTAACTGTGTCGGGAGCTGGCTCCTGGCTGTTTTGCGAACTATCCTTGAAGGCGCTTCTTCATCATATACAAATCGGGGTTCATAGAGGCCTTCGACCAGCAACTTAATGTTGGGATATTTTCTGCAAATCGCGATCAGACTTGATTTGGAGACTTTCGCTAATTCAACACGGGTGATTGTTTCAATATCGGACTGAGACAGCTTTGCTTCCTCAAAAGGATAAATTTCACCAAAAAAATCATTTTCCAACAGATTTCTTGTTGATTTCTTCTGTGCCTTTTCCGTCTTCTTCAGACGATGATAGATGTTTTCTTCCAAAGCGCCAGACACAACAAAATAGAGGTGATTTTCTTCTTCTCCAAACCTTTTTATCGTTTTTTCAGCAGGAAAAAGTTGAAGCGCCAACGAATTCATAAAAATCATCATTTCAGGACGTGTCATTTTGATGAAAAAATCCTGGATCGCTGTGTCCTTGGATCCAATTTTACAAAGGGATGAATAAAAGGTCTGCTCCTCCTGATCTGACGGTTTAAAGATTTGCCATTCAAGGCTTTTGGATACAATTGCCTGCAGCATAGAACCCGCTTTGATAAAAAGTTTGGCGGCATTTCCATATTCGTCAGCTGCAGCTTCAGATGATTTTTCTTTTTTCAGCAGATCGGCAAAGACTCGATGGAGACCCGGATCATTTGGGACGGCCTTGAGCAGGTTTTCAAACTCGGCGACTGAATCGATAGTGATGGAACCATCGATAATATGGCTAATGATGTTGTTCTGTTTGTCAATTCCGTCATGCATTGCACTCCTCCAAATTAAAGGTTACCGCGGCCTTTAATAATTTCTATGATAGCGTCTATGCGTTGGTTCAGGATTTCGTCTTTTTTGCAGCAGAGGTATATTATTTCGTAAAATGATTTTATTTTTACATCGAATTTCAGCAACATATCACCAAATTGGGCAAGGTTAGCTCTTGTCAATTGGATTTGTTTCAATACATCTTTAATCGCTGAGACTGGGAGTTCGTCGAGCTGCTCTTTTCTGAATGCCTTTATCATTTTTTCAAGGTCATCTTTTTCCTCGTCCGAAAGGCCAATAACTATTTCTGTCTCGAATTCTTCGGTCATATTACCCCAGTGGTCAAGAATTATTGAAGAACCCTGCAGCCCCGAATGTCGGGATTTTCGCTGTGCTTCGACAAGCTAGGGGGTTAGCGCTAGCTGTTTCGGTTCAACTTTTTCAATTCTCTTTTTATCATGGTATCTATGGTTGAAACACTTTCGTCGGTTGTTTTCAGAAAATTCAACATCTCCCCCAGATGTCCTGAATCGTTCCTGGATCTTCTCTTCAGTAGATTGAAACCGAGCAATGCAACAATAATAACCGTGAAAATATTTAAAAGGACCAGTACATATGTATAAACGTTGTAATTTTTAGTAAAAAAAGGGGTTGATTTATCCTGCTTTCCTGATACTTGGTCTGTCTTTTGACCCAATGTTTCTGACACTTTAGTCGGGGATTCTGCTTGATTTGCAATCTCATCGGATGTTTTTTCTTTCTGTCCACGGGTCGTGTCAGGTGTCGATTTCTGCGAGCCCTTTGATTCAATTTTAAATTGATTTTTCATCACCGCTACTGAGGATTTTTTTGTACCGGTCGCCTGCTTTCTTTGGGTCGGCCCGATTAATACACTGGCAATCGGCTCAGCATGTGGGGATTCTTTCGGCACAATTTCCTCAGGTGGTGAAGACATCCGGTATGCGTCAATTACAACGCGGTCGGGATTTGAAAGATAAAAAGTTTTTAGCCTGAAATATGGAAAGGATAGTGTTATGCTAGCGCTTAAAAAAGACTTTTTCTGAATAAATCTAACCGAGCGAACACCTCTTGTTGTCTTATCCAATAACAGACGGGGTCGAGCCTGGGTGCTGCCGGGAAAAACTACATAAAATTTTCCCCTGGCGGTTATTATAGGCTTCTTAGATCGAACAACACCCTTGAATTCGAAAACGATTCTGGTAAAAACGCCATGCTCCCCGGTCCTTGTCGTTGTTAATTCGGCAGCTTGAGCCCATCCGAATGGGAACCAAAAAAGAATCACAATAAAAATCAGATTTAACCCGGACTTCATTAGAATATAGTGAAATAATTATTGAGTCGAGTAAACCGGTTCTTTCCCAGATTACAAGTTGAGGCGAGTTTCTCTCCTCCTTCCTGCTTTCCGGCGGCGTTTTTTTA
>DRHF01000106.1 GCA_011049715.1 Desulfobacterales bacterium
AATACATAGTGCGGGCACTGGTTGACCATCCGGAACAGATAGAGATATCAGAGACAACAGGTAAACAGGTTACGATATTAGAGCTTAAAGTGGCCAAAGCAGATATGGGGAAGATTATCGGGAAGCAGGGCCGGAATGCCCGAGCCATGCGGACCATACTCAGTGCCGTCTCTGCCAAGTTAAAAAACCGCGCTGTACTTGAAATTATAGAATAAGGGCGAACAGACGGCTCGTAATTATGGCGGCTATTCAGATAATTCGAGTTAAATATTTCAGGAAATCCGAGTCTGTTGAAAGGACAAGGGAGCTGTTTTTGTCTAACGCAGTGCCGATCACTCTTCCGAATTAAGTGATAACGACCTGCTCCGTCTCATCGATCGTGTAGGCGGAAGCAAAGATAATGGTGCCGCGTTTTGGCGTCTGTCAAACATCACTGTTTTCTCTTCCCGCTGATTTCCTCAATATCAACCTGAAAAATCGAAGTTTTTGACACGGCGTGTTCAGGGAAGCTCCAAATCTCATTCGAGTATTGCCGCATTATGCAGCGCAAAGCACTATGCTTCTCATCTGTTTTCTCTAGTATTCTCGCACGACCGAACGCGAGGACACTCTCGTATATCATGCTCCAACCACACGCTTTTTCTCCCGGGATGAGGTCGCCGACGACTTCGAATGCGATGCACACCCGGTTGTTCTTCTTGAGTACGTCGATTTTTCGACCTTCGGTGGCTCCATGAAAGAAGATATGTTCACCGTCATACCCAAAGTTCAAAGGAATGATGTAGGGTTGCCCCTCATCGCACATAGCAAGATGACAGATTTGAGAACGGCCAATAATGTCGTCAATGGCCTGGCGGTCAGCTATTTCTCTTTCGGACATTCTCATCGGATACTCCTCTCAGACAACATTATCATTGATTAGACGTTTGTTTTATATATCAAGGTAGGGTGATTCCAAACCTTTTTCTTTTGCAGCTGCAAAAAGTATATTTTCCACTTCCCTATCTGCCTCCGGGCTGAGCGCCGGGGCTTCATGCTGATCGAGTACTTTTGAGACGGCCGATTCAGCGCGTTCCATGAGGTCCCTTGGTTTTAATTTTTTCCAAGAATCATAATCATGCCGGGAAGATATCGTGGGGAAGTAATGTTCTTTTGGAAGATCCTGAAGCGTCTGTGGCTGCATGAGGTAGTTACCCGGAAAATGGCCCACTTCTTTAATGGTTTTGAAATTCGAAGATCCGCCGCCGGTATCAATACCATCCAAGTATCGTCCCACCCTTTCACAAATTTCTGCATCCACTATTAGCTGTTCATCCGACCATATCGTATGGTTTTCAATCATGCCCGCACCCCAAATCAGGTTGATTCCTGCTTGGGCGGCCAACAACCATTGCATCGCTTTCTCATATCCACACTGCTGGTCATACGCTTTCGAATCGGTGTTAGGACCCCATATCATGCTGCCGATCCCGTAAAACTTGCTCAGCTGGGCTGAAACAACCGTCAGCATGGCGAGTTCAATGCTGCCGGAAGCCAGGGTACCCAGTCGCATATCCATGGGCAGGGTGAAGCAGCTATAGATCACTCCCATTCCCGGTTTCAAAATCTGAGCCAAAACCAGCATTCCGAGGATTTCGGCATTCATGACGACAGCTGTTCCCGATAGGGTTATCGGGGCAGTTATTCCCGGGCTCGCCATTGATTGAATGGTAACCGGCCGTTCAGATTTTGCCGCATGTTTGACAGTCGAGATCTGTTCTGCGTTCCATCCCAAAGGGGATGTGGAAGATACGGGGATAATGATATCCTGTTCTGAAACTTCAGCTATTCGGATCCCCCATTTGACGCTGTCCTCCATGGAGCCGAGGCTGAAAATTTTTCCGCTGTTTCGACAGCATATGACATAACTCCATACCAGGTTGATATCAGCAGGCCTGTCGGATATGAACCCGAGGCCTATATTAACGCCGGCCATGATATCCAGTGCATCCGCAAGGCGGGCCGTTCTTATCGCGTCATCGGCTATACCCGGCCGAGTCTTCCCGGATGAAATTTCCATAATACGCATGCCGCTGCATGGACCAAACTGAATGGTTTCGCGGTCAAACACGACTGCATTATCACGGTTTCGTCCCCTTAGCGTGATACTCGGCGGACATTGTGAAATTGACTTTTCCACCAGAGCGTTTGGAATTCGAGCCAGCCCCTTCTTTTGATCGATAACACATCCGTTTTGTTCCAAAATACCCAATGCGTCTTCATCTTCAAAATGCAGGCCCACTTCTTCCAGTACCTGGAGGGTTTGGTTGTGGATATCCTGAATTTCATCATCTGTCAGTAGCTTGATCGGATTTCGGCATTGAAATTTTTTCAACATGTTTTAGCCCTTTCATTCATTTGGATGGAACAATTTGTGCCATATATCGTTTACGAAATGATCTAAAAATTTTCAATAAAAACGTTCTTTAATTTTGTTTCTAGGTCCGTTTATAAATATTAGTATAAAAATTTCCTTTAAAGAATTATTTTATAAAGATTACGATTATGATATTACTGTCAGCATATGGATCACGGTTCAAACCGTGGATGGATACTAGTTAAGCGACTTTTAGTGGATTAAAGGAGGTCAACCATGGCTTTAGATCCCCAAAAAAAACTGCTGGAAAAACTGAAGATCGGATTGGGCAAAGCCCGACCGGTCAAGGCCCCCACGGGGACCCAGCTCCATTGCAAAAGTTGGTATCAGGAAGCCGCACTCAGGATGCTCTGTAACAACCTGGATCCTGATAACGGCGAGAATCCGGATGAGCTGATTGTCTATGGTGGGATCGGAAAAGCGGCCCGCAACTGGGACTGTTTTGATGCCATTATACGGACCCTGTTGGATCTGGAGAATGACGAGACCCTGCTGGTCCAATCCGGGAAACCGGTGGGGGTGATCAAAACCCACTCGCATTCACCCCGGGTGTTTATTGCCAATTCCAACCTTGTAGGGCACTGGGACAATTGGGAGCACTTCAATCTGTTGGACAAAAAGGGCTTGATAATGTATGGCCAGATGACGGCTGGGTCCTGGATTTACATCGGTTCCCAAGGCATTCTCCAGGGGACCTACGAGACCTTCGCCACCCTATCCGATCAGCACTTTGACGGTTCCATGACTGGGAAGGTCGCTTTGTCCGGGGGATTGGGCGGTATGGGGGGTGCTCAACCGCTGGCCGTGACCATGAATGGTGGCGTCATCATCATTGTAGAAGTCGACCGCAATCGCATCCAGCGCCGGTTGGATACCGGATATCTGGATGTGACCACCGATAATATGGATGAAGCCATAAAGTTGGCACGTCAGGCGGCTGAAGACAGAAAAGCCCTTTCCGTCGGTCTGTGCGGCAATTGCGCCGAAGTGCTCCCCAAAATGATTGACCAGGGCTTTATTCCCGACGTGGTGACAGACCAGACCTCGGCCCACGATGAACTGAACGGGTATATACCGATGGGGGTCGACCTGGAAGAGGCATTGCAGCTGCGTTTTTCTGATCCAAAAAAGTATATTGATATGGCCATGGACTCCATGGCCACACACTGTCGGGCAATCCTGGAGATGCAACGGCGAGGCGCTGTGGCCTTTGATTATGGTAACAACCTAAGGGGCCAAGCGCTCAAAGCCGGCGTGGATAACGCCATGGATTACCCCGGTTTTATACCGGCCTTTATTCGACCGCTTTTTTGCGAAGGAGAGGGACCGTTCCGCTGGGCAGCACTTTCCGGAGATCCAAAAGACATAGCGATCACCGACCAGGCACTGATCGATGCTTTTCCCCATAAAAAACGTATGGTACGCTGGTTGACAATGGCCGGAGAGCAGGTTCGGCACATGGGGCTGCCGGCCCGGATCTGCTGGCTGGGTTACGGTGAGCGGGACAAAGCCGGCAAGTTATTCAATGATCTGGTCAGGAGTGGAAGGATCAAAGCGCCGATCGTCATCGGCCGCGATCATCTGGACTGCGGCTCGGTGGCATCGCCCTTTCGGGAGACCGAAGCAATGAAAGACGGATCCGATGCTGTGGCCGACTGGGCACTCCTGAACTGCATGGCATCGGTTGCCTCCGGTTCGGCATGGACTTCGTTCCATGATGGCGGCGGAGTGGGTATCGGCTATGCCATGCATGCGGGGCAGGTTTGTGTGGTGGACGGTACGGATGAAGCCGAGCAACGTGTAATTACCACTTTGCGCAACGACCCGGCCACGGGTATTATACGTCACGCCGATGCCGGTTATGAGCGGGCGGTGGAAGTTGCCCAGGAGCGGGGTGTCAAGCTGCCGATGATCAATATGTTCAACCAGAAGTAATTGAGGGCTCGGGGAGTTTTTCAATCATCTGCTCCATGGGTTATCAGATTTTTAATCGAGTAAACTCGCCCATAAGGGTCTGTAAAGGAAAAACAGGAAATTGTTCTTTTAATAACAAACCGTTATTATTTTGATCAGTTAATAATCTTAAAACGGTTCTTTTCAGGAATCTGTTTTCCCTTAACAGTCCCTAATGGCCTCAAACAGTACACGACTTAAAAATCTAAAAACCCATTCCGCTGAAGTTAATACAATGCAATCAAAACTCCCCGACCCCTCAAGTAATTAACTCAAGTTTCGCACCTGATATTTTAAGAAAAGTCGCATCAGGCATAGGGTAACCAGATGCGGCACCGTGCCCCATTGGGGGTGCGAAACTTGAGTAATTAAGGATTTAATAACAAAAAAATAAAAAGGGAAAAGGATGGCCGATCAACTGATTCAATGTGTACCCAACTTTAGCGAGGGGCGACGCTTCGAAGTCATCGAGTCCATCATCGGGCCGTTTAAACAGACCAAGGGCTGCAACCTATTGGATCACCGGGCTGACGGCGACCACAACCGCCTGGTGGTCACCCTGGTTGGTTCGCCCGGTCCCATTCAGGATGCACTCATCCAGGCGGCTAAAATCGCAATAGACCACATCGATCTCAATACCCATCAGGGTGGTCATCCCAGAGTGGGTGCGGTGGATGTAATTCCTTTTGTTCCCCTCAGGAATATCACCATGGACGAGTGCGTCGCTCTGGCCCACACCTTTGGTGAATGCTATCATAAAGAGACGGGGATACCGGTCTATTTCTATGAAGCTGCGGCCAAACGGCCGGATAGATCCCGGCTGGAGGTTGTCCGTAGAGGCCAGTACGAAGTGTTGAAAACAGAAGCTGCTGAGAATCCGGATCGTCACCCCGACGTGGGCGGCCCCGGGTTGCATGCCACCGCCGGCGCAACGGTAGTCGGGGCTAGAAAATTTCTGATTGCCTTTAATGTTAATCTAGACACCAAAGATCTCAAGGTCGCCCAGACGATCGCCAGGTTTGTCCGTTCTTCCTCAGGCGGCTTGTGTCATGTCAAGGGGATCGCCCTATCCCTGGAAGAACGAGGCATGACACAGGTCTCCATGAATCTGGTCGATTTTAAGAAGAATTCTCTTTACCGGGTAGTGGAGATGATCCGAATGGAGGCCAACCGCTGGGGTGTCAATATCGTCGAGACCGAGATTTATGGAATGATACCGGCTGAAGCTATATTGGACAGCGCTGCCTACTATCTCCAGCTGAGGGATTTTTCAGCCAAACAGGTGGTTGAGATGAGCCTGCTGGATCTGATGGGGCAAGAAGAATAAGGGGAGGCGCTGGCCGTTCCTTGAAATAAATGGAAAGGAGTCGCAAAGGATGCCCGATAATCCAACCCCTGAAATCATCGATGCCCTTTGGGTCAACGCCCAACTGGCAACCATGAAACCGGACAATCCCTATGGGATGATTAAAAACGGCGCGATCGCCGTATCTGAAGGCAAGCTGGCCTGGGTCGGCCATGAGAAGGACCTTCCTGCTGAAATTCGTTCTGCTGCAACCCGTACACACAACGCCCGGGGCGCCTGTATCACTCCAGGGTTGATCGATTGTCATACTCACCTGATTTACGGTGGTAGTCGGGTTCGAGAGTTTGAACTCCGTCTTTTGGGGGCGAGCTATGAGGAGATATCCCGGCAGGGTGGGGGGATTGTTTCAACGGTTTCGGCGACTCGAAAAGCTGATGAGGACCGACTGTTTCATGAGAGTGGTCGTCGCTTATCGGCCATTATATCAGAGGGTGTAACGACCGTGGAGGTTAAATCCGGCTATGGTCTTGATCTGGAAACAGAGCTTCGGATGCTTCGGGTGGCCAAGATGCTGGAGGACGCGTTTCCGGTAACGGTGTGTCCTACATATCTGGGCGCCCATGCCCTTCCTGAGGAGTACAGAAATCGGTCCGATGAATATATCGATTTTGTCTGTGATCGGGTGATACCGGCAGTTGCTTCGCAACAGATAGCCCAGGCAGTAGACGTTTTTTGCGAAACCATCGGATTTTCATTGGAACAGACCGAACGGGTTTTTAAAGCATCGAGAGACCGCGGTTTACCGGTAAAACTCCATGCCGAACAACTGTCCGATCAGGGCGGAGCCGCCCTGGCCGCTCGGTATGGGGCGCTTTCAGCTGATCATCTCGAATATCTATCCGAAGACGGTGCCCAGGCCATGGCTGCGAGCGGCACCGTCGCCGTGCTGCTACCAGGTGCTTACTATTTTCTCCGTGAGACCCATCTACCGCCGATTGATTTGCTGCGACGCTATGGCGTGCCGATGGCACTGGCCACCGACTGCAACCCCGGGTCCAGCCCCGCGACTTCGCCGCTGTTGATGCTGAATATGGCCTGTACATTGTTTCGTTTGACACCGGAAGAGGCCCTGGCCGGTGTGACGAGGTTTGGGGCTGCTGCATTGGGACTGGGGAAGGTAAAGGGAACGCTGGAGATCGGAAAGGACGCTGATTTCGTTCTTTGGGATATCTCGGATCCTGCAGAATTGGCGTACCGGTTTGGTTTCAATCCCTGTCGACAGGTGGTTCGGAACGGAACCCCTATCGAGAGCGACCACTTTGAAGACGACACCTCCAATACCTGAAAATTGTCAAATGGATCTAATGTTTTCTTAAAGTCCCTGAGGAGATATCATTGAAACTGGTCGAAATGAAAGTAACCGATTTTGTTAATGAGCTGGCTGGAGATTCGGCGGTACCGGGCGGCGGCAGCGTGGCTGCACTGGCCGGATCTGTTGCAGCCGGGCTGGTCGCTATGGTCGCTCGTCTGACAATCGGCCGAAAAAAATACGAAGATGTCTGGGAGGCGATGGCGCAGGTTCGGGATGAAGCGGACCGGTTGGCCGTTGCGTTTTGCGATCTGGTGGATCGAGACGCGGAAGCATATAAGGGAGTAATGAACGCTTTCAAAATGCCCGGAAAAACCGATGTCGACAAAAAAGCGCGCAATGCGGCCATTCAAGGAGCCACCAAACAGGCTGCAATTGTACCGCTTAAAACGCTCAAGGCCATCGCTCAAATCACTGATCTGGCTGAAGAGACCATCCACAAGGGAAATTCCAACTGTTTGACCGATGTCGGGACGGCCGTGCAGATGGCCCGCGCAGGAGCACTGGGTGCGGCCTATAATATCAGAATAAATCTCGGTTCAATCAAGGATCAGGGCGCAGTGGCCAAACTCCGCAAGGAGACCGATACGCTCATCACCAAGGTGTTAAAAAGTGCCCAGAGCATGGAGGCCATGATCGAGGCCGGTTTGGGCGACTCCTGATAGATTGATACTCACGGATATTGTCTCGCTATGGCTTGAGTAATTAATCCATTATCAATTTAAGAAGGTTTACCAACATATCGTCCCGCCAGTTTTTCAGTTCATCAAGCGATTTTTCCCGAACCATTTCCATGTTTCTAACCCCTTTGATAACGGCGTCGACCGCCAAAGGAGGAATGGATTCCCACGTATCCATGGAGCGCCATCTATTTTCGTAGGACTGTTTGTAATTTTCTAAAAATCGTTCGATTCCGTTTCCCGCTAAATGGGCACGCAGCAGCGGGCCGATAAAGGGATCCCGTAGGCCGACACCATTGCAAAAAGCGTTATCCACGTCTTCAGCGCTGGCAACGCCTTTGTGAACGAGGTCGATGGCTTCCCGCAAAAGTGCTGCCTGCAGCCGGTTTACAATGTATCCTGGTACTTCTTTTTGGAGCAAAATCGGTATCTTCCCGAGACGCCGCATGAGTTCGGCACTTGACTTGACCGTCTTGGGAGAGGTTTGCTCCCCACCGACGATTTCAACAACCGGAATCAGATAAACCGGCAGCAGTGGATGGACCAGAACACATCGTTCGGGTCGGGTGGTGGCTTTCTGAATTTCGGTCATCACCAACCCCGAACTACTGCTGGCGATAATCGCATGATCGGGAACTGCCATGTCTATTTCTTTAAAAACCCGGCTTTTAAGTTGAAGGTCATCAAAAACGGATTCCTGGACATAGTCCGCTGAATCGGCCGATTCCGAAATATCCGTGTTCGTCTTTATTCGCGCCATGGCCGCAGCAGCCTCACCCGGTTTCAAAATGGTTTTGGCCTCAAGAAACATCAGGTTTTTGTTTATCGCTCTCAGCGAATCTTCAAGGGCGGTTTTGCTGACATCCTGCAATATTACCTGATAACCTTTTGAAGAAAACAGAGTTGTCCAACCCTGACCGATCAGCCCTGCACCCACACAAGCAATACGCCAGGTATCCATCTTCATTTTGTCTTTCCTTTTTATGACTTTTTGACGATTCCCATTATTTTTCTGATCGGGTTAGAAAAGGCATTATCCCGATCGTACCCCTTAGTAATCCGTGTTCTTGAAAAACGCTTTTTTTGTGACGAAAATTTCAGTTCGCCCTATACAGATGCGACGCATTGGTAAATTGGTGATGTGAAACTTGGGTAAACAATCTATAGCATTTTATCGATGGTTGAAATAAAGACTGTTGATCGTGTCAGGGAAAATCTAAAGTCAAAAAGATAGATACTATTAGTTCGCAAAAGGGGAGTTTAGAGATAGAAAGGCACTTTTAGATTTTATTTCTCTCTTTCGGTAGTTACCGCCAGGATTCTGGTAGGAAATTTGGATTTCTGCCGACCTTCATCGGCCATTCCAAGTTCAAACTCTCCATAATTTCTCAACCCTTTACAGCTCCCAGCGTCAGACCGGCTATGAATCGATTCACAAAGAAGTTATAGACGATAGTTATGGGGATGGCGGTAATAAGGACACCCGCCATCAGCCCGCCCCAGTTGTAGACATCCCCATGTACCAGAAAAGTCGGCACACCAACGCTCACCGTGTACTTGGATGCCCCGGTTACAAAAGTCAGGGTGTAGATGTATTCCTGGATCACTAAGGTGAAGCTGAATATGACCACCGTCAGTATCCCGGATGTGGATATGGGAAGCACCATTTTTACAAAGGCCCCCAAGCGGCTGTAACCATCGATCATGGCAGCCTCCTCCAGCTCCCGGGGGATGGCCTTGAAAAAGCCCATCAGGAGCCAGATGGCAAAGGGGACAGTGAAGGTCGGGAAGACCAGCACCAGGGACCACAATGAGTCCTGGAGCCCCAGCCTCGCGATCACCCGCGCCATGGGAATGAACAGGATGGTGGGGGCAACCAGATAAGTGAGGAATATCCCGATGCCGAGCCTTTCTCCCAGGCGCCCTCCAAGACGCACGAGGCTGTATCCGGCGGGTACGGCCAAAACCAGCGTTATGGCAACCACTGCGACACCAACCATAGCAGTGTTCAGCAGCCACTTTACGAACAAAGTCTCTGTGAAAAGATATTTCAGATGGTCAAGGGTAGGAGCCATATTGAAAATAAATGGATTGTTGGTACGGTTATAGAGGTCGGCATCCTGCTTGAAGGCGGTGATCAGCATCCACAAAAAGGGCAAGCTCGCAAAGAGGGCAAAGATGGTCAAGCTTCCAAAATGCGCGATCTTTAGCCCCACTCGCTTGACCGATTCCATACCTTTTACCATCTCAGGT
Organism: Desulfobacterales bacterium; assembly: GCA_011049715.1. GTDB lineage: Bacteria > Desulfobacterota > Desulfobacteria > Desulfobacterales > UBA2156 > UBA2156. The sequence goes on from DRHF01000106.1 coordinate 9,978, forward strand.
CACCTCCGCTCTACGGGCTATCTTGAGCATGAATATGGCCACGGCTAAAAGAAGCGGAAAAAGGAACAGTGCAATGGCTGCTGCGCTGGCCAAATCACCTCCGTCGATGCCCGTATAAAAAGCCTTGCTGACCAGGACCTGGGTAGACTCGTAGGGCCCGCCCCGGGTCAGCACTAAAATGATGATGATGTCGGTAGCAGTGTAGAGAATCCCGAAAAGGGCGGCCACCATGATGATGGGAAGCATCATGGGGATGGTGATCTGGAAGAGCTGCCGGAAATAGCCGGCTCCATCAACCAGGGCCGCATCCTGGATATCTTGAGGAATGGAGGAGAGTCCGGCCAGCATGATGACCATGGCCAGGGGCGTCATGCGCCAGACGTGGACCGCTATGATGGAAGTCATGGCCAGGCCTGGCGTCCCGAGCCACATGGGCCAGAAGTCGGGTCCGAAAATCCCCGTGCGCTGGAGAAGCCAATTAATGGGGCTATAGATGGAGTCCAGCATCCAGAGCCAACCTATTACCCCAAGAGAGATAGGTGCCACATAGGGCATAAGGATCAGTGCCCGCACAAAGAATTTTCCCTTAAAGTCCTTCACCAGGAGCAGGGCCAAGATTTTGGCCAAAACCACCACGATCAACATGGATACGAAAGTGAAAAAAATGGTATTCTTTAGGGCTATGTGAAAATCCGGATCATCGATGATGTTCTTGAAATTTTCCCATCCCACAAAGTTGAAGTGGGTGCTGCCCACCGTTATGTCACTGAGACTATAAACAAATGCCAGTATCAGGGGATAACCAACCAGCGCGAGCACATAGATCACGGCAGGCCCTATCATCAAAACACCCAGAAACCTCTCGTTATCAAAGAGGAAACTCAGGCGTGAGCTCCGGATCGCAACCGTACTTCCCACCGATTTAGTTACAGCATCCATCCTATCTCCTTACAACGGAACCGGCTCTGTCCGAAGACCGGTCTTGCTATCGAAAAATTTAACATCATCCTTAGGTACCGCAAAATCATAGGTAGCACCAGTTTGAACAGAATAGTGGGTGAAACTGGTAGGCAGATTGGCCACTACATGGCTATGGTTGAACCGCTCCCCCAGTTTGCCATACACCAGCCGATCCGCTCCCAGGTCCTCCACCCGGGTTACCTCAAAACGAAGAGACACCACCTCGTTGCCTCCTATATGCAACTCCCGAGGGAGGAAGCATTCAGGCCGAAATCCAACTAACCGCTCCCCTGCCTCCACCAGATTCATGGGCGGAGACCCCAGGAAACCGGCCACAAATGTGTCGGCAGGTTCGGAGTAAACCTCTGCAGGGATACCTAATTGACGTACCTTCCCCTCATTCATGACAGCGATGCGATCCCCCATCCCCATCGCCTCCACCTGGTCATGGGTTACATAGATCGTGGTGATTCCCACGCTCTTCTGGAATCTGTGAAGCTCCTCCCTGGCCGATGTCCTGAGTTTGGCATCCAGGTTGGAGAGGGGTTCGTCCAGGAGAAAGACATTAGGTTCCCTTACCAGGGCGCGGGCTAAGGCCACTCGCTGCCGTTCGCCGCCGGAAAGCTCCCGCGGCTTTCGGTGGAGCAGCCTATCGATTCCGAACATGGTGGCTGCCCATTCCACCTTCTGCTTCATGTCTTCCTTTGGCATCTTGGCCGCTTTGAGGGGGAAGGCGATGTTCTTGAACACGTTCAGGTGGGGATACAGGGCGTAACTCTGAAAAACCATGGCAATGCCCCGTGCCCTTGGGGGGAGGGGAGTAACGACCTGATCTCCAATAAAAATGTCCCCGGCCGAGGGTTTCTCCAGGCCGGCTATTATGCGAAGAAGCGTGGTTTTGCCACAGCCCGAAGGACCCAGCAGTACAAGGAACTCCCCCTCCTTGCTCACAATGTCCACCCCATTCACAGCCTTCACTTCACCGAAGTGCTTTACAAGACCTTGCGTTCTTACTACAGCCAAAAGATCCTCTCATATGAACTTAGGGCTTCGCCCCAATTGGAATATACGTTAAAGCCCCCTTGGGTCTTCATCACCCAAGGGGGCGATTTCACGCTAACTGTACGTGTTCAACTTTGTCCACGCGCACTGTTAAACCAGGCCCCTGGCCCGCCATTTTTTGAATACGGCCTGAACCTTCTTATCTGCCGCCTTAAGGGCGGCCTCAGGACTCAAATGGCCGGAGGCAACCCGGGCGAACATGGTAGAGATGACCCAGGTGCCGAAGATTTCAGAGATGGCCGCATTGGCGTAACCAGGATAGCCCACGTTGGTGGCCCAGTCCAGAACATCCTCCAGGACCTTGTACTTATCCGGGGGTTGGGCCTTCTTGTCATGGGCAAGCAGCGTCTTGAGGTCAGGGACCGTCTTGGCAAAGCAGGGGAAGTTATAGTACTCGCTGGCCAAAAACGCCGTCTTGAAATTGGAGACGTAATCGATCAGGAACTTTTTGGCGCCCTCGATGTTCTCGGCGAACTTCCAGATCACATAGACATTCATGACGTGCTCCAGCCCCATCCTGCGCACCGGCCCTTTCGGGGCCTTGGCCAGCCAGATCTTCTTTTCCATTTCCGGAGCGATCTTCTCAGCGGTCCGGGTGATGGAGATGGCGTTACATGCAAGGGATCCCTTGCCAGAGATCATGAAACGGTTGTTTGCGGAGGCATCCCAGGTAAAGACCTCAGGGGTCATGGCCTCCTCGAACAGGGCTTTGACGAATTTGATCGCTTCCAGTGTCTCCTTGGAGTTGAGGACCACATTGCCTTGCTCATCATGGACAGATGATCCGAAAGAGTACATGATGGCCCGCAGGGCCATGTTGGTGTCGATCTCAGAGGCCAGGCCGATACCCACCGGGATATTGTGTTTCTTCTTTATCTTTGCCCCGCCTATGCGCACGTCATCCCAGGTATCCGGATACATCCCGACGGAGTCCCACAGGTCCTTGCGGTAATTGACCGGGTCGGGGACAAAGCTGTCTGAGAAGCCGTAATATTTCTTTGTCTTGGGGTTGTAAGTGCTCTTAATAGCCAGGTCGATAGGTTTACCCACGTTTTTGATGCACTCGTCGTATATCTCCTTGTGGTCGATGACCTGGTGTTCCATGTCCGGCTTGGGCCACAGAAACATAAATAGATCGTGACCCTTCTGGGCCGAGGCCTCTGCGGCAGCCCGTGCATTCAGCCCGGCAAGACCGATGTTGTCGACGATGACCTCGGTGTCGTTCTTGGCCCCCCATTCCTTGATGTAGGTATTGTTAAACCACTTGTCGTATCCCGGAACGAAGTGGACCCACTGAAGGATTTTAAGGGTCTTTGGCTTGGCGGCACCGTAACGGGGAAAGATGAGGCCCCCTGTTCCGGCGAGCGCGGTGCCCGCCACAGTGGTTTTGATGAACTGTCGCCTGGTAATAACTCCTACCCTCTTTTTCTTCAACCCTTTTGTGTTTAATGCCATGGTGTTTCCTCCTTTCTTGGACGATAAAGTGTTTTTGGGGAAATCAAAATTGCATCTTCCGAGTTGCTCTTAATATCGCTTCAGTAATGCCGCATAAGGTCGCTCGCCTATCTTTTCCGAGAGCCCAGATGTTTAAGGAGCAGATGCTTTTAGGCTTTGAAAGCAGCGGCATTACGTTGCAACCTCTATTTGGTTTTAATTTTTGAGGAGATTCTTCAGTCTCCCAACAGAATAGGCCGTGTTCTGTCAGGAGACAGATCAGCACATTTTGAGATATTTCTCCATGAGATCGAATAGTTAGATATGAAAAGATGGCGCAATTTTAATACTGCATAAGAAATACCTCCCCCAGCAGACGAGGTCAAGAAAAATTTTAACATTTTCCATCCGTAATGGATTTTGTCGAGAAATTACAAATTTGAATATATTGTAGATTCTCAAGTTTCGCACCCCCAATGGGGCACGGTGCCGCATCTGGTGTGCCTGATGCGACTTTCCTTAAAATATCAGGTGCGAAACTTGAGGTAGATTTTATAAAAATGGTGGATGTCGGGTTAAATAAAACCTGATTTTGGGTCTAGTCAAATCATCTTCGTATAACAACAGACAAAGCGTGGGTATGGGTCAATCATCTTTTATCCTTTTTCGATCGATTCTACCGTGTCTTTTTCCGGTATTTCCTGGACATCCCTCAGTTTCCGCTCGATGGCACGGGTGCGGACCTCCGCGCTATCGATGCTGTTACTGGCTTCCCGGAGTTTCTTTTTTGTCTTTGACAGTGCGTCACCGAATTGGCCAAACTGGGTCTTAACCACACCCAGCAGTTCCCACACTTCACTGGAACGCCTTTCAACCGCCAGTGTCCTGAACCCCATCTGCAGGCTGTTCAACAAAGCGGCAAGGGTCGTCGGCCCGGTCACAACAACACGATACTCTCTTTGCAGCGTATCGCACAGTCCGGGCCGACGCAGGACTTCTGCATATAATCCTTCGATCGGCAAAAACATGATGCCGAAATCGGTGGTATAAGGGGGGTCAATATATTTTTCTTTGATTTTTTTTGCTTCTGACTTGATGCGTGTTTCCAGATTTTTTATCGATTTTTCAGCCTGTTCTTTATCGGCTGCCTCCTGGGCATCGATCAACCGCTGGTAGTCCTCTTGGGGGAATTTGGAGTCAATCGGCATCCAGACAATCGTTTCTTTATCCACATCCTGCCCGGGCAACTTTATGGCAAATTCCACCCGGTCATTGCTGTTCTTTTTTGTCGGAACGTTCATTTCATATTGCTCCGGTGTCAGTATCTGCTCCAGAATATTTCCAAGTCTTATTTCCCCCCAGGTGCCGCGGGTTTTCACATTGGTCAGAACCTTTTTCAAATCGCCCACACCGGAGGCCAGGTTGCGCATTTCCCCCAAACCTTTATAGACCTGTTCCAATCGTTCACTCACCTGTTTAAAAGATTCGCCCAGACGTTTTTCCAAAGTGGTCTGCAGTTTTTCGTCAACCGTTGCCCGTATCTGTTCCAGTTTTTTGCTGTTTTCTTCCTGTAATACCCGCAGTTGTTTTTCCACTGTATTGCGCATCTGTTCCAGTTTTTCCTGGTTGAGTTTGGTCATCTCCCCGAGTTGTTTGGAAAATGAGTCAAGCTGATGCTTCTGCATTCCGAAATTTTCTGTCATTCGCTTCAGCAGGGTATCATTTGAATCGATCAGAGATTTGTTGAGCTCTTCCCTTGTCCGTTTGTCGCTGTTTGCTGTTTCTTCCCGGTTTCGGGCCATTTCATCCTTTATCAGATGCTCGAGATGTTCCTGTATTTTATCAAATGACGATAGATATTCCTCCACACCAGAAAATCTGTCGGTCATTTTGCTTTTCAACATAATCCATAGGAGTACAATTAAAAAAAACAAAAACAAAAAAGCCGCTATCAGAATTATTTCAGACACAACCCCTTCCTCATTATCGGTCTTTAGGCAGTCTAACAATTAACATCGATTTTTGACATCCTTTCACTACTCTGTTCGAGATATTTCCCATTATGCCTTAAGCTAGCATTCCCTACCCGAGGATTCCATGACGATCATATCATATTCATCTTACCACAAAATCAAAACGAGAAATAAATTTAAATAGCATTTCTAAAACCTCAATTGAGCGAAAGTCGAGGTCGAAGATCCGCCTTTGGAGGGATGTCCCAGATGCAAGGCGTCAAGGGTGAAGCTGTAATCCGCCTCAGGCGGACCGCGAACCCTTGACAACACTGTAGATGGGATATCATCGGCTTTCCCTTTGGGTAAACAAAAATGAAAAAAATTTAAAAAATATATTTTATCAATAGGAGATCTATAAATCTGTTCTAAAATTATACTTAAAGCTGGATTTTCCTAATTTTCAAGCCTCTTTCAGTTTTGTTTGCGCTCAATTAAGGTAAAAGAAAGAAGTAAGTGGGTCAAGGGTAAATCCGTTCCCCTATGAACGTTTACATGGTTATTGACTCAAGTTTCGCACCTGATATTTTAAGGAAAGTTGCATCAGGCATAGGGTAAAAAGAAATTTTTCTGGAAAAAATTGATGATGAGCGCTTTGACAACGGCACAAAACCTTTTAAGAGTTATCATTTCAGAAGCAACTGATATTACAAAAGAAACCAGACCATCGCGTGCCTGTGCACGGTGATTACTTTATGGATACCGGTTCAAACTGATTGCCTCATTGT
>DRHF01000107.1 GCA_011049715.1 Desulfobacterales bacterium
CGTTGTGTTAACGGGTTTGGGCTATATTTCTTTGGGGAGATCGCCTTGATCGCTAAGGTTCTTGAGCAAAATATCCGTCCCTACGGCTTTTTCCACGGCTTCGAAAATGTCGGCGAGCGTGCCGCGTGGCACAATATAGGCGAGGTAAAAACCAATGGGTACAGCAGAAACTTGCACGGGATGTGGAGCAGTGTTGAACTCCAAGCGCATGGTCTTGCTTGAGCTAAACAGCATGACCGGCGAGCGGTTTCCTTATACGGAAGGCGTCGAAAGAGTTGACCCCGATGATAGCCAGGGGCTACACCCCTTTGGCCCCATTTGCGCCAAGAACCTGCTTAAAGAACAGGAATCCACGTCCACTGCGGCAGGGGAAATCTACGACCGCACACTCCGTAGACACCCTCCTACATTCATTGTGTAACTATTCCGCCTGTGGTATAATTAGACAAACGGAAAGGATAACAGCATGACTCAACATTCAAAGGGTGACTGGAAAGTAATTCACGGAACCAGCGTAGTGACAAAGGAATTGAGAATGGATGAAACCATTGAAAGAATAATGAGAGCGGGCGTTTTTTTCGAGATTGGCATGTTGGATCATCCTGAATTTACCGATGTAAGGTTTGAGGTTGCCGTTACAGGGAACGATGTTGAATACACCTGGATGGCTCATACAACCGAAAAGTTTGTTTTCCCAATTCAAAGTTCCCGGCGCGTAAAATACTGGAAGACATTGAATGGCGCGAAAAGAAACTTCATTAGAAAATTGAAAACGAAAGGAATCTAAAATGGATAACACACAAGCAACGGTAATGGCGGATTACACAAAGAGGGGTGTGATGAACTTAGATTCCGCATTGCAATGGCATTTTTCCATAAACCTGTCCCCCCGAATTCCCGCCTACTTTGTTCCAATCGCAATTCGGGCAATCAAAAAAGCAAACCTGGAAGAGTGGGATGCCGATTTGTTTCTTAGAGATGGCCTTGAACTCACTGGGAGAAACGGCCCATTCTCACCAACCGAGATTATTGATATGATGAACCTCACCGCATTCGTGGAGTGTGACCATGCCTAAAATGGTGATCTGGAAATTTCTGCTTGATAGGCCCGAAAATGTATTCGGATCAATTGAAATCGAGATGCCGGTTGGATCAGAAATACTTTCATGCCAAGAGCAGGGAGGTAGCCTTTGGCTTTGGGCTTTATTGAACCCAGCCCATGAAATTAAATCCGAACTAAGAACATTCCATATTGTCGGTACGGGAAAGATATTCGATTATCAGGAAGGATTATTTAAGTTCATTGATACCGTCCAGCAATCCCCGTTTGTTTGGCATGTATTTGAGGGGTGGGCAGATTGGAGCGCGGAGGATTTGAAATCATCGATTGTTTGATGTGAACGCATCTCTTGTCTGGAGGTCAATTATGACAGAGTGTAAAAAATGGGAAGTCGAGCAGGGCTTTTAATATGACAGTATGGACAGAAACTTGGCCCGAAGGCGATGGCGACTGGTATTGGTTTTATGGGTCGCCGCATGGCGAGAAAGAAAACGTCTTAATGCCTGTAAGGGTGTGGAAAAAAACACACGGCGGCTTTATTTATCGCGCCGATGAGGTATTCATTGTTCCGGGCGTGGCAAAAGGAGTCTGGGTGCCCATGACATTACCGGAGGTACCCGAGGAGAAATAAAATGACACTTATAAAACTCACACTAATTGGAGCCTTCTTGATGGCGGTAATTGGGGGCGGCGTAATTGCCATAGCTTTTGCTTGGGAATGGGCCATTGATATTTGGGGGATTTATCTTTCAACCATAATGATCTTTGCCTTCATCGGAGCATTTATAGGGTTTTTGGCTTGGGGAATTAACAGGGAGATTAACAAGTGAAAAACCCACGCTACTGCCCTCCATTCATGCCCATGCACGCATTCATTCCCGAAGATAAATCTGGCTCCTGGGCGATCAATCACTTCTATACAGACGAAAAGGAAGCGCATCAACGCTGGCTCGCGGCCGCACTGAGTGGCAACTATGAATATCGCGATCTCGAAGAGGGGCTATACACCAGGTTGAGTAACAACGGAGTCAGTTGGGGCAACACAACTCAAATGACCGATACGCCCATGGAGCGCCGAACCAACCTGAAATTCATGCGAAAGGCGCATGGCGACATATTGATTGGTGGGCTCGGGATCGGATTGATAATCGCCCCTCTTTTGTGTAAAGGAATCGGCAAAGGGGTTGACAGTATTAGAGTTGTGGAAAGTAGCCCAGACGTTATTAAACTTGTCAAGCCACACCTCGATAAACTCGATAAGCACGGTAAACTGGAAGTGATCGAAGGCGACGTGATGGAGTATTGGACCGATGATCGCTTCAACGTTGTTTACTTTGACATCTGGACTAACATTACTGCCGACAATTTACCAGAGATGTCGAAGCTCCATCGGCGCTGGGCTCATCGGATGGATAAGTCCGATCCCGATAGGTGGCTTTCAAGCTGGCGTCACAAAGACTGC
>DRHF01000108.1 GCA_011049715.1 Desulfobacterales bacterium
CGAGCGGGGCGGAATATGAAAAAAGAATAACTTCATCATATGCGGAAAGGATCTCTTTTATCTTCCCGTCGCCAGATCCGGAATAAAGAGATGCAAAAACGGCTGACTCCAAAGGAAAATATTTTTGGACAAGGTCAAGTTCCCGAGACAGTTTTCCGATCTGGTTTTGGCACAATAGGTGGATGGGCCGGAAATTTTTTTTTAGCTTTATGATGGCTGGAAAGGTTGTAATAACATCCCCAAGTGCTCCCTGGTGGATGATTAAAAGTTTTTTGCCGATATCTGATTTTTGGTTTATGATAAAAAGCCTGTCTTAATAAACTCCCGGTTCAATCGGGCGATGTGGGTGATGGATATTTCTTTGGGGCACTCTGCTTCGCATTCCATTTCGTTGGCACAGTTTCCAAAACCACAGGCATCCATGGTCCTGACCATCTTTGCAGTGCGTGTGGCGGCCTCGGGCTTACCCTGGGGCAATAACGCCAATTGCGAAACCTTTGCACCGGTAAAAAGCATTGAGGATCCATTGGGGCATGCAGCCACACAGGCGCCGCATCCAATGCAAGCAGCTGAATCCATTGCCAATTCAGCGGTTTCCTGGGATATCAAAATGGTGTTTGCTTCGGGTGCGCTGCCTGTGTTTACGGAGACATATCCTCCGGCCTGAATAATTTTATCGAGCGCGCTTCGGTCGGTTACCAGGTCTTTTATTACTGGAAATGCCCTCGAACGCCAAGGTTCTACGACAATTGTGTCTCCATCGGAGAAATGTCTCATGTGGAGTTGACAAAGAGTTGTTCCTTTTTCAGGACCATGTGGCCGGCCGTTTACTACCGCGCCACACATTCCGCAGATCCCTTCACGGCAGTCATGATCGAAAGCGATGGGGTCTTTCCCGTTTAAAGTCAGCTGTTCATTGACCACATCAAGCATCTCTAAAAATGACATATCGGTTGAAATATGACGGGCAGGGTAGGTTTCGAGTCCACCTTTCACGGCATGTCCCTTCTGACGCCAAACTTTCAACGTTAAATTTATCGTCGTCGTCATTTATAGCTCCTTTGCGTTAACTCGACATTTTCGAAAACCAGGGGCTCTTTGTGAAATATCGGTTCCTTGTTGTCTCCCGCATATTCCCAGGCAGCCACATGGCAAAAATTTGCATCATCCCTTTTTGCTTCATTATCCGCTGTTTGAAAGGCCTCGTTAAAATGACATCCGCACGATTCCCTGCGAGCCAATGCATCCCTAATCATCAATTCTCCGAATTCCAGAAAATCAGCAACACGTCCGGCCCGATCTAAACTCTGGTTGAATTCTTTCGTTGTCCCCGGGATTACCACATTTTCCCAAAACTCCGATCGCAGGTCCTGAATCAGCGTCATGGCTTTTTTCATCCCGGTGTCGTTTCGGGCCATTCCGCAGTAGTCCCACATGATTAGGCCCAGATTCCTGTGGAAGTCGTCTACCGTGCGTTTCCCCTTTATGGTAAGGAGTGTGTTGAGACGATCGGTTACATTGTGTATTGCCTCTTTGAAAGCCGGGTGTGAGGTTGTCAACTCTTTTAACGGGGTTCCTGCCAGATATCCCCCGATGGTATACGGTATGATGAAATAACCATCCGCCAGACCCTGCATAAGAGCGCTTGCCCCGAGTCGGTTTGCCCCATGGTCCGAAAAGTTACCTTCACCTAGTACAAAAAGACCGCCGATGGTACTCATGAGGTTGTAATCCACCCACAGGCCGCCCATTGTATAGTGAACCGCGGGGTAAATCATCATTGGGATTTCATATGGATTTTCAGCAGTGATTTTTTCATACATTTGGAAAAGATTGCCGTACTTTTTTTCGATCGCAGCTTTTCCTTCCCTATTAATGGCATCTGTTAAGTCAAGATAAACCGCAAGTCCTGTCTCACCTACACCTCTTCCCCGGTCACATTGTTCTTTGGTGCTTCGGGATGCCACATCCCTAGGGACAAGATTTCCAAAGCTGGGATATTTGTTTTCAAGGTAGTAATTTCTTTCAGATTCCGGTATCTGCTGAGGAGGGCGCTTGTCGCCGGGCGTTTTGGGTATCCAAACACGACCGTCGTTTCTCAAACTCTCGCTCATCAAGGTCAGTTTGGATTGATAGATTCCATGTACCGGAATACAGGTCGGATGAATTTGGCTAAAACAGGGGTTGGCAAAAAAGGCGCCTTTTTTAAAAGCGTTAAAGATGGATGTTACATTCGATACCATGGCGTTGGTCGAAAGAAAAAAAAGGTTTCCATAACCGCCTGTCGCCAGTACAACTGCATGGCCCACATGGCATTCAAGTTCACCGGTGACCGAATGTCTGACAACTATTCCTCTGGCCTGATCATTTACCAAAACCAGATCGAGCATTTCCCGGCGAGGAAACATCTTTACTTTTCCTGCCGCCACCTGACGCATTAATGCCCCGTAAGCTCCCAACAAAAGCTGCTGGCCGGTTTGGCCTCTGGCGTAAAAGGTTCTCGAAACTTGAGCGCCACCAAAACTTCGATTCGCAAGGAGACCCCCGTAGTCCCTTGCAAATGGTACGCCTTGTGCAACACATTGGTCGATGATATTATTGCTCACCTGTGCAAGACGGTACACATTGGCTTCTCTTGCCCTGAAATCACCCCCTTTGATGGTGTCATAAAAAAGCCGCCAGATACTGTCGCCTTCATTTGTATAATTCTTTGCTGCATTGATTCCTCCCTGTGCAGCAATACTGTGGGCCCGGCGAGGACTGTCCTGTATACAAAATGTCTTAACATTGTACCCGAGTTCGGCAAGTGAGGCAGATGCGCTTGCACCTGCCAGACCGGTTCCAACAACGATAATGTCAAATTTTTTTTTGTTAGTCGGATTGACCAACTTCATCTCAAATCGATGTCTATCCCACTTCCCGGTGAGAGGACCTCCGGGGATTTTTGCATCAAGCAGCATATTTTTTCCTTTTAGCCGGTCAAAGACATATAGATTGGAATAGAACCAAAACCTATCCCGAGAATGATTGAAAACAGGATACTGATTACCCGGATAGCGGGCATATATTTGGGGTGGTTGGCACCGATAGTCTGAAAGGCACTCCAAAACCCATGGCGGATATGGATGGCAGTGACGATCACCGCGGCGATATAAATTGCCACATATCCAGGTTTTGTAAATGTACTCGATACGATTTGATAAATTGTGGCGGAGGTTTTATCTGCAAAATGAAAATTTACCAGATGAAAAATAACAAAAATCAAAAGCAAAAAGCCGGTATACGATATGGTGGCTGACCCAATTGTACGGCCTCCTGCGCGTTTATTGACAATGTACCGAACCGGGAAGTGGGATAGACATCGATTTGAGATGAAGTTGGTCAATCCGACCAACAAAAAAAAATTTGACATTATCGTTGTTGGAACC
>DRHF01000109.1 GCA_011049715.1 Desulfobacterales bacterium
CCTTTCCTTTGTTTGTAAGGTATTCTGTAAAAACAGGGATGAATGCAATGCTTAACGACCCTTCGGCAAAAAGGCGCCTCAATAAATTGGGGATTCTAAATGCCACAAAAAAAGCATCTGAGCCAAGACCTGCTCCAAAGTATCCGGCGATAACAACATCCCTTAGGAATCCAAAAATGCGACTCAATAAAGTGGCACTTCCTACGATTCCAGCAGCATTGGTTACACGGGTATTTTCGTACATGGGGATATGGGGATTGTTTTTTTCAAATTATTCAAACATTCTCAATTGAGGTTAAAATATCTTGACATTGGATAACGAATTTAATACCCTAATCAAGTCAAAACTCGATTAGATGTTATTCGTTATCAGTTATCAATTATTGGGTTTGGTAAAATTTAAATCAAAATTGTATCTCATCTATACTAAGGAATATAGTTTAGTGAACGGGATTAAAGCAAATAACCATTAACATTTAACTAATAAGCCCCCGGTTGAGGCTTTTTTCGCTCAATTGGGGTTTAAGAAAAGGAGTTATCACACTTGGCAAACCATAAATCTGCGATAAAACGCGCGCGTCAGAATGAAATAAAGCGTCTACAAAATAAGCGGCTCAAAACCAGGATAAAAAAGGTCACCAAAGAGATTCGTCTGGCCGGAGATGAATCACAAAAAAGCACTGCTTTGAACCGGCTGAATATTGCAAAATCTGTTATTGACAAGGCTGCAAAAAAGGGCGCCATCCATCGAAATACCGCCTCAAGAAAAATATCACGCCTCTCAAAGGTGGTTGACACCATCAGCCCTTAAGTTGTCTCTACCATCCGGTCAAAATGAAACACCCGAAAACCCCGGCCGATCGAACTGCCAAATCGGATCTCTTTCTTGGCGTTGAGGCCAGGGATTTACTAATTGCTAAAATGCCTGTGGTCATTTAAAAATCGCTTGTCAGCCGATTAAAAGCTTTTTCGGCAATCCTTTCTGATAACACGATAATGGCATCCCGTAGACTCTGTTCGGTTTCTAGTCTGGTTAAACCAACAGGATAGGTTCGACTTTCTAATACAACATTGGCCCACAGAATCTTTTTTTGCCGATCCTTTAGGGTGATAGAAACCTCGATGGTCACCTCCCGTTCATCTGAAGTATCGGTGCCGGTATGGAAGACGGTTTCAATGCCCATTCCACTGATTACCCCGGATAAAATCGCCTCTGCGTTTTCTCTGCGCCCTGCCAGAACATCTTCACTCTTTCTGATAAACTCATCGATAAGGTCGTCGGTAAATAGTTTTTCAATACCGGTCTCTCTCGTACGATTCTCGAAAATAGTGATATAAATGGACCGAATCCCATCAGGGAATGTTCCGCTGCCTGCAAATTTATAACCACAGGCGATAAAAACAAATCCGAACAAACAGAAAAGGATCCAGATAGCTTTGATGTGTTTTGTCATTAAAAACAATTTTTCTCCACTTCTGACGACCCTAAAACAAAATACGCGACCATTCGGCAAATCGGATTTTGGTTTAAACCACTATATTCACCAACTTTTTTTTGACCACGATCACCCGTTTTATCGGTTTGCCGTTGATAAATTTCGAAACCCGTTCGTCGGAAAGGGCTCTGTCCTTAATGACACTTTCATCTTCATCCGACGGAACATTGAACCGGCTTCTCAGTTTCCCATTGACCTGTACCACGATTAGAAGATCGTCTCTGTCAAGCGCATCTTTCCTGAAGGATGGCCATGAAGTTAGAAAAATACTTGATCCATGCCCAAGGGACTTCCAGAGTTCTTCGCTAAAATGTGGCACCATCGGCGATAAAAGTTGAACCACCGATTCAAGGGAAAATTTTATTACCCCGGGTTTTTCCGGATTGTGGACATTTGGGTCCAGACCGGACATCGTATTGACAAGGGCCATAACCGCACTGATGACGGTGTTAAAATGGAACCTCTCTTCAATATCCTTGGTAACTTTTTTAATGGTCTGATGGGTCTGTTTATATAAATCCCGAACCTGACTTTTGAGCAGGTCCGGATCGCCACAAAAAGAAACAGCATCTTTGATGCCATCCATGTGGTTAAACACCAGGCGCCACACCCGGTTCAAAAAGCGATACCCCCCCTCAACCCCCTGCTCGCTCCATTCCAGGTCCCTTTCAGGTGGTGCGGCAAAAAGACAAAAAAGCCGTGTGGTATCGGCCCCGTATTTCTCCAGCATTGTGTTCGGATCGATGATGTTTTTTTTGGATTTTGACATCTTTTCAACACGACCTTCAACCGCCTCTTTTCCGCATTTACTGCAAAATCGTTTGGTACCCCTGGTTTCCACTTCATCGGGGAGAAGGAAGCCATGCTGAATACAGGATATCGTCTCTTTACAGACCATTCCTTGTGTCAGTAAACGGGTAAACGGCTCTTTGTAATCGACCAGTCCATGCTCTTTTAGTACTCTTGTATAATACCTAGAATAAAGCAGGTGTAAAATTGCATGTTCAACCCCACCGATATATTGATCCACCGGCATCCAATAGTCCACATCCCTTTTATCGAACATGCCGACGTCACAGTCGGGACTGCAGTAGCGCTCAAAATACCATGAAGATTCCACAAATGTGTCCATGGTATCGGTTTCCCTTCTGGCCTCGGGATTGCCGCATCGGGGGCATGCGGTCTTTACGAAACTATCCAGCATGGGAAGGGGCGATCGTCCCCCATCCAGGATATCTTCTTCTTCCGGAAGTATAATGGGTAGATCTTCATCCTTGACAGATACAATACCGCAATCTTTACAGTGGATCATCGGAATCGGTGCTCCCCAATACCGCTGCCTTGAAATGCCCCAGTCCCTTAATCTGAAACTCACCATCCTTTTTCCGAAACCTTTTTCCTCGAGATAGTCCGAGATCTCCTCAATCGCTATTCTGCTCTCCGTGCCGTTAAAGTGTCCGGAGTTGAGCATGGTCCCGCTATCGACATAGGCTTCTGTCATGGTATCGGCATCGAGGTCTCTATCAAAAGGCTTTACAACTACCACCACATCCAGACCGTATTTTCTTGCAAAATCGAGATCCCGCTGGTCATGGGCGGGAACAGACATCACCGCACCGGTTCCATATTCCATGAGAGCAAAGTTGGCGGTATAAACAGGCATCCGTCTTCCACTCAACGGATTGATGCTATAGGCGCCAATAAAAATACCTTCCTTTTCGTAACTTTCCACCGCCCGGATCGACCGGTCCTGTTTTGACATGCGCTCAACAAATTCACTGACCGATCCTTCCTGTCCGGTCCCTTCCGAGAGTTTGGGTACCAGCGGATGCTCCGGGGCAAGGCACATGAACGTTGCACCGAAAACCGTATCCTGCCGGGTAGTAAATACCGCTATCTCCTCATCTTTACCTTCAACCGGAAACCGGATCTCAGCCCCGACGCTCTTACCGATCCAGTTTTTCTGCATGGTAATCACCTTGTCGGGCCACCCCGGGAGTTTGTCACTATAACTCAGCAAATCTTCCGCATAGTCGGTGATACGGAAAAACCACTGCCAGAGTTTCTTTTGGCGTACCGGTTTACCGCATCGCCAGCACATACCGGCTTCCACCTGTTCATTGGCGAGGACAGTCTGACAGGGATCACACCAATTCACAAAAGATTCTTTTCGATAAGCCATCCCTTTTTCATACATCCTCAAAAAGAGCCACTGTTCCCAACGGTAGTATTCGGGCTTGCAGGTAGTTATTTCACGGTTCCAGTCATAGGAAAACCCCATTCGTTTTAACTGGGCCCGCATGGCTTCAATGTTTTCATAGGTCCATTTGGCTGGGTGGGTATTGTTTTCAATCGCGGCATTTTCCGCCGGCATCCCGAACGCATCCCAACCCATGGGGTGGAGCACGTTGAACCCCCTCATTTTTTTGTACCTTGCAACCACATCTCCGATGGTATAATTTCTCACATGCCCCATGTGTATCTTGCCGGATGGATAAGGAAACATCTCCAAGAGATAATATTTTTCCTTGTCTCTATCTGTTTTCACTTCAAACAGCTTTGAGTCTTCCCAAAATGTTTGCCACTTGGTTTCAATCTTTTCGTGATCGTATTTCTCTTCCATTATTAACGCTATGCCTCAAAATGAATTTATGGATATGAAAAAATGTATGATATCACATGGCACATTAAATCCCATATTTCAAGACCATCTATCTATTAATTTATCTTAAACATCAAATAAAAGATTTAGTAATAGAAGCTGTTTCAAAATACCAGATCGTGTTCAAAGGCAAGGGGTTAAGCCAACAATACCTTGACAAACCGAATCTCAAATTATAGAGACGGGCCATGAATTTTCAAAGAAGATCGATTATTCTTCTTGCAACTGTTGGCTATGTGGGAAAGATTCCTTTTGCTCCAGGCACGTTTGGTTCAATCCCTGGTCTCTTCATCTGGGTTTTTCTAGCGAAAATCGATCCACTTCTTTCACTATTCTTAATCCTTTTTCTGGTTTTGTCTTCGATTCCGATCGCTGGTCAAGCGGAGATTATGTTGAATAAAAAAGATCCAAGCGAAATTGTCATTGATGAAATGGCAGGAATTGTGGTAGCCTTATTCGGTTTGCCGCTGAATGTTTTTTCAGCCACTGCTGGCTTTTTCATCTTCAGGGTTCTGGACATATTTAAACCCTTCCCGATTCGATTTATCGAACGAAAATTACCGGGGGGAGTCGGTATTGTTATGGATGATGTGGTGGCAGGCATTTACTGCAACCTTTTACTGAGAACTATTTATCGTTTGACAGGGTGAAGACCAAGAGAAGAAAATACAATTCGCATAAGGAAATAACTCAAGTTTCTCACCTGGTATTTTTGGAAAAGCCACATCAGGCATAGGGTAAAAAGAAATTTTTCTGGAAAAAATTGACGATGAGCGCTTTGAAAACAGAACAAAACCTTTTAAGAATTAGCATTCCAGAAGCAACCGATATTACAAAAAAATCCGGACCATCGCGTGCCTGTGCACGGTGGTTACTTTATGGTTACCGTTTCAAACTGATTGCCTCATTGTTTTTCCAAAAAATTCTACTACCCCACACCAGATGCGGCACCGTGCCCCATTGGGGGTGCAAAACTTGAGGAAATAAATTTAAACACAATCATTTATGTCGTCATCTCAGAACACAAGCAAAAAAAGCAATAAAATTTTCCATTAAAAATTATGATGTCAAAAAAGTCCGCAGAAAATAAAATCCCGAGAAAAAAAGGCCGTCTTCGAGAAAATATCGAAGCCATTGCCATTGCCATCGTTCTTGCATTGTTTATTCGCGCTTTTGTGGTACAGGCGTTTAAAATTCCTTCAGGGTCGATGAAGCAGACCCTGTTGATCGGAGATCACATCCTGGTGAACAAATTCATATATGGGGTGAAGTTTCCCTATTTACGCACCACCATCATTCCGATAAAAAAACCGAAGCAGGGTGATGTCGTGGTCTTCAAGTTCCCTGAAGATCCGGAGAAAGACTTTATCAAACGGGTGGTCGGGGTCGCCGGGGACGTTGTGGAGGTGCGTGATAAGCAAGTTTATATCAATCAAAAAAAGACGAACGATACATATGGCATTCATACCGATCCTCACACCTTCCCTTCCGGATTGCAGCCAAGAGATAATTTTGGACCGGTTACCGTTCCTCGCGATTCCCTTTTTGTTATGGGAGATAACAGAGATCACAGTTATGACAGCAGATTTTGGGGTTTTGTCAATTTGAAAGCGGTGAAGGGTAAAGCTTTCATGATCTATTGGTCCTGGGACAAAGATAACTTCGGCGTCAGATGGAGGAGACTCGGGAACTGGCTAAAATAAGATAAATGGTGAAACCTTCGATAATCAATGCGAGTGACCATCCGCATGTCCATTCTTTTTCCGGTGTCAGGAGGCACTTGAGATGATAACCCGGATCGAGGGCGGAAGGGTGATCGATCCCGGACATATTGATGATGTAAAGGATATCATAATCGAAGAGGGGAAGATTATTGAATTAAAGGATTCCCTGCACAAGAAAACCCGGGGTTCAGACGAAGAATCCAAAATCATCGATGCTTCAGGAAAAATTGTAACCCCCGGCCTGATCGATATGCATGTCCATCTACGGGAGCCGGGGCATGAATATAAGGAAACGATTCGATCAGGCTGTTTGGCAGCCGCTGCGGGTGGTTTTACCTCGATTTGCGCCATGCCAAACACCGATCCTGTAAACGACAATCGACAGACCACAGAATATATCCTGAAGAAAGCAACATTGAACGGCCCCGGGGTTCATGTTTTTCCAATTGCCGCCATAACCAAAGGGCTTCAAGGCAAATCCCTTTGTGAATACGGAGAATTGAAAGATGCCGGTGCGATTGCCTTTTCAGATGACGGCCGGCCGGTGATGGACAGCCAGGTTATGCGCCGGGCAATGGAAAATGCCAATGAGTTCAACAGTATCATCATTTCTCACTCTGAGGATCTTGGTCTTTCACAAAATGGGGTGATGAATGAAGGGACACTCGCCGCACAGATGGGCCTGGCCGGAATACCAAATGCGGCGGAAAGCATCATGGTGATGCGGGACATCGCACTTTGCGAATTGACCCGAACGCCGATTCATATTGCCCATGTCAGCACCCGGGAATCTGTTTATGCCATAAGAGATGCCAAAACCAGGGGAATACCTGTTACCGCTGAAACCGCCCCTCACTATCTCACCCTTTGTGAGGATTCGGTGAAGGATTATAATACAAACGCAAAGATGAATCCGCCACTTCGTTCAATTCAGGACCGGGAAGCGGTTCTGACAGGGCTTGCCGATGGCACCATCGATGCCATTGCCTCGGACCATGCGCCCCATTCTTCAACTGAAAAAGAGGTTGAGTTCGACCTGGCGGCCAACGGGATTATCGGGCTTGAAACCTCCCTTTCCCTGGGATTGAAGCTGGTAGAAAATAATATAATAACCATCATCGACCTTGTTGAAAAAATGTCGACCAACCCGGCACACATCCTCGGCCTTGAAAGCGGTCTTCAAATCGGTAGCTCCGCTGATATCACCATTATTGATCCTGACAGACCCTATGAAGTCGATTCAAATCGTTTTCAGTCTCTCAGCCGCAACACCCCCTTTGACGGGTGGAACCTGAAAGGAACGGCGGTTTTAACTATGGTTGGTGGGAAGGTGGTTTTTGAAGAAACCGGAGCCATATAAAATCTCTCGTCCCAGCACGATCTCTAAGACCTACGGGATAAACAAAGGCGCAAAGACGCAAATATAAGGGAACAAGCCGGCGATAATTACTTAGAAATACATCTAAAAAATGACAAAAAAGAAACCCCATATTCTTGTTGTGGACGATGAGCTGAGCATGAGGGAGCTGCTCGAAATCATGTTCGGTCGGGAAGGATATAAGGTATCATGCGCGGAAAACGGATGCATGGCCATCTCAATGCTGGATAAAAGCGATTTTGATCTGTTGCTCTGTGATATCCGGCTCGGCGATATTTCCGGACTGGATGTGTTAAGAGCTGCAAAAAAGAAGGATCCAAATATAGTTGTTATCCTGATATCTGCCTATGCGACAGCCGAGACAGCGGTTGAAGCAATGAATGCGGGCGCCTACGATTACGTGCCAAAGCCCTTCGACAAAGAGGAACTCAAACAGACCATTGCCAATGCCCTGGATTTAAAAACCATTGCCCGAGAAAAAGAGCTCCTTGATAAAGAGCTTAAAAAAACCTTCCATTTTGGTAGAATCGTGGGAAACAGCCCCGAGATGATGTATATTTACGATATGATCAGA
Organism: Desulfobacterales bacterium; assembly: GCA_011049715.1. Taxonomy (GTDB): domain Bacteria; phylum Desulfobacterota; class Desulfobacteria; order Desulfobacterales; family UBA2156; genus UBA2156. The sequence continues at coordinate 7,835 of DRHF01000109.1, forward strand.
CAGGTTGCCAAAACGAAAACCAATATTCTGATCACCGGAGAAAGCGGTACCGGCAAGGAATTGATCGCCCGTGCTATCCATGAACAGAGTGACCGGTCTGACAAGCCCTTTGTGGTAATCAACTGCGGCGGCATCCCCGAGACATTACTGGAGAGCGAGCTTTTTGGGCACAAAAAAGGCGCATTCACCGGGGCAACCCAGGATAAAAAGGGACTTTTTGTGGTGGCTGATAAAGGGACTGTCTTTTTGGACGAAATCGGGGATCTCAGCATCCCCATCCAGGTAAAACTGCTGCGGGCCGTCCAGGAAAAGGTGTTTAAAGCGGTCGGAAGCAATGAGGATGTTTCGGTTGATATCCGGATCATTTCCGCAACCAACAAAAAACTTGAAGACGAAGTGATCGCCAACAATTTTAGAGAGGATCTTTTTTATCGTCTGAATGTAATCGAATTAAAGGTTCCGCCCCTCAGGGAAAGAAAAAGCGATCTCCGCCTTCTTGCCCAGCATTTTTTAGAAAAATACTCCAGTGAAATGGGAAAAGAGATCTCAAAAATATCGTCGTACGCCATCGATTTGCTCAATAAATATGATTTTCCCGGCAATGTTCGTGAACTGGAAAATCTGCTGGAGCGGAGTGTGACTATTTCCACCACTAACATCCTTCTCCCTGATTCCCTTGCCCTATCGGTTCATAAACGAAGATGGATCGAAGGGATGCAGGATAGACGATTTGATCTTGGTGAAGTGGCAAAAGGGGTTTCTGTTGACGCCATTTTAGAAGAAATAGAAAGGGCTTATTTGGAAAAAGCTCTAGAATTAGCGGGCGGCAAAAAGGAAACCGCCGCCGATCTGCTCGGTGTCAGGTTGCGATCTTTACGGTACCGGCTTCAAAAGCTGGGGATTAAGATGTAGAGTGATATAATCGAGACGAGTGAGTGAAAAACATACCAATTTTTGTCACAAAAAAACAATATTTGTAAAATAATGAGCAGCTGATAGATAGAAAAAAATGCCCTCCGTTTCAAATAAAACTATTTTTCAATAAATACAGTATGTTAAAAATTATTTTTTAAATGATTAAAACTGGTGTATTTCTTGTAAACAGCAGTACCGTATGACAAGCAAGAAAACTTTAAATTCCATAAAGACCATAAAGGAAGGCATACAATGTTTCAGAAACTGAAAAAGAACAATCAAAAAGGTTTCACATTGATCGAGCTGATGATCGTCATCGCCATCATCGGCATTCTGGCCGCGATCGCCATCCCCAACTTCATCGCGTATCGTAATAAGAGTTTTTGCAGCCGGGCTGAATCGGATGCCAATGGCGTTGCCGCGGCGGTTGCAGATTATTTTGCCATACCATCACATGTCAATACACCAACTATTGCCCAATTAAACAACAATGCGGGCTACACGTTTTCCGGTAGAGGCGGTTCACAAAACTCGGGAACCGTCGATGGGGCAGATCCCACCGTTAACATAACCGTTTCGGTAACCGATGGGAGTGGTCGGTGTCCGACTGGGTACCAGACTGCCCAAGTCACAGATGCAGGCAGCTCAGATGGGTGGATAGTTGGTGCAACTTACATCTATTACAAATATGTTACACGCTGATGCATGTGCAGGATAAGCATCAGCTGAAAGGTAGTAGCTGAAAAAAACCCTCCATTTTGTTAAGATCGTGGGAAACAGCAACAGATCTGCTCAATATCAGCCTGAGATCCCTACGGTATCAGCTTCAAAAGCTGGGAATTAAAACGTAAAATGATACAATCGAGACAAACAGGCGAAAACATACCAATTTTTGTCACAAAAAAACAATATTTGTAAAATAGCGAGCAGTCGATAAATAGAAAAAAAATAACCTCTATTTCGTATAGAAATATTTATCAATAAATACAGTATGTTAAAAATTAATATTTAAAATGGTTAAATTTGGCTTAGTTTTTGCAACATAGCTTGACGAACAAGAAAACTTTAAATCCCATAAAAACCATAAAGGAGGGTGAATCATGTTACAGAAACTAAGGAAAAAGAGCAATCAAAAAGGTTTTACATTGATCGAGCTGATGATCGTCATCGCCATCATCGGCATCCTGGCCGCCATCGCGATCCCCAACTTCATCGCCTATCGAAACAAATCTTTTTGCTCCAGGGCTGAATCGGATGCCAATGGTGTTGCCGCGTCGGTTGCAGATTATTTTGCCATACCAGCACATGTCAATACACCAACTGTTGCCGAATTAAACAACAATAATAGCTACACGTATTCCGGTAGAGGCACTTCAATAAACACAGGAACCGTAGATGGCGGTGATCCCAGCCTTAACATAACCATTACGGTCACCGATGGGAGTGGTCGATGTCCGACTGAATACCAAATTGCCCAAATCTCAACTGGAATTGGTGTTGATGGGTGGATATCTGGTGCAACTTACATCTATTACAAATATATTTCACCCTGATGCATGTGCAGGATAAGCATCAGCTAAAAGGCAGTAAATGTAAAGTGGGGGAATCTATCCCCCACTTTTTTTTCATAGTTTTTGAACTTCCTGAATCACGCCATGTACACCTCTTTTTTTTAACAACAAATTCTTTTTGTGATATAAGTGATTTTGACAATTGATTCGGGAACTTTAAGTATCCAGTCAAGATACTCCTTTTTGAAAAAGCGGACATTTCACCTTTATGAATGGGCGACGAGACTTTGGGTAAATATAGTTCACCTGAAAACAGCAAGAAAATTTTTATTGCCTTTTTTTGTTTAGCATTTCTGATCCTTCTCGTCTATTCCAACACGTTTCATGCTTCCTGGCAATTTGATGATAAACCCAACATTGTCAACAATGGCTATTTGCACCTCAAGGACCTGAATCCTGAATCCCTGTTTAAAACCTTTTTTACCAATCCGGCAGATCCCTGGAAAACAGGCAATAAACTATATCGACCCATTCCATGTCTGACATTTGCCCTTAACTGGTATTTTGGTGAGAACAATGTAATTGGTTACCACATTGTCAACCTGGTTATCCATTCTCTGACTGGGTTTCTGCTTTTTCTTACTATTTTGAACTTATTTCAATCTCCGAATCTTAAGCATAAATTTGCTGAAAACGCATTTTTCATCGCCCTTTTGACGGCAACGCTGTGGGCAATTCACCCGATTCAAACCCAGGCGGTGACCTACATTGTTCAACGAATGACCTCGATGGCCACCCTGTTTTATATTCTCAGCATGTTTTTTTATGTAAAGTGCAGGTTGAGCAGTTCCTCTCTGCATCGGATCTTATTTCTTTTGGGTAGCGGGCTGGCTTTTTTATTTGCACTTGGATCCAAAGAAAACACCGCTACGCTCCCTGTCGCGTTGCTTCTGGTTGAGGTGATATGTTTTCAGGATTTAACCTCACAGCGAACTAAAAGGGTATTTCTTTGGGGGTCCATTGCCGGAGGCATGCTTCTGATTGTCTTGTTTGTTTGGCTCTTCATCCCTGATAACTCGTTTTCATTTATAAAAGGTTATAATCACCGGCCCTTTAGTCTCACCGAACGGCTTTTAACGGAACCGAGAATTGTGTTTTTCTACTTGAGTCTCATTTTCTATCCAATGCCAAATCGGCTCTCTATTGAACATGATATAACTCTTTCCACTTCACTGTTTCAGCCACTGACAACACTCCCGGCCATTTTACTCACCTTGGTTATCATCGGGATCGGATTTTCACAGATCAGAAAACGGCCACTTATTGCTTTGGCGATTCTGTTCTTTTATCTCAACCATATCATTGAATCCACTGTCATTCCCTTGGAACTCATTTTCGAACATCGCAATTATCTTCCGTCTCTTTTTCTTTTTTTGCCCGTTGCTGCAGGATTCTCGAAGTTGCTTACCTACTACCAAAAGAGAAATAAAGCCCTAAGGGCCGTTTTGGCCGGTTTCCTTGCTTTGTCAATCATCGCAATTGGATCGGGTACCTATATTAGAAACAGGGCTTGGGCCACAGAAATAAGCCTATGGAAAGATGCGATGGTTAAAGCACCCAAAAGCGCAAGGCCCTTGACCAATCTGGCATGGCAAATGGCCTATGTTTCTGATGCCAGCAAAAGCCAATATGACGAGGCACTTTTACTTTATGAAAAGGCACTTTTACTTCAAAAATCAAGGACACGTTTCAATCCGATCATCATGGGTAATATGGCTGGGATATATTTCAGGAAAGGTGAACATCCAAAAGCAATTGAATTGCTGGAAAAAGCCCTGGCTGTGTCTCCGGATTATGCAAAAGGCCGCTACGACTTGATCCAGATCCTGATAACGCTCGGGAGATGGAACAGCGCATCAGAGCATGCGGATTATCTCCTTACAAAACATGCTGATCATGAAGGATACCTGAATCAAAAAGGATTAATATTATTGCATCAAAAAAGGTACGAAGAAGCGATCGAACATTTGCAAAAGTCACTGTCAATTGCACCCCGATTCAAAACGACGTTAATGGGATTGGGTGTAGCCTTAAGTTTAAACGGAAATTACGGCAAGGCTGAAATCGTCTTGAGGCGCGCACATCAACTACCACCTGGGAGTATGACAGCACTTTTTGGATTGATAGAAAATAGTTTAAGGGCTGGAGATATCCCCCGAGCCATGGATTATACAGACAAACTGATCAATACTTACAATATTACCGCAGTAAAGCATCAATTGAAGAATCTTTCAAACGATCATTTTGTGCCGCCCTTATCACCTGAATTAATCTCTCAGGTAATAGCACGCCTTCTGGCAGAAAAGTCGAAGGAATTCTCGGAAATTCAGAATTAATATAGGAAGCACCTCTGAAATGATCAGAAAAAATGCGATTATAAATCGATTGTGGGATAGGAAATCGATGATTTGCCTTTTCTTGGTTTTAATGACCTTTGCTATTTTTTACCGGTTGTCCGGTTATGATTTCGTGAACTTTGATGATGATTTATATGTAACGGCAAATTCTCGTGTCCAAAAAGGTCTGAACATGGAGAACATCGTTTGGGCCTTCAGCACCACCGATATTGCGAACTGGCACCCCTTAACCTGGCTTTCTCACATGCTGGATGTTCAACTCTGGGGAATGAATTCGGGCCGGCATCACCTGGTAAATGTATTTTTTCATATCACTAATGCGTTATTGCTGTTTCTAACTCTCAACCGAATGACAGGCGCACCATGGTGCAGTGGTTTTGTGGCGGTTTTGTTTGCCCTGCATCCGATAAATGTGGAATCGGTTGCCTGGGTGGCGGAACGTAAAAATGTCCTGAGCACGTTTTTCTGGATGATGACCATGTGGAGTTACTGCCAATATGCAGAAAAGCCCGTTCGCGTGAAATATTTAGCGGTAATTCTCTTTTTTATGCTCGGCCTGATGACCAAGCCGATGCTGGTGACATTGCCTTTTGTCCTGCTCCTTTTGGATTATTGGCCTCTTAAAAGATTCCGGTTCGCGGCTGCTTCTGTTTCAGGCCAATCACATTTTAAAGCCGACATCAAGTCACACTGTATAGGTAATTCGCACCAATCGGATGTATCATCTTCCGATTCTTCAGCTTTTCAAAATCGATCGTTTTTAAGTCTGATTCGGGAAAAAATTCCCCTCTTTGTTTTATCTGCTTTTTCCTGTGGCGTTACTTATCTATCTCAGGATGCTTCGGGAGCTGTTCGTTCTTTGGAGGTGATACCGCTGACATCACGGATTGCAAACGCTCTGGTTTCTTATGTGGGTTATGTTGGCAAAATGATCTATCCTTTAAAATTGGCGGTTTTCTACCCATATCCAGCAATTATTCCCGGGTGGCGGATTGCCGGAGCAGGTTCCATCCTCATAACAATGTGTTACCTGTCTTGGAAGATTCGTGTGAAACACCCGTATGTTCTTATCGGCTGGTTCTGGTACCTCGGCACATTGATTCCTGTCATCGGTCTGGTACAAGTCGGTTCCCAGGCCATGGCTGACCGCCATGCATATATTCCTTTGATCGGTCTTTTTATTGCAGGTGTTTGGAGTGTTTCAGAATTTTTGAAAGTTTATCTTTCTCGCTATAAACTGATTCCAATTGTCGCAACTCTATTGATAGGTATTCTTTTCATGATAACCTGGAAACAGATAGGTTATTGGAAAAACAGCGCGACACTTTTTCAACACACGATAGATGTTACCACTGATAATTATTTGGCTCGAAATAATCTTGGAAATGCAATGGTCCATTTAGGAAAAAATGATGAGGCATACCAACATTATGCTGAAGCCCTAAGGATCAAGCCACACGATGCGAATGCGCACTATAACATGGGAATACTGCTGACCACCAAGGGTAAGCTGGATGAGGCCATTGGTCATTATAAGGCTGCCATAAGATCCAATCCATACTTAAAAAAAGCGTATTATAACCTGGGAACGATACTGCAACAAAAAGGCAGTAATGCTGAAGCCATCATTAATTTTTTATATGCTCTACGGTTGGATTCGCGTTTTGCAGAAGCCCACAACAACCTGGGCGTCTTGCTGGCACAACAGGGAAAGATCAATGAAGCGGCCGCACATTTTTTAATGGCTGTCAGTCTGAAGACTAACTACATCGCAGCAATAAAAAACCTGCAAAAAGCGCGGAGCGACATGAGGCGTATCGATTAAGTTCATCAAAAGGTTTTTGTATAATGGTTTCAAAACAAAATAGGAAATATTGCCACAGGGAAACTGGATCCAAAATACGGCCGACGGTCGTTGTCGGTCTTTTTCTCATACTGGCAACACTAACTGTTTATTGGCAGGTCAGAAATCATGAATTTATCGGCTATGACGATGATGGATATGTTACTGAAAATCCGCGGGTACAAAACGGATTGACCTTAAAAAATATCATTTGGGCATTCGAATCTACACATAAAAGCAATTGGCACCCTACCACCTGGTTATCCCACATGCTGGATGTTCAGCTTTTCGGAATGAATCCGGGAGGTCACCATATGACCAGTATGCTCTTTCACATATTAAACAGTTTATTGTTGTTTGCTGTGTTTAATAGGATGACAGGTAAATTATGGCAGAGTGGATTTGTTGCGGCCATGTTTGCTCTCCATCCCCTTCATGTGGAATCCGTGGCATGGGTGGCGGAGCGCAAAGATGTCCTGAGCACCTTTTTCGGGATGCTGACCCTTTGGAGTTATGCCCGTTACGCTGAACATCCGGATACAAATCGATTTTTGCCGGTTATAGGGTTCTTTGTTCTGAGCCTTATGGCTAAACCGATGTTGGTAACATTACCGTTTGTTCTGCTCCTTTTGGATTATTGGCCTTTGAGACGAGCTAAAATCAGATCCTCCGATGATGATGCCGGTAACCTTCAACCGAGGTCGTTAGTGTTTTTCCTAATCTGGGAAAAAATTCCTCTTTTTTTTCTTTCTTTGGCATCGTGTTTCGCTACATTTTTTGTCCAGAGAAAAGGAGGAGCCATAGGCACATTTGACACACATCCATTTTTTGTTAGAGTTTCCAACGCCTTGGTTTCATATACAAAATACATCCAAAAGATGATTTGGCCTGACAATCTGGCCGTTCTGTATCCCCATCCCGCCTCGATATACTGGTGGCAGGTTATAGGTGCTTTTCTACTACTCAGTGGGGTCACTTTTTTAGCCATCAGATATCTGAAAAAACTTCCATGGCTTGCGGTCGGATGGTTTTGGTATCTGGGTACGCTTGTCCCGGTAATAGGTCTGGTCCAGGTTGGTACACAGGCAATGGCTGACCGGTACACTTATGTGCCGTTGATCGGTCTGTTTATCATTTTGGCCTGGGGTGTCCCTCAACTTGTGGACAGGTGGCGACACAAAACCAAATTGGTTTTTACGATATTAACGACCCTGTTCCCCATCCTTATAGCAACCTCGTGGATACAGGCGAGGTACTGGCAAAACAGTATTACGCTTTTCAGGCATACTCTGGATGTAACATCCGCAAACTTCGTTATTCAAAATAATTTGGGATTCGAGCTGGCATTTCAAAGCCGAACTGATGATGCGATTAAACATTATAAGGAAGCATTAAGCATAAATCCCGATTTCGAAATGGCTTACATTAATTTAGGGAAGGCCCTGCTTTCCCAGGGTAAGTTGGATGAAAGTGTCAATTATTATCAGAATGTCTTAGCAATTAAGCCGAATTACGCAGGCGTTCATCACAATCTGGGTATCATGCTGCTTCGCAGGGGAGAGATAGATAAAGCGATCTTTCATTTCCGAGAGGCACTCCGTATAAGGTATGACTATGCTGAAGTATATAACAGTCTTGGAGCCGCCATGGCAGCTAGAGGTGAAATCAAGAAAGCCATTATGTACTTTAAAGAGGCACTACGAATAAGGCCGGATCTCCTTACAGCTGAACAAAACCTTAATAAGTTGGAGAATAAAATGGCCTTAAAGTCCAAGGTAACTCTTGATTTTAAATAGGAATAGAGATCAAATGTTTTAGTACATTGATTGGAGTCTGGATGTACAAGGGACAAAAAATTGTCGTCGTCATGCCTGCATACAATGCGGCCCAAACCCTTCGCAAAACCTATGACGAAGTCATGGCTCAGGATATTGTTGACCTGATTATCGTGGTTGATGACCAAAGCCGTGATGAAACCGTGATAATTGCCAAGTCTTTGCCTAATACCCGAGTTTACTCTCACGAAAGAAACAGAGGATATGGTGGCAACCAGAAATCATGCTATCGACTGGCTATGGAGGCCGGCGGAGATATCATCATCATGATTCATCCGGACTACCAGTATACTCCAAAGCTTATACCGGCCATGGCTTCGATGATCGGAAATAAACTGTATCATTGTGTGTTAGGGTCCAGAATATTAGGTGGATATGCTATAAAAGGTGGAATGCCCATTTGGAGATATGTTGCCAACCGGGTTCTTACTCTAATTGAAAATATTTTACTAAGAGCGAAGTTGTCGGAGTACCATACAGGTTATAGAGCATTTTCCAGGCATCTATTAGAGCGATTGCCCATTGAAGCCAATTCTGATGATTTTGTTTTTGACAACCAAATGCTGGCGCAGGTGTTGTGGTTTGGATATACCATAGCCGAAGTGAGTTGCCCCACAAAATATTTTACAGACGCCTCGTCAATTAATTTTTCCAGAAGCATTAAATATGGATTTGGTTGTCTGCAAACAGCTCTAACCTTTCGTTTGGCAAAAATGGGACTAATAACTTCAATGATTTTTCCTGATAACTTAAAACACTAATCCTTGATATTGTTACTTCGGCCAGTTTTACCATAAGGGTTCGCGCAGAAATAACTTCGCAGAATTGGCGCTTAGATTTGGTTCAGGTTTGGCTGATCCGAGAGAGTAAAACCACAGGAATAGCGAGTTATTTCGAGGATTTTGCGAGTGAGGCATCGGTCAAAGATGGGCTGAAGCTAAGATGCTAAAATGTGAAGTTATTTTTGCGCGAACCCTAAGCATCTTCACTCATTGGAAACAGCTGACTGTGCAAGTTCGAGCGATTGGCCGAAGCTAACAAGGGAAAATATTGGCCGCCGGACAAAATTATTTATGAAAACTAATGAGAACAGAAATTTTCAAGCGCTTTTTAAGGAAGAAAGATACTTAATCCTTAAGAATTATCTTTATAATTATCTTTTACGCAAGAGAGCTATTGAAAAATGTTTAAATCAGGAAGAGCCTGAATTGATACTGGAAATCGGAAGCGGGATTTCTCCTTTAACAACCTTCTTCAGCCGCACTGTGTATTCTGATTTGTCCTTAGATGCTATCCGTTTCCTTAAACAGAAACAAGGAAAGGGGTATTATGTTATCGCTGATGGAATCCATCTGCCATTTAAGTCGGATATCTTCTCACACGTTATCTGTTCGGAGGTTCTAGAACATATCAAGAATGATCTGCAGGCAATGAAACAACTCGCCCGCATCCTTAAAAAGTACGCGGGTTGTCTTATTATTACCGTTCCTCACCGAAAGTGTTATTTTACAAACGATGATCATTTTGTCAAACACTATCGGCGCTATGAACTCGATGAAATTATAAAAAAGTTAAAATTGGCCGGTCTCAAACCGATTTGCCTACAAAAAGTACTTGGCCCTTTGGAAAAGATCACTATGAGCTTTGTTGTATATCTATTTTCTATTGTTCAAAGGCATAAACCATCAAAAGAAATATTCCGGAACCCCGGCCACAACCGGTTTATGAAATTTTTTGTTTTACTTTTCAAGTACGCAAATTTATTTTATCAAGGATATATTTGGTTGGACGCGAAAATTATGCCCATATCCTTTTCCACGGTAATCTTAATTAAGTCTATTCTTTCAAACAAGGAATGCAAAGTTAGTGACATAAAATAAAAACCGAAGTGCGGGTATATCTTAGGCCGCAGAAGACTATTTTAAATATTCGCTCACTGTATTTGTGAAACAAAGGTTAAGGCTATGACTTGGATGAGCATTTGAAGGAATATTTCCAGGTACCATTCGATATCAGGGACGGATTAAAGCTTGGCATTACCGGCACACCTGCTTTTGTCATAGATGGTAAAGCCTATTTGGGTCAGTTACCACCTGAAATCATCAAAAAAGCAATCGAATAGAGAACCTTTGTTTTTCTGACAGGATAGACAGGATTTATTGGATTCTTTTGTTGCGTTCTCTGCATCTGCTTTTTTCCTTGACATTTTGATCTGTATGTATATATACACTTATACACTTGATATATACACTAAACAAATGAGGTCGAGAGATGGAAAAAGTAAATGCGCTTCAAATCAGAAACAATCTGGGTCAAATATTGGACCGCCTGAATGAAAAAGGTGAGCCCATCCTAATCAGCAAAGCACACAAAATAAGAGCGGTATTGGTTACCCCCGAACAATTTGAAAAGCGATTTTTAGACTGGCAATCTCAAGATAAAAAGAAACGCCTGCTAAATGCAGTGAAAGAACTGAGGGAAAAAAGAGTGGGAAATTTGACGAGTCTTTCTGTTCTGCGTGAGTTGAGGGGTTATAAAAATTGATCTGGGTTATAGACGCTTCCGTCGCTATTCGATGGTTCATTAAGGAAGAGGCACATCCCCATGCGGATGAAGTTTTGAAAGGGATTATAGACGATCCTGAAAGGTTTGCTGTACCGGAATTATTTGGATTCGAAGTCTTTTCTGTTTTGTGCCGTTTACATTCAAATGGACTCGATGCTTTTCAAAAAGGGGCCATTCCAATTCTCCAATTGGGCATATTTCGGCAACCTATGACAAGCAACTTGGCAGGGTTGGCAAATAATTTCGTCCAATTGGGGTTAACAGGTTATGATGCGTGTTATGCGGCGCTTTCAAAAGATTTAAACGGAACCTGGTTGACTTTTGACAAAAAGGCGCATCAGTTGATTCAAAAAGAAAAAGTATCGCACCTATTGGATGATGAACTCCCAAATGGTTGGCCAGATTAAATATATGCTCACTCCAGTCGGTCCCGCCAGGGCTTGAATTTGGTCTGATTTTTCCTTCTCAAAAAATCAGATCAACCATAGGTTTTACCTTTGCGAACTCCGCGTGCTCAAGCGAACCCTCCGCAGGCGGATAAAGCGGGTGTGAGATAATCATTTCATTCACCATAGTGATAAAGGTTGGATCACCAGCATAGTTGATGGTTTCGGAATTATTTAATGGCACCAGCAAAGTATAAAAAATTGACCGAATCCTACACAAAACCCTACATCAACGTATTCCTTATAGTCCTATTATTCATCTTAATTCTTTCCATTATTATCCTGGCATTGGTTCCGCCAATAAGCAGAGACGCTCTTATACACCATCTTGCTATTCCTAAGCTCTATCTAAAACACGGCGCCATCTATGAAATTCCGGATCGTGTCTTTTCCTATTATCCAATGAATCTTGACCTTTTGTACATGATTCCTTTGTATTTTGAAAATGACATCATCCCAAAATTGATCCATTTCGCCTTTGCCGTTCTGACTGCATGGCTCATTTACGACTATCTAAAAAAAAGAACCGATACCTCATATGCCCTTATGGGCGCGCTTTTTTTTCTGTCGATTCCCATCATCGTCAAGCTTTCTATAACCGTCTATGTGGATTTGGGGCTGGTCTTTTTTTCGACAGCATCTCTGCTGCTTCTGTTTAAATGGACTGAAAATCAACATAAACTCAAATATTTGATTGCCTCCGCCGTAACCTGTGGCCTCGCCCTCGGAACTAAGTACAATGGGCTGATTTCTCTGTTGTTATTAACTTCACTGGTACCTCTAATCTATATCCGCCACACTCACCAAAAAACTAAAGGCCAGATGAAAGCACTGGCCTTCGGCACCTTTTTTCTCCTGATCGCGTTAACCATCTTTTCGCCGTGGATGATCAGAAACTACAAATGGCAAAAAAATCCTGTATATCCTCTTTATAATTCTTGGTTTCAATCGATCGGTTCAGAAGTGTCACCTTCCATATCCGATCCTGATACTGTAGAATCTAAAAGAGGCCTGGGACATTTTGCCGTTAGAAAACTCGTTTATGGAGAAAAGTGGTGGGAAACACTTCTTATACCTGTTCGAATATTTTTTCAGGGTCGAGATGACAATCCAAAATATTTTGACGGAAAGCTTAATCCGTTTTTGCTGTTCTTACCATTTTTTGCCTTCATAAAAGGGAAAAAAAGATCCTCTTTTGTAAATTATGATAGAAAAATCTTTGCCTTTTTTTCAGGTTTTTTTCTGCTTTTTGCTTTCTTTCAAACCGACATGAGAATCCGTTGGGTTTCACCCATGCTTCCACCCCTTGTTATGCTCTCAATGCTCGGCCTCTATGAAATGAATGTGTTCTCTTTTAAAAGAAGCACTATTTTTAGAAAAAAAATAATTGCAGTTTTTGTTTATGGTTCCATCATCGCCCTTTTTACAATTAATTTCATCTACATTTTCAGGCAGTTTCATTATGTCGCCCCCCTTCCTTATATCACCGGAAAAATCAGCCGTGATGATTACATCGAACGTTTCCGACCCGAATTTCGAGTCATCCGGTTTGCCAACCAAAACCTTCCCGAAACCGCTAAAATCCTTGCCTTGTTTATCGGCAACCGGGGGTATTACTTTGATCGTGAACTCTTTTTTGGGCAAGGATGGTTTAAAAAGCAGATCAAACATGCGAATTCGCCAAATGCCATTAAAACATCATTGAAGAAGAATGGGATAACACACCTGTTGTTGCGAAACGACCTGTTTTCAAATTGGTTAGACACTGTATTTAATTCTAACGAGAAGCAAATATTTTTATCCTTTTTCAACGACTATGCCACCATGCTGCATTCGCACGCTGGGTATTCCCTTTTTATTTTTTCATCATGAATTTAGAGTTGCTGGAGGTCTTTTTATGGTTTTTGTTCCCCAACAGCTCCAGATATCGTTGTTTCCACTTAGAATTTAATAAAAATCTATCAATACTCTTTCGCATTTATAATAACCACTTGAAAATCTATATTTTTTCTGCTACCTTTAACGTATTATCACTCTTTTCAATTTTGTTTACGACCATTTATTAAGAACATCTTTTGGGATTTTTACCTAATTTGCAAATACGCGCGGCATTAATCATTTTTTTCTTTATAGATGGATCTTTCAAACGCTCACTTTCCTATGCAAAATAAAAAAATATCGGTAATTATTCCCGCTTATAATGAAGCGGAGAATATAGGGGATGTAATCAGTGAAATTCGATTACTGCATCCTGATTTTGAGATCATCGTTATCGACGATGGCTCCGACGACAACACATCAGAAGTGGCAACCCAGGCTGGGGCGATCGTCTATCAGCATCCTTATAACATCGGCAACGGTGCGGCAATTAAAAGCGGGATGAGAGTTGCTTCTGGAGATATTTTAATTTTCATGGATGGGGATGGACAACATGATCCGAATGATGTGGCACGGTTGTTGGAACATTTTCCTGAATATGACATGGTCGTGGGCGCACGCCGCCTCTCGGGACACACCTCAATGACACGAGCCTTTGGCAACAAGATATACAACTGGCTCGGAACATATGTTACTAATTTCCCAATTAAAGATCTTACCTCTGGTTTTCGAGCCATTAAGACTGAAATTGCTAATAATTTTAGATACTTACTTCCCAACACATATTCTTACCCCACTACCTTGACCCTGGGGCTGCTTCGAAGCGGCAGAAGTGTGAAATACATACCTATCATGGCACGGATGCGAAAAAAGGGTACAAGTGACATTAAGTTGGTTCGAGATGGAGCCAGATTTTTTATGATCATCATACGCATCTGCACCCATTACTCTCCAATGCGGATTTTTCTACCGGTAAGCTTATGCATGTTTGCCCTGGGCCTGATTCGTTATATCCATTCTTTCCTAACAGAAGGACGTTTCACCAACATGAGTGCACTGCTATTCGTTACATCTGTTATTATTTTTATGATGAGCTTGATTTCAGAGCAGATCAGCCAGATGCGTTTCGAAAGGCGCGGACACCGATCACCCCTTCAACAAACTGACGGGGGCTCAGGTAACGAAAAACCACAGGCTCCCATAACATGAGTTCTGTTGAGAATTGTACCTCGGAACTCTCACCAAACTTACTTCATCGAATTACGTTTGAAATGCCTTTTAAACTGCTGGTTATTACCCGAAATTATCCTCCTCAAACTGGTGGTCTTGAGAATTTCAGTTTTAATTTAATTCGAGAACTCAAAAGACATCTACCTGTTCAGACAATAACTCTCAAGAAAACAAAATTCCACTTATTATTGTTTTTTCCCATTTCAATTATTTTGGGTCTATTTTTTATAAAAACCAAATCGATCTCTATCGTCCACATTTGCGATGGGTTTTTGTCCCCAGTCGGGTTTGTCTTGAAACTATTTACTCGCACGCAAGTCACTGCAACTGTTCATGGCCTTGACGTCACTTATGGAAATCTTATCTATCAGTTTTTAATCCCGAAATGTCTCAATAAACTAAATAAAATCATATGCGTCAGCCGAAGCACGCGAGATGAATGTGTCAAGAGAGGAATTTTAGCAAAACGCTGTAACGTCATTCCAAACGGAATTAATGTGGATGCCATTTATCTTTCAACAGGAAAAGAGAAGCTGCTTGAACAAATTAAAGGTGAACTAAAGTGCTCTCTAAAAAATAAAATGATCCTTGTCACAGTTGGAAGATTGGTAAAACGGAAGGGAATCGGTTGGTTTGTTGAAACTGTGATGTCTAGGCTTAGACAGGGCTATATCTACATAATCGTTGGTACAGGACCTGAATTCTCAAATATTCAAGAAATTATTCATAAAAAAAGACTTCATGAACGGGTCCTATTGATTGGCAAAAAGCCCGATCGATTTCGCGATATTCTACTGAACGCAGCAGACGCTTTCATTATGCCAAACATTTCTATACCCGACGATGTCGAAGGATTTGGAATTTCTGCCCTGGAAGCAGGGGCATGCGGTTTGCCGGTGATTGCATCCAACATTCAAGGGATTCGTGATGCCGTATTGGATGGTATCACCGGTTATCTAGTTGAGGAGGGGGATGTGGAGGGATATATATCTAAAATTCACTCGTTGGATTTTGAACGAGCTAAAATTCGATCTGTTGTGATCAGCATGTTTAACTGGGAGAAAATCGGCCGGCTATATGTTCAAGCGTTGATCCCAGGCAATAAAAGAAGCTTTTGTTGAAAATGAACGCAGATAAAATTTAAGAAGCTTTTCTATTTAAAACTACATAAGGAATAAATTGAATTAGGCTGGCTTTTGCAAAAGCCAAATATAACCGGGACACAGCCAATAAGCATACTTAACAATCAAACCGGCGAGTCTGGCTTTTTTTGAGTCTGGCTCGATCATGTATTCAGCATGAAATTTCTCCGGTTCTTCAATAATTCTTTGTGTGTAATCAATACACTCAAAATTTTGAACAAGCTTCTTTAATCCCCAATATGATCGATGGTTTTCATAATATAAATTACTCTTACCCGATGCACGAATATAAAAATTTGCGAGTGGTTTCGGAATCACTGAAAGAAAGGGCAGATTGTAATGCGGCTCCATGATTTTCATCCTATTTCCAGCTGAAAAAAAACAAACCCCTTCTGGTTTTAAAACCCTAAAGACTTCTTCCATTAGTCCGCTGGCATCCGGCACATGCTCATAAATATGGGCACAAACTACAACATCAAATAACTTTTGAGAAAATTTTATTTTCAGGGAATCATTTTTAATAAATGTCAAATTGTCTTTTTTAAATTTTTTTTCTGCAAAATTAATTGCTGATTCGTCAATATCGATCCCCAAAACCTGACCGAAATGATCAGCAAGATAGTTAGAAATTATTCCTGTAGAACACCCTACGTCTAATAGTGATTGGGAATGAAAATCTGATTGAAAAAAATCATTTAAAACCGCGACTATCGTTTTTGCTTTTCTTTCTCTGCCTTCATAGTCATACATTTGTTTATGCAGTATTTCCGAGAAATTGTATTGATAATCTCTATTTTTCTTCATAGGACACTTTCAACATTATCTCTTCAAGGATGACTGCCAAATCCTCCCAAGTTGGGATTGGTGGATAATCCGTTATTCTATCGGAGAATCTCCCTTCAAGCACTTCAGAAAGAGATTTAACATCTCCGGCCTTGTAAAGCCATTCGGGATGATTTCGAAATAATAACTTCAAACTGCCAACCTCGGCTGCAACGATTGGAACATCGCAGGCCATGAATTCCCTTGTTTTCTGAGGAAAGCAATATTTCCCAAACTCATCGTCTGCATAGCAGATCACAGCAATATCCAATGAATTAATAAACAAAGGCACTTTATCAAATGGTAGGATTCCTAGGTAATGAACACGGTCATCTATTGGAATTTGTAAATTCTTATCAAGGGAGCCCGCCAATGCGAGGTGCAAATGATAATATTTTTCTCTTAACTTCATAAATGTTTCTATCAACAAATGCACATCCCTATTTTTGAATAACCCACCAGCAGTTCCAACGATAAATGCATCCCGGGGTAGGCCAAAGGTTTCCCGGCAATGCATTTTATTAAATGGTTTAAATAAGTCATTTCGAACTGCAAATTCGATTGGATACACGTGTTTGGTTCTTCCATATTTTTCTTTTATTAACTTTGTAAAGGGTATACTTAAACAGGTTATCGCATCACTCTCCCTGATGGCCCAGTGATAAAGCTGTTTCATAATCGGAAGTTTGGCCACAAAAAATTCTGCAAAATTATCATATATGTCAAAAATCACCGGGACTTTAAATAGTCGTCCAAGTATACAGCCGATGACGCCAAAAAATGAGTCTGAGCAAGCCCACATGACATCTGACTTCATCGCATAGGAGCGAGCTGTTCTAATAAAACGAAGTAATCCTGGAAGTTTCATAAATGTAGCATTTATACTATGCCATGCCACCAGTTCATCCTGAAACAAACCCTCTTTTTTATCTGAATAGCTCAAGCACAATCCCTGAACTTTATGACCCTTTTGAGCCAGTGCTAACGGAATTTCTCTAAACCGGCCAAAACGATCATCAATTAGATCCTTATTCATGTATTGGCGTTTCGTTAAAACTAATATTTTCATGACTTGAGGATATCCTAATTCAAGATTTAGATACAATTGTTTTTTCCAATCCAGCGTCGTTTAGGCCTTATTTTCAGTGGTAAAGGTGATAGTATTAATGCTATTAATGGGGCCATACTCTTATGGCGTATTGTGCGAATGGCAGCTCGAATGGCTAGAACAAAGGTTTTCAACATGATAGAAAGTATTTTTTTTAATGGGTTTTTGAATAGGATGAAACACAACAGATAGTGCATCCGAGCCATATGATATTCATAGAAGAATGATCCAATCCTTGCTGAATGACTACCTTTATGAGATACTAATTCCTTTTCTATCAAGATAATGGGAACACCCTTTTCGTTAGCCCGAAAGGATAGTTCTATATCTTCGCCATACATAAAAAATTTATCATCAAGATAGCCTACTGTATTGAGAAACGATAAATCAAATGCCAAAGCACAACCAGTTATATAATAAAACCAAACATTTGATTCGGGTATCCAGGTATTAACTATCAAACCCAAATATTTATGATAATAATTGCCTTTATTTATTCGTTTGTCCCATTTAATTGTTGGAGCTATTAATGTTGATGGCCATTGATTGAATGCTTTGATCAGTTGCATTTGAGCTCCATCTAACAATACCGCATCATTATTTAATAAAAGAAACCACTTAAAATCTCTCTTTACAGCTTCCGTAATCGCAAGATTTGCTCCTGCTGCAAAACCCATATTTTCATCTGGAAAAAACATTTGGATATCTTCTTCTTTTTGAAAAATATCCAACAGTTTTTCTTTTTCATTTAGTTCGGCTGAATTATCAACGAGAAATATCTTCGAATATAAGGTTTTTCTAACCGAATTGATGCAGTTCATAGTGTCCTGAATAGCAAAGTAATTTAATACAATAACCGCAATTTTATTATTAGTCACTTTTCCCCACACGGATGGAAATTTTGTAAACGTTCACAGGGTTAGTTAGTAAAACTTTACGATAACCATACTACGCTTGGTTTTTGCTGTTTAAAGTACGATGAGATGGCATTCACCAATATTGGGAATGTGGCCTCAGAGCGCTGACGGCAAGTTTGCCTCACTGACAGGATACGCTCCACCCACCGGTTGCCTTTCTGGCTCTGAGTACCATTGCTTCTTTTTCGCCACAATACGCCGAAGCGAAGCGCCCGTTCCGCTCGATTGTTGGTGGGCTCAACATCGGATTCATCCAAAAAGACCCAAAGTGAATCCAACTCATCCAATATCCGACGGGCCAGCTTACCCGCATCATCATCGGCGCCTTCAAACAGCAGCAAAAGCAGTATTAAACGAGAATAAAAATCGGTCCACTGTTTTTGTTTCGGAGGTGCCTGGGCAAATTGACAAAGATGTTTCAGCTCGGCAGTCAATTGCTCACCAAAGCGTTGAACCGATTCATCCTTTCGTTCCGACAATGCCTTGGCACGGCGGATCAAATGGGCTAAACACAGCTGGCGATGATTGATCCAGTTTTTATAGACCCCATAGTCGTCACTGATGAGAATACCACGCCAGTCCTCAATTAGTGCCTCAAAGGCTTTTTGAGACCGGTTGGGGTGAACCAAAAAGAAACAGACGTTTTTATTGACCATGGTCCAAAGCCATTTGAGCTTACCGTTTTCAAACCAGGAGGTCTCATCGATGCCGTTGACACCGGAAGTTCTGGCGATCCGGCCGATGCGTTCATAGATAGGTTTTATGGCTTCTGATGCCCGATCTAAAACTTATTGGATACCGCCAACAGAGATGGGAACATCCAAAACACTGTTGCAAAAGCGTTGGACAGCTTGACGGCTCATGCCTTCGGTGCCGCTGAGTTCTGCGATCAAGGCGCTGAACCGGGGACCATAGCCGGATTGAAACTCATTTGGCAGTGTTGCCTTAACCGTTTGTCCACACAGCCGGCATTTGCCCTGTTGCAGTATGTAATGGGTGACATCCATTTGGATTTTTGGAAGTTCAATCACTTGATGCGTGTAATAGGATTTCAACCGGTTACCGTTAAAGTCTAAGTTTCCACATGAACCCTGCTTCGGTACAATTTTTACCATATGAGTCGGTTTCAGCAGTTGCTGGCGATATCCTTTATGGCCTTTCTGAGCGCCTCTTTTACGTTTCTTTTTGTCGGCCTTCTTCTTGAGCTGCTTAAAAGGGCCGTCCGATGAAGGCGGTTTATTCGAGTTTTGAGAATTTTGATTGAGCCGATTTTCTAATTGCTCAATACGCTTGGCCAACTGATCAATTTTGACAACTAATTGAGCGTTGATCTGCTCCTGGGCCTCAATATATCTGCGGACCGCTTCGGGAGTTTTAAGCCACTCAGACAAGGAAAAAGGTCTTCTAAATTCCATGCCTGAAAGGCTATCATAGTGAGACTCCGCCCGCAAAGCGGGTGGCCTCAGGAAGCCCCAAAGGGGCTATTATGATTTATTCAAAATCAAAATCCAGTTGTTTTACAGCTTCTTCCTGTTCACGAATATATTTGCGGATGGTTTCTTCATCCAAACCAACTGTACTCACGCAGTATCCTCGGGACCAGAAATGCTTACCCTTCGTTTGTTTGCTTTTTAGCAAATACCGGTGGATTCGAACTGCGCTCTTTCCTTTCAAGAAACCAATTACAAACGCAATGCTGAACTTCGGAGGAACGCTCAGACACATGTATATATGGTCCAACCTCAAATTGCCTTCCAATAATTCAACTTCACGTTGCCGACAAAGATCTTTTAGAATATCGCCAACATTGCGCTTAAATTTCCCGTATAATTTCCTTTTCCGATACTTTGGAACAATGACCACATGGTATTTGCAATCCCAACGAACGCGCGATAAACTTTGCCAATCATGCATAGGTTCTTCCTCCTTATGTCCCTAATGGGGCTTTCCTGGAGGAAGAACCTATTTTATTTCTCGCCGGAATGGTAGAACCTTTCCGGGTCCACCACTAAAAGTGGTGGCTTAATATCGGAGTTAAATACCCTTGTTTTTATTTACCTAAGATATGAGCTTATTCTATTTTTTTCCCCACCTAAAACAGTAATGAATTATTGTCTCCATCAGCGAGTTATAAAGCGTGGAAATCAATCCATAAATTCCAAAGAGGCTGAGGCATGATTTAAATGTTTTAATTTTAAAATAATTAGCCAGCTCATTATTAGATATTCTCGAATAGTATGCAAACAATGAAGCGTTAGTCATTAAGTGCATTTTGATTTTTTCTTCGCGATTTTTTTTTGAAAGCATGCTATTATCATGAACTCTGTATCTTGCAGGCGTTATGTCCCCCAAATATTTTCCTTTGCCATACTGCCCAAGAAGCGACCACAGAAACAAATCACCAATTTTAGCTATAGCCATTTCTGGCGGAAAGGCAGTTATTACATTTCGAAAGCAAGTCGTTAATGTAAATATAGGGGTACGTCTTTGCAATTCAGTTGACTCTAGGTCTCTAAGAGCTCCACCAAAGTTTATATTAAGATCTCCAGTTTCATCAAAAGGCTGTGAATTATGATATGTAAGTACATAATCTGGATTTTCTTCCAAAAAAGTCACTTGCTTTTGAAGTTTATGTGGATCAACCCAGTAATCATCTCCGTCACAAAGGGCAATGTACTTTGCCCTACTTTGTTTGATGGCAATCGGAGCTATTCTTCTACCCTTTGAATATTGATTTTCTTCTTGAAGAATAAGCCTTATTATATTTTTGTATTTTCGTGCATACTGCGTGATGATGTTTTTTGTAGAATCGGTTGAAGCATCATCATGAATAATTATTTCAAAAGGAAAGTCGGTTTCTTGGTTTAAAAACCCTTCGACTGCATCTTCGATATAATTTTCATGGTTATAAGTAATACAACAAACGCTCACTAAAGGAGTATTGCTATTACTCCAATTTTTCATTATTTCTTGCTCGGTTTTTGCTCTCATACAGATCTCTTATCCTTAATACCCTTAAATAAATTCTCAAACCTCACTTACCAATCGGCAAGCTACTTTCATGGTTTCTTAACAATATATAGAACACTCTGTTGTGTTATTCCATGTTTGACAAACTGTTGAATACCAAATTCTTCAACACCCAACTGCTCCAATTCAAAGCCTGCTTCAATAATGCGATCAATAAACCCTTGTTTTGAGTACTTTCTCACATGATCACCTTGGCCAAATCGACGCCATCTTTCTGCAACATCGCTACAATCAGGATTTTCATCTATTTCCTTAAGTGACAAATCAATGGGAACCATAAGAATGCCTTGACCGCCATTTTTCAGGATCCTGTACAATTCCCTTAAAGCCTGACGGTCATCTTCAACATGTTCAAGCATATGTGAGCAAATGAAAAGATCAAAATAGTAATCATTATAAATAGTCATATCTGAGATATCTACTTTATCGTTTACCCCATCTGCGTGGAGATCTGCTGTACGATAATGAAAATAAGGTAATCCTGAGAATTCAGAGATTATAAATGAAGACAAACCTTTAGTAGGTGCTAAATCAAGCGTATTGAATGAAGTTTTTTTAGAACTTAATTTCTTGCTGATAAATTGTCGCAGATAGATTGCGTACAGCCTGTCTCTATCAGCAGCGCCACAATGAGGGCAAGAATATTGCTCTCGATTGCACGTTTCGGCTGGTCCTATTTTGTACCCATATTTCTTGAAATTATCAAAATAAAACCTGGGAAGTGGCCGAAAACTAATAACTTTTTTCTTGCAAACACTACAGCTATATTTGCCAAAAATATGTATTGCCCCACTGAAATACCTTACAATCTCTCTCAATATCCTTTTCCAAATTTTTATCATTTTACCTGTGTCTTCGCTTTAAAAATAATACTTTTTCGCGAAAATAGCATATCACACATCTCCATAAAAACACCTGATTGGAAGTAAAGGCAAAGAATACCGTAAATTACTATCCCAATAAATATTTGGGAAAGCAGCAAGGTAATATTGTTGGAGAACGTGACTAATTGTACAGAATAAATCCCAACTCCCATTACAGCACTTATTGGTAAGTAAGACGCAAAGTCGAACACCTGTTCCTTTAAAGGATAATCGATCATCTTTCCTGTGTAATAGGCGTTCACAAAATAGGCAAGAAAGGATGTGGCAATCTGCCCATAGATCATGGCTGTGATACCCCACCGGTAAGTGACGGTAATGGCAATCACAATCAGGATCCTTTTCAGTATCTCAAGTCGGAATAATAGATTGGAACGACCCTGAGCAATCAAAACATTCAGATTTATTGAATGAACTGGATACAACATTCCAACCACGCAAAGCAATTGCAAGTATGGAACACATGGAATCCATTTTTCGGTGAGCAATACCAGAACCAGCGGTTTGGCCACAATCGCCAAACCTACCATTATGGGAAAATTGATCACTACCAGCATGGTCAGCGCCTTACGAAGACCATGTTTTAACCGGGGTTTATCATCCTGCATCGACGAGAACACAGGAAAAGTAACCCGCCCGACTATACTAGAGATATTTGTTACAGGTAGTTGCTGAAGTTCCTTGGCGCGGGAATAAAACCCCAGGGCCATCGGAGAAAAAAGTTTACCTATCACCACAAGATAAATATTTTGGAAAACAGTATCGAGTAAACCCGAAGCAAAAAGACGCGAGCCAAAAGCAAACATACCGCTCAGGGAATCAAAGCTAAAGACCAGTGATGGGCGCCAGGTGTTGAAAAACCACAATAGAATGATTCGAAAAAGATTGCTGCCAAGCGACTGCCCCACCAGGCTCCAGACGCCAAAACCATTGAAAGCCATAGTTATACCAATCGCTCCTGAAACAATAGTGGCTATCATGCTTACTTTTAGTTGTGTCTTGAAATCTAGCTGCTTTGTGAGCAGAGTAATCTGCACTAGGCCAAAAGCATTAATAATTAGATTAAGAGACAAGGCGTATGTCAGAGTCGCCAACAACGGCTGATTATAAAACCCGGCTATCCACGGCGCAGATAGACACAGAAGGCCGGCAGCAAGAAAGCCCACAAGAATATTGAAATAAAATATCGAACATTCATCAATATGAGTTACGTCTTGCTTTTGAATCAGGGCCTGGCCAAACCCGCTGTCAATAAACGACTGGGCACCAGCCATAAAAATCGCCATCATGGCAATCAGGCCAAACTCTTCGGGTAGAAGCAACCGGGCCAGAATGATCGAGATGATAAGTTGGATTCCCAACTGGCCAAAGCGCTCAAGAAAACTCCAGAAGAGGGCGTGCAATGTTTTGTTTTTTAATCCGTCTGACATATTTCAGGAACTCTTATGCCTCATAAAAGGTTTGGCTACACGATTCAGGATTCGTCAGCACCGCTCGTCTCATTCAGATATGCTCGAAAAATAACCATAGCAAAGCGCCAACTGTCCTTTACCGCAAAGTCTCGCTCATTTCTTCGCAGCGCTTTCTGTTGATCGACAGGTGCGTTGCGCGATTCCACGCTGTACAACGACCCCGCTGTTCAGAATAGGAGCTATGTTTCTGAATTCAGGTGGGCCATAATCTCCTCCGGGGTATTCCACATCAACACGTCAATGATCGAGAGTCCAGGAACGAAATCCCAGCGTCGGCAATCATATTCCATATTCTGGAATTCTTGGATTTTGAGGGTGATGCCGCTGGCAGCGAAGTTCCCAGTGTCAAAAGTATCAGCTCCGCCAGGGGAATTGAGGTATTCCGTCGCGCCCATTGCTTCTGAAATTCGCAGCGCCCAGTCGACGACAAACGCTTTTCAACACTCCCACGTTCAGGTGCGAGATATAAGATTCCTTTTCATCATCTTTTTGCACAATTTCATTCGATCTGCCGGGTTTTGGTTTTTCCAAAGAAACAGAGAAGTTCAAATACACTGTAGGGGTAAAAACGATCTGATTCTTCCTCCTGAAAATGCGTTTAAATTGGAAAAACACTTCAAACATGCCAAAGTAGCACTTCTACCAAAATGTGGTCATTTACCTCATGAAGAAAAGGCCGATGATTTCAATAAACTCGTTTTACAATATCTTTCTTGAAAATATCGATTTTTATGATGTGGGTATCGGTCGAGAAACCCATCGAACAAGATGATGATTTAACATATATCCGTCCCAGGGAAGTTCAAATTGCGTCATCGCACCAAGCTCGGTAAATCGCTGTACTCCTTTTTCCGCAAATAACATTGTCAGGATTTCATATCTTTCCTTTTCAGCAATCAAGCCAACTGATTGTACATTTGGGGTGATAAGATCGGCAACACGCTCCAGACGATCTACTTTTCTAATGAATAACGTTCTGTTTCCTATTGGGGGTCCCAATTTTATCTCATCGTCCGAAAGAATTGTAAACTCAATACCGTCAGAATACCAAGCTTTATGAAACATATCATATTGTGCTCTTAAATTCAAAATTGCCGAAACTTCCTTTTGAGTTGGAACTGTTTTAGGAATGGACAGAAGTGCATTATTTAATGCTTGCTTAAGAAGAAACGCAAATTCTTCCAGTTCAGTTTCATCTTCGGTCTCAAGGAACAATGTGTGAGGCGATGCACAGGCCTTTTGCTCAAAGACGGACATGTCCGTGGCAATCCGTTTTGAAATAGTCTCCTTGTCAATTGATTGTAAAGAATTTTTATCGATAATCATCAATGAGGTTTTATTGGAAAAAACCAAATCCATGACTCCAAGTTTGGCAGGAAGCGAACGTAAAGCTTTGACGCTATCATCATTTCCCCAAAATATTCGAACGTCTGCATGTTCGGAAATAAATCGTCCCAATTCTTTCTTAGAACTATCATATCGGATAACAGCAATAGATCTTGCCAACTCTTTGCAACTATGGTTCTCATCAATTGTTACCTTGGAAAGAATTTCCAAGAGTCGGGCCAGTAAATCACCAGATTGGGAAGATGTCTTGATCAGGTTAACATTTTTAGTTAATATTCCCTGGATTAGTGATAGAAAACCTAAAGTTGGTACATTACCGGCCATCCAGTGAATCACCAAGCCTCTGGGTAAAGCGCGATATGAGCGGTTTTTTACAGCTGACCCTGACACGAAGCTATCAAGGACATATATGTCTGAAAAACTGTTTTTTAGCAAACGAATTAGATTTGATTTACGGCACCACCCAGCAATATATGCAATACCAGAATTCGGAAAAGCACGATGAATGGGATTTTGTCTATCCATTAGTCTCTTACTGAAATCATCGAAAACGTCGATAATCTTACCTACTGGCAATTGTCCCAGAACATTTCCGGCATTTATAATGCCATCGATAATTTCAGATATTTTATAGTTTTCCTGTGCAACCCGCCCATTATAAAAATCAGCTTGAACTTGCTCCATCACGCAAATTTCTCCGCCATAATATCACCACAGCCCCGAATTTCAGCTTGCTTTGCTCTCCCCAACACCTTGAAAGTTTTTCCTTTCCTTCCACAAGAACAGTCATCAATCCCTGTAATACAGCCCACATCCTCTGTTAACACCGAATGCCCGGGATAAGATGTTTGTATTGGGGTAATAAACTGAAGCAAGCCTTCTTCACCAATTCTCATCGGATTTAATGAAAGCTGATCTCTGACAACAACCTCACCCCATATTGGAACATGTCTTACCCCTGCTTCACATGTTGGATAGATCATACCGGATTGTTCTGTAAAACCGTAGAAGTCAACAACATCCCCCTTATTAACACCAAAAACGTCACTACAATCGGCAATCAATTTCTTTGGAGATACTTTTTCAGACTCAAGTTTCTTCCATCCACCAATGTGTATAATCTTACTGCCTTTGAGTTTGTATTTCATCTTCTTTTCTAAAAGCTTACGTACAACAACCGAGTAAAGAATATAGGTAAAACCAAAAATTATAATTTCCTCTTTTGCATTTTCAGCCTCAAGTAAAAGTTTGTCAAATTTATCGTCATCAAGGTTGAACTTCCCATCTATTTCTTCAAGGCAGGTATGAGTTTTACCGGCACAAAATAATAAGGATCGAATGGTAGAGCTTCTAGCCGTAACTTGCCTATTTCTACCAACAGATTCGGGGGTATCTATAACAATAAATTTCCTTCGCTTATTTCCAAGCCGATTAAGGACAACTTTGTTAAAACATTTGGACTGCCGGCGGCTTGTCTCTTTATCCAAAGCTATACGACTAGATCTTCCACTTGTAGTTGCACTTGAGCTTATAGTTCTGAAAATCTTATTTTCAGGTATAGATAACAGCAATGCATCTTTGAATATAGAAGCTGGCAAGTACGGCAATTCTTCAATTTGCTGCCATTTATCATAATTAAACCTTCTCTTCTTGCAGAAGTTTTGATATGGCTGACAATTATTATAATGATGATGTGCTACTTTTCTTAAAACTTCAATTAATAATGAAGATTTATGCGCTCTATCTAGTGAATATACTTCTTTCATTAAAAGATCGTTAAGATGTTTAAACTCCATATTTCTATACCTTATGTAAGTTTTGATTCAAAGAATGATACTATCATTTTAAAGTTTTCAAGTTCTATGCCTTCGTCAGGATTTATTTCAATGGAAAAAGTTTCTTCAAGTGCTGAAATCAACTGAACGTGGGCCAGAGAATCCCAGGATTCAACATTGTCGGGATTCGAGGAATCGGTAATGGAATCCTCATGAACTTCCATAACTTGGGAAAACACGCCTATACAAGTCTGCCTAACATTATTCATAAAAAATCTCCAGATTAACAATATTTATTTAACAGCCAAAACTGCTGCGTAATTAATGTTATGTCCATCTTTCTCAGATTCTTCAATGGTCATTTGTCTTAATGTGCCCAAATGCTCATCTAAAACCCTCCATTTACATTTGTCTATAAAATCTCGAATTTCTTTCACAGTTCTAAAAAGTAGAATGTGGTCTTCGGCGGGAGAGTTAGCAGCTGTTGAAAAATAGCAAAAGCCTGAGGTTTTCATTTTAGTAGCCATGTTTGACATCACTGCTTCACCATCCTGAATATGCTCTATAAGCTCTCCCATCAGCAAAGCATCAAGAGATTCATCCTCAACTGGAATTTCCTTTTGTATATCACAAATAATGGGCTCTGCTCTTTTGGAATCAACACCAGTTGCTTCAATCATCTTTTGCGTCATTTTCAAAGCTGATGGGCTGATATCAATAAGTTTGGATTGCATCTCCGGACAACCGCGCAAGAGCTCGGAATGAAAAAGCCCATGGCCAACACCAACTTCAGCACCATTTGAAAAGTCCTTTACCTTGGGAATAAAACTATCAAGAAAAAATTTAAATATTTCCCAATGGTTCGGCCAAAATATCTGGGTCATGCCTAAGCCTACAACATAATCAATCATATAATCGTCACGCCCATAAACTTTTCTAAATACTTCTTCATAATCAGAATACCTATAATTGCCTTCTTTCCTAAAGTACATCTCCTCAATGCGAATGGTTTTCGTATACCAGAGATATGTTTTCGCAATATATTCATATCCATCCTCGCAATCTACTACCTTCAGCATTCTATTTGCAAGACTTTCAGCAAATTCAAAATATCGTTTATCAGCAATATTGCAATATCTATTAATTGCTTTTTTCTGAAAAGGCGATAACGCGGCAATTTGTTCAATTATTTTATATAAATTCGTGTAGTTTTTTACCATATCAGCCACATTTTCCTCCCTCATATTATTTTTCATTTTTCTGAATCACTTCCGGCTCATTAAAGAAAAAACATATTTCAGCTTCAAAATTTACATTCAAACCCTTTACTGAACATCTGCGAATAAGGTAGCATTTACCATTATGATGAACTGTTGACTTGTTCTTAAACTTGACTTCTTTATATATTGAAAACTCACTATTATCCGGCCATTTAAAATTGGTTAAATATGCCCATGATGGCCTACCACTTACCCCAGTATGAATCACCTCGGCCATGCAGTATCGGTAGTTTGCTTCTACTACTCCACGAACAAGAGAAAATGTGTCAGATATATTATTTAGAACAGTTAAATATATACCATCTTCACTTTTATACTCATCTTCAATGTATATACTTCGATCATAATCTTCCTTTCTCTCAACAACTGGTTGTCTTTTTTGTTCAAATAGTAAAAGTTTTTTTCCTCCACTTTCTCCGGTCAAAATGTGCATCTGGGCAGCAGCATCTCGACTTATAATATTTGAAGCATCATCATCTTTAATCTCTAAAAAACAATTAGACCTAATGAACCGATTGATTTTGAATGATTTAATACTTGTGATAAATCCATTCTCATTACTTATCTTATCTATTTTTTGATAACTTTTCAGCATTTCTTCAAAAATAGTTAAACCATTCACATAATCTCGTTTGCCCAAGTAAAACAATGGAATATATATCATACATATTCTCCTCAATTTTCCATCTTACATTTTAGGTAAATAATAGTGTCTTCTTCCGATGTCTTTTTATCAATAGTTTTTGAATTATGTTGCATTCACGAATACCGTGCTGGTACTCCTGATAATTTCCCGCTATATGTCTTCAAATTCAATTTCTCCGCAGGGTTTCCAAATAACGTTATGCCGGTTTCTTTAAAATTCTTTACTACAACAGCCCCAATTCCAATTGTTGTATTATCAGGTATTTTGATATGAGGTCTGGCAGAAGTTGCGGACCCCAAAAAACAGTTCTTTCCGCTCTGTACAGAACCTGCCAGAGAAACATTACTTGCCAAGTGGTTATTTTCTCCTATAATACAGCTATGTCCAATTAAAGTCCCATGACCTATTAAACTCTTTCTTCCAATAATTGTAGGTGTGTTCTCAAAGGCACCTTTAACAATTGTGACATTAGAACCTATAAATACATCATCTTCAATAATGACATTTCCTGTTTGCAAACACCGTATCTTATTTCCTTTTTCATCCCAGGCCCACATGACACCGGTAGCGCCAATTACAGAATTGGACTGTATATGAATATTATCTCCTATTTTAGTACCTTTATGAA
The DNA here is from genome assembly GCA_011049715.1 of Desulfobacterales bacterium. GTDB lineage: Bacteria > Desulfobacterota > Desulfobacteria > Desulfobacterales > UBA2156 > UBA2156. Next base: position 37,523 of record DRHF01000109.1, read on the forward strand.
TTTTCACTCCGGATTCAATTAGCACATTTTCCCCAATCAAACAGTCCTCTATCAAACTAAATGGACCAATAGATGCATTTTTTCCTATAATAGCAGATTCATGAACAATTGAATGAGGATGAATTTCATAATCCCTTTTGTTTTCAAATAAAGAAGATATATAATAAAATAATAATTGTGGATGTTTAGTAAAAATGTAAGCGTTTTTCAGCTTTTCATTTATTTTTAAATCGGGCTTACAGATGATAATTGATTTTTCTATTCTCTCTATACTATCCGGCTTATTACCTTCATAATAACATAATGTTTCTTTTACTTCCGGACCTATGGCTGATAATTTATTAACTTGTATATCATCTCCATGTACATTGAATTCTAGATTCTTTGAATTCAAAAAATCTATTATAGTTTCTAATTTAATAACCATTTTAATAACCTCACATAAATTTCCTTAAAACTGTTCTTGGACAATAGTGGTTTTATTATACTTAAAACTACAAATTTAAATTTGTTCCCCTAACTAACTAACTTTTGAGATAGAATATGTGCGTGAAGTGGTTACTTCTTCAGTAATTTGCATTGCTGTTGTTCTTTCTCTATGAATATGCATAATAATATCACAAATTCGATTCACATCATCCAGACTCAAATCATAATAAGTGGGCAATGTTAGAATACGTTCCGAAACTTTCTGCGCTACTTTCAGGGAGGCAACTATCGATATGCTTTTATAACACGCGAAATCACATATTAGCGGATAAAAATATCGTCTCGCAAAAACATTGTATTGATTCAGTTTTTCATAAAGTTCATCGCGGTTCATGCCGAACTCCTTCTCATCTACTTCGATAGGCATGTAGGCGTAGTTGTATCGAATGTCCTCTGGGAGTGGTGGTGGCAGATGGATTCCAGGAACTGTGCTGAACCTCTCGCGATAAAGCGTGTCGATCTGCTGGCTCTTTTCGATGATTTCGTCGAAATACTTGAGGACATGGATGCCCATAAGGGCCTGTATTTCGGTCATCTTGGCGTTGGTCCCGGGCATCACGACTTCGACTTGGCTCTTAAAGCCGAAATTCTTCAGGTAGTCAAAAGTGCTTTTGAGACCCGAATCCTTAAAGGTCAAGAGGCCACCTTCGAGGGAGTGGTAGGACTTGGTGGCATGAAAGCTGAACATGCTCATATCGCCAAAGTGCGCGATAGACCTGCCGTTCACCTCTACGCCGAATGCGTGCGCCGCGTCGTAGATCAGGTTCAGATTGTGACGCCGGGCAATGTCTGCCAAGGCGTGCAAATTGGCAGGATAACCAAAGACATGGACCGCGAGGATCGCAGTGGTCCAAGGGGTAATGGCTGCCTCAACCTTCTCGGGGTCTAATGTATAGTAGTCTGGCTCGATGTCCACGAAAACGGGCCGGATCTTATTCCAGAAGAGAGCGTGAGTGGTGGCAACGAAAGTGAACGGGGTCGTGATAACCTCGCCGGAAATTCCCATCCCCTGCAGCCCGATTTGCAGCGCCAAGGTGCCGTTGGTAAAGAGACACGCATTATCCGTCTGGAAATAGTGAGACAACTGACGGGTGAAACGCTGAAGAACTGGTCCGTCGTTCGTCAGCCAGTGGGTATCCCATATTTCCTTAAGGCTTTCACAGAAATCCTCAAACCTTGGCAAAAATGGCTTGGTAACATATATCGGCTTTTTAAAAGGTTTTATCATGTTAACTCCATATTAGGACGTTGCCACCTTCTATAGGTGGAAAAAAGAGGGACAGCCATGATTTTATGCGTTTCTTATCTTTTTTTAGCGGATCTGGTGTGTTTGCTGCTATTGTTTAGTATCAGGGAGATGAATTCTTGAAAATGCAATTTTGTATCCAGCTCCACCCCTTAATTAGCACGAACATAATGAGTTATTAATCGGTTAAAATCACTTCCCAATACCCATTTCGATCACTTCCAAAGCGTTTTAATCGCTCCGTGGCCTTTAATTTTACAATATGCCCTTTAATCGTATTCGGACTTTTTACAAGAGCTCTGGCGAGATCTTCACGCGTTATATTTGGATTTTTACTCAGGAGAGCGAGGATTTGATCACGAGTTCGAGTTTTCTGGGTGGCTTTGAAAATCGTTACCTTAAAACCTTTCTGAATCTCTTCAAAAACCGGTTGGGGCAGGTCGTACTCGCTAAAGGTCTCAAGAACTCTTTTGATACCAGATCCATATTTTTCGATTATTCCCGCTTCCTTAAATACTGTTGCGATTTGTTTATTTCGTATGGAAGGAGAATAGTCTCCTCGGATCAGTTGCTCTACGGCTAATCCATCCGGCAGATTACCAGGATTAAAATGCGAGCAACCTCCCTTCTCATGGATTATGCCAGTTTTCAATTTTCAGCCTCAAAAACTGTTTAAAATCGTCAATGTTCCGCGTTACCAGGATCAGACCATTCACCACGGATATTGCCGCAATCTGTCCATCAACAAATGACGGGGTTAAGCCTTTCGATGATAATCTGGCACGTTCTCTTGCATGCCACTCTGCTGCCCTGTCGTCATAAGGTAGAATAAGCATCGTGCGTTTGACGATGTCGTTAAGGAATGAAGCGAGTACTTCACGTTTACGGGATCGCGGAAGGCGTTGACAACCAAATTGAAGCTCATGCCAAACTGGCGCCGCAGTGACGATCTCGTGCTGGAATTTTTCAAACATCTTCAAGACCGAGGTATCCGGGACAGTTTTCACTGCCTCTGATAGTACGTTTGTATCAATGAGATATTTCATCACCTCAACTCGACTTCTCTTCCGACAGATAGGTCTCGAAGTCCTTTGAAATCCCTTTCAGATATCTCGATCCCTTCATCTTCAAACTTTCGTCGAAATTCCGAAATGGCATTCCAAAACCCAGTATATTTGCGGCTGAGCCGTTCATATTCTCGAATCGACAACAACATTGCAACCGGTTTTCCTCGTCTGGTCAATTCAACATGTGGCCCTTTTTCGACATAATGGATAATTGTAGGAAGTCTATTTTTTGCTTCAGCTATGGAAAATTGCTTTTGCATTATAACCACCTCTTTGACACGTTATATTTTTTGTCGATTATAGCTATCTTTGTGGACATAAGCAAGAGAATAAAATGGTGTAAGGAACCGAGACATGTGGGAATCGGTGTCGCGTCCCAGATAAATAAAAGCAAAAACAGTTTAACGGGATAAATCTTGATTAGTGCATTAATCTCATTTTTATTATATCGTGTCCATCACCCTGCGGGTTCGCCTCTGGCGAATCCAATACCGTTTCACAGCGGAATTGCCCTTGAACTTGAATAAAAATCATCGTTTTTAAAGACCCATGCAGCCCCGATTGAGCGCGATCTTCGCTATGCTTCGACAAGCTGCAGGGAATCTTCCACTGATAAGGAAATTGTCTTATTTTAAGATTCGCTCGCTAACCCCGCAGCCCCGAATGTCTGGATCTTCGCTGCGCTTTAACAATCTACGGGGAATGCGCTCGCTGTTTCGTTCATGGATTCTCACACTCAGTTCACTTTTTTTCTAATCTGTGTATAAAAGGCAACTTGATTTGATCAACTATAGTAATGATTTCAAATTCAGGATCTTTGTGAATGAGGGTAGCATTGTAAATAATCGCATGGGCCACAATGATAGAATCTGCTATGGATATCTGATGAACTGCTTTAATTTCCCCTCCTTTCAACAAAACAGGTTCAGTCAGTTCCGAAATGTGGTTCGCCTTGATACTCTTCAGGGTGGCATACCTCAATTGAGCTGCTTCAAGGCCCTGGTACTGAATGGTCTTGTAATAGACCTCAAATAAGACCATTGCAGGGAATATGATTTTTTTTGTTCGTAAAATATTTTCGACAATATCGGCCCCTTCCTCATTGTCCATCATTGTCAGAATTGCCGATGTGTCGGGCAAAAAGAGGTTACTCTTCAAGCCTTTTATCCTCCTGTCTGTCTTTCAGCAGGCTCTGGGTAAGCTTTTCTCCTTCAGAGCAACCACGCAAAGCTCCCACAGGATCTTTCGGCAGTAGAATTAGCTTTATAACAGATCCGGTATCTATCCAAGCCACCCTTGCACCGGTGGTGATTCCATATTTTCTTCTTAATGCCACAGGAACAACCACCTGCCCTTTTTTTGTTATTACTGATTCCATTTATTATACCTTTTTATTAAATTATCTTACTTTTTCTAATAATATAGGAATAATTATCAAACGTCAACTATGTTTATGGAGAGCTTTGCACAACCCTCTAAAATTCTCCGGGTTCCCTCCAAAGGGAAAATAGCTAAGAAATCACCCTAAAATTATTTTAGCTTACTGATAATACTTGATATAATATACATTTTATAAAAGTTTTTCTTTTCAAATATGCATATGAGAGGAAAACATGGGGGTTGCCATTGTATAAGGTGGTGAAGTGCGCCCGGAATGATAAAATCGGGCAAAACACCTCAAAAGAAACCCAATGCGAGGCCGATATACAATAAAGTTCATGAAAATTTGCAGATTTTTGAGCATATTGGAATCGAACGAAATTCACCGACGGACAGTTCGATCTGGCATGGAGTTTTGTGGTATAGACAGAGCTGCATCATCCACCGGAGGCAGGTGTCAGGGTAGTTATACTTGTGAGTTTGTCTCTTTTGAAAATCAAAATTGTTTTGAATCGGGAAGCAAAACTTCTGAAATCTTAATATAGGTATATGGAGTTATACGAATTTTTTTAAGTTCTTTGGTTTGAAACTCTTTATTTAGAACGGTGCGTTTGTAAATTTTTTCTGAATCACTATGATATCTTTGAATGGCAACAATCTTGTTAATCTGGCGGGAGGAATATATTTTTCTCAATTGGTTATTGACAGCTGAATAACTTAACGCACTGTAATCATGTATGATATATAAATTTGGTTGTTCGGCAACAATTAAAGGATACTGCTTTTTCTTATAATGCTCATTTAAAAATGCCATAACTTGTCCGTATTCATACTGGAGAGACAAACCATTAATAATCCTTTGCTGTATTCCATATGGCCAGTAAATCAACAAATGAAATAGGAAAAAAATACTCAATACCAAATGGGAGGATCGACGTTTATGAAATAATGTATGAATGCAAAATATAGTACAGAAAATTATATACGGTAAAAAAATTAATGCCAAACGGTTATCCATTGGAATTTTAAAATTCCCCCAATAAAAAGAAGTGATAATACCGAATAACACAACGCATGAGCTCCCTCCACTGGCAACAAGTTTTTTAAAAGGAAGATCAACTTCTTTGGTGACGAATATCCTCTTTAATATGAAATAAAATCCAAATATTGCTAATATTGCAATTACGGGTGAAAAACCCAAGTTTGGATCTAATCCCAAAAGCACCCATATATTATCATGAAAATTTTGAAACAGATTGGTCAGGCTAAATATTTGCTCCGCTTTTTCAAAAGTGACCTGTCCAATCTTATTTATTTCAGGCATATTCAGAAAAATACGTCGCTGCCAAAATACAGGAACAAATAAAAATGGCATTATATATATACAAAACGTATATCGACTACCTTCATTTTTTACAGGCAACCTGAAAAAAAACGGTATTAATAATAAAAAAATTATCGATTCATACCTACATTGTGCGAGTAATACAAAAGTTGCACAGAGCAATTCAATATATCTTATGTCCTTACGAATAAATATTTCATACATTATAAAAAAACTGAAAATGATAAAAAACAGATTTAAAGACTCAAATCCGCTTGAAGTAATACTCATAACATAAACGGGAAACGATGATAGTATTAGTATTGATAACATACCGAAAAACGGATTAAACAACCTTGTAAAGAACAAAAATAGAAAAAATAATGAAAAAATACTTAATATAAAATTCAGTATAAATCCGTTGTTAGGGCTATACCCGGAAAGAGTATGGATTAAAGATACAAGAAAAGGGAATAGGACTGGCCGTTTATCAATAGTTTTAGAATATTCCGGTCTTGCATAATCAGCGTATAATCCCTCAATGGGGAGAGAAGTCTCCTTATCCTGAAACATCATCATCGAAACACCGATCAAATTTGTCTCATCAGATAAAATTTTAAACTGGGGAGGGGATATGATGAAAATGATTACCGTTATTAAGATAGATAATAACAAGCCTGAAAGATGATGATAATTAAAAAATTTGATTTTTTTGTAATAAATACGGAAAAAAAGAAATATCCAAATGACAAATGCAACTAGTATGAAAAAATACGCAAAATTCTGAAATAGTAATTTTAAAAGACCAATCGATGGCATTATACCCAGAAAAATTGATGCTGCCATCGCAGCGGTAAAGTATAAAAATCCACGACGGAAAAACATTTTTATAGAAGAAAATAGAATTAGAATTCGAGACCTTTGCATAACCTCCACATTTATACTATCAGATGAATTCCCTCCTAAGGAAAACCAGCTAAGAAATCACCGTAAAATTATTTTAACCTTCTGATAATACATGGCATAACGTATATTTTATGATAGTTTTTCCTCTCAAATACGCATACGGGAGGAAAACATGGGATACAGTTTACGTTGTTGACAAATTGTACAAACTTTTCTTAAAAGGTTGTGTGTGAAAAAAAGGAGATGGTCATGATTTTATGCATATTTCATATTGAACCGCTAAGACGCTAAGGGCGCTAAGGGTTTTTCTGCTTTGATGGCACAAACCCCAAGTGATATCCTGAAAATTGTGAAAACAGCGAAATACTTCAATGTACTCCTGCCTGCCCCGTGGAATGCGAAGCCTATTCCTCTGGGGTGGCTAAAATCCTTATCTTCCTTGATCTTGCGAAAACTATCTCATTTCTGGATGGACACTAGCACGTTAGCGCTTATGGAGTGCAGCTCTGGCCCCTATGTTTTCAAAAATAGTGGACTGGAATTTGCATAATATTTTCGGCCAAAAATTCTATTTTATCTGAGTTGTTTACTAATATCCCCAAATGAGCATTAGTATCTTTTATAAAATTCTTCAATGCCGTCAGCATCCCTTTTTTAATTTTATAGCCCAGTTTGATCTCAATCGGGATAACACCAAAAGGAGCGTCTATAATAAGATCTATCTCTGATTTGTCTCTGGTTCTGTAAAAATAAAAATCGATACCTGCTGTTAATGTGCACTGAAACCCTCTTATAATTTCTTCTACAACAAAAGATTCAAATGAAAAACCTGCCACAGGGTGGATTAATAAGTTATCAAGACCATTAATTTTCAAGAGATGGTGCAGTATCCCCTGGTCACGGAAAAAACCTTTGGGCATCTTTTGCACTTTCTTTAATTTATTTTTTTCATAACTTCTCAGATTTCGCCATATAAATGTATTATGAATTATTTCCAGATACTCTTTTGCGGTAACGGAGCTGACCTCCAATGCCCTGGCTATGTCTGACTGATTAATAATTTTACCTGAGTGAAAGGACAGAGTCTGGATAAAAAGACGAAAATTATGAGGGTTGATTCTGGGGAAAAGGCGTTGAATATCTCTCCTGATATAATCCGAGAAATATTCATCCATCCATAAACCGTGAAACTCCGGAGTATCACAACCTCTTATCCTGGGCTCCGGGTAACCACCTAACTGCCAATGGTCGTATATCTGCTTGACATCCAACTCCGGCTTTAAACCTGAAATCAGATCTAAATCCGGGTTATTCTGAGAAATCAGAGAGTAAATTTGCGAAAGAGGTTTGTCATAAAATTCTGCTGCCTTAAATGGCCAAAGTTCAATAGTTGCAATTCGCCCAGCCATGCTTTCGGACAGCCCTTTGACTATCTCAGGCGAACTTGATCCGGTAAGTAAAAATCTGCCGACTGCTTTTCTGTCCTGGTCAATGACACCCCTTAATGCCTTGAATAATTCCGGGTATTGCTGGGCCTCATCAATGATAGTTTTTTCACTTTGCCTGACAAAAAAACCTAATGGATCACTTGTTATTAGTTGATAGTCATCCGGTCTTTCCAGATCATAGTATTTCCAATCCGGACGTAGTTTTTTAACCAGTGTTGATTTTCCACATTGCCGTGAGCCAATAATGGCAACAACAGGGAACATATCCAAAAGCCGGTCTATTTTTTGCTCGATCAATCTTTTTTTATACATTATTTTTAAATGCTACCTTTAAAAATGATGGCTGTCAAGCAGAAAGCACATATCAAAAACTACTGGATGAAATTACTTAAGAAATATGGAATGAGATTTAGGGGACATCCTTCACTAATTAATGCTCATCCACGACTTTAAAATAAATAATATGGCAATGGTGAAGAACGCTGTTGCATTATGAACTTATGAACCGCTAAGTCGCGAAGGGTCCCAGTACCATCTGCCCGAGCTACCCCAGTGAAATACGCTACGCTGTCACTGACGTGAATTTCACGGGGCAGGCGGAGCAGGCGCAAAGGGGGCTTTTTGTTGGTGAATCAAATGAAAACAATAAATCAGCACTCTTCCCTTTTGTTCTACAAGGTGTGGGCTCTTTTGGGCAGGAGGCTTGGATTTGGTCAAAAAAGCGCATTTTTAAAAGGTCTCAAATACAAGATGCTGTTTATTGATCGATCAGAAATGCAGACATAGCTCCGCCCCTTAAGTTAAATAGGCATAGTTGATGTAACTTATTGATATATCTATTTAATTTATGAGTGTAGGGCAATAGGTTTTTTTAAGGGCTTCCCGATTCCGCTATGTTTCTTTGCTTCCCAGATCAACAGCCATGGTCGATTTTTCATCTTTGCATGAAAACTTTCGAACTCGTCTTTTCCCAGCACCAAAGATCGTATCTTACGTTTGATGTATCGTTCAGTTTTTCTGCTCAAATCGTTAAGATGATATTCGTCGATATCCCCAACCAACAAGAGATCGATGATGCCAGTATCTTTACCCTCTGCATAGTCATCGATCAGATACGCCCGTTCGAGATCGCCCAGTCTCATTACGATGCTGTCTATCACCTGATCGATCCCCATCACCTTGCTGACCATCGATTTAAGTTCCGGAAAAAGGGAGTGTTTCGTATTGGCCATATAATAGATCTGCCGACCGTTTTTCTCAGATTTGAGCAGATCGGTCTTCGTCAATTGGTTAAGTTCTTCACGCACGGAATTGGTAGAAACGTCAAATTCCTTGGCCAATTCTCTCAAATAAGACTTGGCCTGCGGATTAAAGAAAAGGCGGATCAGCAGTTTAATCCTTGTCTTTGAAGCGATAAGACCTGATAAAAGATTGTCCAATATGTTTACCTTTTTGAGTAGTTTTATTACTCATAATATGATCATAATTCTGTGTCAAGATTTTTTTTGATAAAATTGAATTTTCGGGTGAATTTTAACCTTTTCCAAAAGGTGGGTTATAATTGAGTATTGAAAAGATTAATCGAGACTTCTTTGAATTGTATTTGGTTCCATTGCACACCCCGTTCACAAGCCTCTTTATCTGTTTGGCGTTGGCACAACTTTTTCATTCCTTGACAAAAAAGACAGCCCTTTAATATCTTTATTCAGGGTGTATGGCCCACTTTATATTAGATTTTTTTTAACGCACTATCGGTGGTTTCAGCCCGACAAGAGAAGTGGTTATAGAAAAAAAGATCTGATTTAAGCCGAAATAGCGCGTGTATGCTTCTCAGTTGATATCTGTCAAACGGGTAATTCGAATTGTTGAACCGTTTGATACGGCTTTGAGCGGTTCTGTATCATCGATGACTTGCCCGACAATATTGACCGGGCTGTACGCCCTTGGTTTTTCACCGGTGCTGACCGGGGTGCGCCCAAAAAAAATGCAAAGTGCACTGCCGACCGGCCAGTAGGCCAGGGTCCCGACTTCAACCTCCTCCCGGGCATCCGATGCCTGGTCAGCGGAAACGGGGATATCAAAATAGATCTCCTCTCCCCAGACATTTACCGTCCCTTCAATCGGCAGAGCTTCGGATATCTTTTGCGCTGTTTCGGAATCATTGAGTTCGGCTAAAAACGACACACCTTCCACTGAAATGGTGATTTGATTCATTTTTTTTCCCTCATAATTGGTTTAAAATGGGTTAAACTTGAATATTGCATGAAAATTTTTCGATACCTTGATCTCCGATTCGTAATTACGGTAACATATATTCAGGCAAACAAAAAGCATTTCACCGCCCGTTCGCTTCGCTCCCTCAAGACACAAAGAACGCTGAGAGGGTCTTTCTTTTATCCATCAATATAGTTCGAGGTTTAAGTTATTAATTAAGCTATTGAGACAATTCCAGAATCGATCCATTTTTGCTTGACTATGAAAAAATGTAGCTGTAATGTAGCTTCTATTTCGATTCGCAAACCAAAAAGGATACAGTTATGCACAAATTACTTCAGGATCATCCGGGCCAAAAAATACTTCTTCTCGGGAATGAATCGATTGCTCGAGGAGCGATCGAGGCAGGTGTTGCGGTGGCGACCACCTATCCGGGAACACCATCCTCTGAAATCTCGATGAACTTTTTCCAGGTGGCACAGGAAAGCGACCTCTATTTTGAATACAGCACCAATGAAAAGGTCGCGCTCGAGGTGGCGGCAGCAGCGGCAAACACCGGCGTCCGCAGCATGTGCGTGATGAAGCACGTTGGGGTCAATGTGGCCGCTGACCCGCTGTTGACGCTCGCCTATATCGGCGTCAAGGCGGGCTTGGTGCTGCTAACAGCAGATGATCCGTATATGTTTTCGAGCCAGAACGAACAGGACAACCGGTATTACGGAAAGCTGGCCGGGCTTCCGGTGATCGAACCCTCTTCCGTTGAGGAAGCAAAGGAAATGGTTCCATACGCCTTTGACCTCTCAGAGACCCTCGGAGAGCCGGTCATCATGAGAACCACCACGCGGATCAATCACTCCACCGGTCCCGTTGTCCTGGGAAAAATCAAAAAGATCAACTCCAAGGGCAATTACACAAAGGATCCTTTTAACCAGGTTCCGATTCCAGCGGTGGCCAGAAAACTGCATAAAAGGTTGTTGGACAATCTTGAAAAAGCCGAAAAAATCGCCGAAAATTCTCCCCATAATTTTATCATCGGGACTGGCGCCTGGGGGATCGTATGCAACGGGGTCAGCTATAATTATGTTCGTGATGCTGTAAGGGATCTGGGGATTAAAACAGAAAGCAAAATACTTCGCATCGGCTTTTCACACCCCCTCCCCCTTCGTTTGATCAAGGATTTCTTAAAAGGATGCGAAAAGGTGCTGGTGGTCGAAGAAGGCGAGCCGTTTATGGAGGAGACTTTGAAGGCTTTTGCCCAGGAGGAGGGGTTGACGCTGAAAATTAACGGGAAAGGGGAAGGTCTTTTCACGCGACTCTATGAGTTCAACCCCGGGCAGGTGAGGCAATCGATCGCAACATATTACGGTATCGATTATACACCAAAAGCGCTCCTCGATCTTTCCGACATTCCGGAAATTCCACAGCGGCCGCCAAACCTCTGTCCCGGGTGTTCCCACCGGGCCACCTACCATGAAGTGAAGATGGCGGCCAAGGGCATGGAAACCATTTATCCAACCGACATCGGATGCTATACCCTCGGCATTCTCCCTCCGCTCTCCATGGCAGATTTTCTATTATGCATGGGCTCTTCTGTGGGCACATCATGCGGTTTTTCAAAAACCACGGATAAGAAAGTCATCGCTTTTATCGGGGATTCCACTTTCTTTCATTCCGGAATATCCGGTTTGGTTAATGCCGTCTTCAACAACCATAACTTTACACTGGTCATCCTGGATAACGGCACGACGGCCATGACCGGGCATCAGCCCAATCCGGGTGTCGATATGAACATTTTGAATCTCAGCAGATATGGCCGTGTCTCCATAGAAGCGGTGGTTCGGGGAATCGGGGTATCCCATGTCACCACCATCAAACCGTACAAGGTGAAAAAAAGCATCGAAGCCATACGGGAAGCCTTGAATTATAATGGGGTTTCCGTGGTCATTGCCGAGGAAATATGTGTTCTGTATGCAAAACAACTTAAAATAGCGAAGGGAAAACCGTTTGAGGTCACTGGAAAATGTAAAAATCACAGAAACTGTTTGAATGAGATTGCATGTCCTGCGTTTTATATAAGGAACGATCAGGTGAAAATCGATCCTGACCTCTGCACCGGTTGCGCGGTCTGCGCGCAGATCTGCCCGGAAAATGCAATTTTACCCATAAAAGCAAAATGAAAAAGACGGGACTTTTATAATGAAAACAACCAGAGTGATTATTGTAGCAGTGGGTGGGCAGGGAAACCTTCTGGCATCCAGGGTGTTGGGCGAAGCCGCATTGATTGCGGATGTTCCGGTTCGAATGAGCGAAATCCATGGGATGGCCCAGCGGGGCGGGGTGGTGGAATCTTCCATCGTGTTTGGAGATTCGGAAAGCACGATCATCTCAGACGGTGAAGCGGATGTGCTGGTTGGATTTGAACCTTCGGAAACCCTTAGGGCCGTTAATAAATGCAATTCAAAAACCATCGTGATCACCAACCTTTCACCCCTGGTGCCGTTTACGGTCAGCATCGGAAAGGGCGTCTACCCGGACCTCGACGTTTTGCAAAAGTTAATCCAGGAAAAGGCCGCAAATCTTATCGCCTTCAACGCAACAACCCTTGCCAGGGAGGCCGGGAATGTGATGGCCGTCAACATGGTGCTCCTTGGGGCACTGATTCAAACAAAAACCCTCCCCCTCTCGTCGGATCATGTGAAAGAAGCGATCAGAACCCGGACAAAAAAAGACTTTGTTCAAATCAATGTAACGGCCTTTGATCTTGGCTATTCCGCCGCCCAGGCAGTGTCTAAGACTGAAAATGCCTAAATTTAAGGAGGTAAGTTATGCCCTGGAATGATACCTACGAATGCATGCCGGTTGAAGCGCTTGAAAAATTTCAGGTAGAAAAGCTCAGAGAGACCCTGTCCTGGGTGCATGAAAAAGTTCCGTTCTACCGGAAAAAACTGGATGAAGCCGGTGTAACTCCCGGAGACATTCAACATTTGGAAGATTTATCCAAACTCCCGGTGACGGTCAAAAACGACATGAGAGACAACTATCCTTTTGGTCTTTGCGCCGTCCCGATGGAGAAGCTGGTTCGGGTCCATGCCTCTTCAGGCACCACAGGAAAGCCAATAACCGGCCCGTATACTGCCGAAGATCTGGATCTGTGGACCGAATGCATGGCCAGAAATCTTTGGGCAGCTGGAATTCGGAGAGAAGATATCGTCCAAAATACCTATGGATACGGGCTGTTCACCGGTGGGCTCGGTTTTCACCAGGGGGCCAATAAGATCGGGTGCATCGTTGTTCCAGCCAGTTCGGGTATGACCGAGCGGCAGGTCACCCTGATGCAGGATTTCGGAACCACTGCCCTGTTTTGCACCCCTTCTTATGCGTTGACCATCGTCGAACAAGCTGAAGAAATGCATATCGATATCAAGAAACTGCCTCTGAAAGTGGGTATTTTCGGCGCGGAACCATGGACAAAGGGGATCCGTCTGGAAATTGAGGAACGAATGGGGATAAAGGCCCTGGAAGCTTACGGTCTGACTGAAATCGGCGGACCCGGGGTATCGTTTGACTGTGAAGCACAGGAAGGCCTCCATATCAACGAGGACCACTTTATTCCGGAAATCGTAGACCCTGTCACCCTTCAACCCCTCCCTTTAGGAGAAAGAGGTGAACTCATTTTCACATCGATCCAGCGACGGGCCATGCCGATGATTCGGTATCGCACCAAGGACATCACACGGCTTTACCGTGAGCCGTGCGCCTGCGGGAGGACCCTGATTAAGATGGACAAAGTGACCGGGCGTTCCGATGATATGCTCATCATCAGTGGCGTCAATGTTTTCCCCTCCCAGATCGAATCGCTTCTGCTCGATATCGACGAGGTGGAGCCCCAGTATGTGATCGTCGTAAAAAAGAAGGGGCGCCTCGATCATCTCTCCGTCAAAGTCGAGGGGAAAAGCGAGGTTTATGAAACCGGCGCAGAAAAGAGGGGGCAAGTGGAAGAAAAAATCGCACATCACATCAAGGGGATGATGGGGATCGGCGTCGAAATTGAACTGGTTGAACCAAAATCGATTGCCCGAAGCGAAGGGAAAGCATTGCGGGTTATCGACGAAAGACCAAAAGATTAAGGCGCCATGCAAGCTGAAGACCCCAGAACCCACCGGGACCGATACCGGGTCTTTATCGAGGATGTTGCCGATGGGTTTTACGAAACCAATTTAAGAGGGGATTTTACATTTTTTAACGATGCCCTATGCCGGATTTTTGGTTACTCGAGGGAGGAGATTAAGGATCGAAATTTCCGAAAATTCATGAACAAAAAAAATGCTGAGCTCGCCTATGAGAGTGTCAACTCGGTATATAGAACCGGCAAAAGCATTACCAATATCATATGGCAGATTATTCACAAGGATGGGGAGACGCGGATCCTTGAAATTTCTTCCAACCCAATATTTGATAAAAGCGGTAAAATAGATGGGTTCCGGGGAATTGCACGGGATGTCACCCGGGAAAAACGGGCCGACCGGACAAATCATGCGCTGTTTCGCATCGCCATGGCGCTTTATCGTTTCAGGGGCCTCGATGAGCGTCTCGAATATATCGTCAAAGAGGTGAAAGACCTCATCGGACTCGAGGGTGCATCGATCATCCTCATCGACGATAAAAAAAATGAATTCTTCTTTCGGGCGGCCGGTTATGACAATACCGAAATCAGCGAAAAGATAAAAGGAGTCCGGTTTCCGCTGGACAAAGGCGTAGCTGGAAGAGTGTACAGAACCGGCCGGCCGGTGATTGTTCCCGATACCTCTAAAAGCCCCGACTTCTTCAACCAGGTGGACGTTCAATCCAATTATCAAACCCGAAACATGATTGATGTTCCGATCTCGACCTATGATCGAATGATCGGTATCCTCTGCGCGGTCAATAAGAAAGAGGGTGAATTTGACCAGACAGACCTGGAACTGATGAGCACCATTGCGAACACGGTGGCCTTTCCGATTGAAAATGCCAGTATCAATGAAGCGCTCAATCGTTCCTATGAGGAAGTCAAGAGCTTGAACCGGGCGAAAGACAAGGTAATTCACCATCTCTCCCACGAGCTGAAAACACCCGTCTCCATCCTTTCCGCCTCATTGAGCCTTTTAAATGCCAAGCTTTCTTCCCACAAGGACAAGAGCTGGAAGCGAATCATGGAACGGGCGCAACGGAACCTGAACCGGATCCTCGAGATGCAGTATGAAATTGAGGATATTTTGAGAGAGGGAAAATATCAGACGTATTATCTGCTCTCCTCTTTGCTCGATGCCTGTGTGGATGAACTGGAGGTTCTGTTTGAGTCCGAAGTTTGGAAGATGGGTAAAGACGTCAAGGGGCTCGCCGATGCCGGAATTGATGGAATCTTGGGAAAAATTCGTCAAAAGGTGGAAGAACTCTTCGGCCCCCGGGAATCCGTCTCCGAATTGATCGAACCCAATAAATTTGTTGAAACCCGGGTCAACGGTCTCCGGCCCCGATTTGCCCATCGAACTTGCCGGCTGATCACCCGGTTTGAACCGACATCATCGATCTGGATACCGCCGGATGTTCTTAAAAAGGTTGTTGAAGGCCTCATACGCAATGCGGTTGAAAACACACCGGACAACGGCCGAATAGAAGTGACGGTACGAGAAGGAAAAAAGGGACCCGAATTTGAAGTCAAGGATTACGGCGTCGGGATAACCCCTGAAAAGCAACGCCTTATCTTTGAAAACAACTTTATTACTTACGAAACCATGCAGTACTCTACTCGAAACCCTTATGATTTCAACGCCGGTGGAAAAGGCTTCGACCTGCTGAGGATGAAAATTTTTTCCGAACGGTACAATTTCAAAATCCGGATGTCGTCGAAACGGTGCGGTTACATCCCCCGTGATGAGGACATCTGCCCGGGAAATATTGAGCTGTGTGAACAGTGCAGGAGAGAAAAAGATTGCCCCCATTCAGGTGGAACCACGATGACCGTTCAGTTCTTACCGGCGGATCAGTACGCCTTGGATCGAACAACAGATGAAAAAACAGAAGATATTATGGACAAAAAAAATGACAACAGACAGCAAGAGCCAAAAAAAACATCCAAAAAAATCAGATTCGCCAGAACGCTTCTTCCAGGAGATTAATGTCGAGTTTCTGATCCATGAATTGAAGGGTCCTATTTCGATCGTTGAAACAGGTCTCCGTTCCCTGCTGGAGAGAAAAGAAAAATACGGGCCCTTGTCCACCCGGCAGGAAAAAACATTGAAACGGGCCGCAAAAAACATCAAAAAGACCCGTGAAATGGTCAATGGTTTGCTTGAAATCGGTCGCTCCGAAGCCGGCGCATGCATCTGTTGCCGGTTTCAACCCTCCCGGACCGTCCACGAAGTCGTTTTGGATGGGCTGGAGACCGCATTGGGGGCTATTTTCGATGAGTCAAAGGAAGATTGGAAAGAGAATGAAATGTATCAATTTTTTTCCGAAAATGGCGTTTTCCTCGACATTTCGCCACGCGTGAACAACATTGAGATGCTACAGGATGAAACAAAGTTTCGTCAGATCTTCTTGAATCTTGTCACCAACGCCCTTTTCTACCGCAAAAAACGGGTTGAAATCAAAATGAGAATGAAAGACGACCAGCTTCTCCTGGAAATTACCGATGACGGACCCGGGATCAAACCCGAACATCACGATACCGTTTTTAAACAATACACACAGATCCAAGGCGCCTCATCCGAACTCCAAAGAAAAGGCCATGGACTCGGGCTCGCAGGCGCCCTTATCTTATCACGATGCCTCGGTGGTAATATTCAAATCAAAAGCGATAAAGAAAAAGGAACCACTTTTTGCCTGACGCTCCCCATAAGACTGGAAAACAGCGCCCGTTTACTGACCCCCTGATCGGTGAACGCCCCCAATCGAGGACATGCACCTCAGCCTACACGGGTTTCGCCTCTTTACTCCGCCGGGATGCGGTATCCTGAGCAGGTGAACTGACACTTGTGCCCTGCACTTTAGGGTTCGCGCAGAAATAACTTCGCAGAATTGGCGCTTAGATTTGGTTCAGGTTTGGCTGATCCGAGAGCGTAAAACCACAGGAATAGCGAGCTATTTCGAGGATTTTGCGAGTGAGGCATCGGTCAAAGATGGGCTGAAGCTAAGATGCTAAAATGTGAAGTTATTTTTGCGCAAACCCTTAGTTTGCAAAAGTGCAAAGTCGCGGTCGACCATCCCCTGGATACCTTCAAAATCATCATCTGTCAGATGTTGAAACCGGCCCTGCATTTTCATGTAGTCTTTCACCGGTTTGTCTCCGATGAAATTGAGGGTGTACCCTGTGCCGTCTATGACCTCGTATAGCGGGAACACATTAGACTGGACCGCCAGTCGGGAGATCTTGACGGACATTTCCGAGGGTACTTTCCAGCCTGTCGGGCAGGCCGCAAAAACATGGATAAATCGAACCCCTTGTTTCATATCTTTTGCCCGGGTGAACTTGCGGATCATGTCTTCGGGAAACGCGATGTTGGCGGTAGCCGCATACGGGATACGATGGGCAGCCAGAGCCTCAACAATATTCTTCTTATGGGTCTTTTTCCAGCTCCGACCGGGTGTGGTGGTGGTTCGGGCGCCGTAAGGGGTGGATGAACTCCGCTGGGCCCCTGTATTCATATAGGCTTCATTGTCATAACAGACATAGATAAAATTCTCGTTCCGTTCAACCGCTCCGGAAAGGGATTGGAATCCAATGTCAAAGGTGCCGCCGTCCCCGGCCCAGGCCATTACCGTGGTTTCGCTATCTCCCTGCATATCCAAAGATGCCCGAACACCGCTGGCGGTGGCCCCGGCCGTGGCAAAGGCGGCATGCAAAATCGGCACCTTGAGACTGGTCTGCGGGTAAGCGCCTGAAATAACCCCCCAACAGCATGCGGGAATCACAACCACGGTCTTTTTGCCCAATGCTTTTAATGCAAATTTCATGGCAATGGCAGCGCCACAACCCGGACATGCCACATGCCCGGGGTAGAGATAATCGATATCAGGGATATATTTCGATATCATATCAGTTCAACCTTTTCATGGTGCGGGCTCAATTTTTTACCTCCACAACCTGAGTCTCCACCCAGGTACTTTCTCCCTTTGGAAGCTCGCCCTTTTTTGTTTTCCAGTATATCGCTTCCAAACTGTCCGGCGTCACATCCCTGCCACCGAGCCCCGCAATATACCCAAACACCGGCGGGTGCGGATCCATGTTATAAAGGGCGGATTTTAGCTCCTGGCAAAAAATACCGCCGGCCCCAAAAGAAATATTTCTATCGATGACCGCCACTTTTTTGGCCGCTCTCACCGCCCGGCGGACAAAATCAGCAGGAAAGGGCCTGAACATTTTGATTTTGAGCATCCCCGCCTTTTCCCCTTTTGATCTTAAATCGGAAATGACAGAGCGGCAGGTGCTGGCGATCGTTCCGCTCACAACCAGTATAACCTCTGCATCTTCACACGCAACCGCTTCCACCGGACCGTATTGACGATCAAAAAGGGTAGAAAATTCTTTTTCCACCTCCAAATAACATGAACTGACCTGTTCCATGGCCATCTGAATATTCTGTCGCATTTCCATGTAGATCGATGGGGGCGTCAGCTGGCCCATGTTACAGGGCTTTTCGGTGTCAAGTTTTACACCGGATGAAAATGGGGGAAGAAATTGATCCACCTGTTTCTGCTCGGGGATATCGACCGGTTCCAGGGTATGGGAAAGAAAAAAAGCATCCTGGATCACCATGACCGGAAGATTCACCCATTCGGCCAGCCGGAACGCGTGAAGTGTGGTATCAAAAACCTCCTGACCATCTTCACAGTAGAATTGTATCCACCCGGTGTCCCGCTGGGCGAGGCTGTCGGTCTGATCGGCCCAGATATTCCATCCGGGCCCCAACGCGCGGTTTACCTCCGCCATGACAATCGGAAGGCGGGCCCCGGAAGCCCAATGCAAAAGTTCATGCATCAGGGCCAGCCCGTGTGAAGACGTAGCAGTAAAGGTTCGCACCCCCATGGTCGAAGCGCTGATCACCGCAGCCAAAGCAGAGTGCTCGCTTTCCACACATAAAAATCGCGCATCCATGGTACCATTTTCGCAATATTCCGACAATGCCTCCACGATATGTGTCTGTGGAGTGATCGGATAGGCAGAGATCACCTGAACCTTTGCCAGACGCACCGCTTCCGATGCTGCATGGCTTCCCTCCATGACCTGTTTCATATGTTCTCCTCCTCCAGGACGATGGCGTTTCGGGGACATTCCACCACACAGATGCCGCATCCTTTACAGTAATCCAGATCAATCACCTTCTTTTCGCCCCGACCTATAGCGACCTCGGGGCAAAACAACCAACAGTTATCGCAATCGTTGCAGATGCCACAGTTAAAACATCGTTCGGCTTCTTTTATTGCTGCCTTGGTTGGCAAAGCCGGCTCAGGTTCAGTGGGCAGATGAAGGTCGTTTTTCCCATGAGTCGCGGGAACCCGGGAGGATGATTCAAAGTAATCCGTGTTGATTTCATCAAACAAAACAACGTGGGGATTTCTTTTTTTGCGATCACCGCTGCGATAGATCTCCATGGAAAGAGATGGCCCATCCCCTACCCGACACTCATCAATACATTCTTCAATGGCTTCCCAGCCTTTTTTAAAATAAATATCCAGAGCCATTGCCGCCTGTTTCCCCGATGCGATGGCATCGGCCACGCTCTTGATCCGGTTGGTTAAATCACCACCAAAAATCACCGGCCGATCATCCACTGTAAATACCGTGTGGGTCAGGCTCAGGCTTTTGCCTGCATTTTCTGCGGGAAGATACCAGGATTTACCGGCTTCGGCGCCAATGGCGCTGAAAACATTTTGGACCGACAGGGTTTGATGCCCGGATCCGTCGGGGACAACATTCGCCCGGCCCATTTCATCCCTCCCGCTTATCTTCATTCGCTGCAGTGTCAGCAGATACCCACCTTTTTGTTCCTGTATCTGCAAAGGGGCAACCCGTTCGATAATTTCAACACCCTCCTCAATGGCCATTTCCACTTCGTGCTGAAATGCCGGCATGTCTTTTTTGCGCCTGCGATATACCAAAATAGGATTTGTCCCCTCGCGAACCAACGACCGGGCAACATCAACGGCGGTATTCCCGCCGCCGATCACTGCTGAAGACCCACTAAACCCGGATGTTTGATTCCGGCGAAATCGATGGAGAAATTCGAGCCCTTCAATTGCTTTCACCGCTCCCGGGATTTTCATTTCCAGCGGTTTTGTGTGTCCGCAGGCCATGAAAATCGCATCAAATCGTCCTTTCTCATTTTTAAGAAAATCTCGGGTCACCGGTTTTTGGCAATGGATCTTAACACCCTGGTGTTCAATCCGTTGGATTTCATTTTTTAAAATGTGGGCCGGTAATCGAAAGCCGGGGATTCCCCAACGCAGGACCCCGCCGGGTTCGGGATGCTGATCAAACACTTCGCAAGTGTAACCCAGCGCCGCCATAAAATAAGCCGCAGACAGACCCGCCGGCCCGGCGCCGACAATGGCAACCCTTTTCCCGTTGTCCGGAAGCGGGTTCATCGCCCTCTCCTTCCCGTTTGACAAAACCATATCGCCGAGAAACCGTTCAAGGTGCTGAATTGCAACGGGCTCATCCCATTCGTTCCTGTTGCAGGACGCTTCACAGGGATGAAAACAGACATGCCCGCAGGTCGAAGGGAATGGATTTTCCCGTAGCAGGGTTTCCCCTGCCTCCTTGAACAAGCCCCGGCTGATCAGCATCTCGATCCGGGAAATATCTGTTCCGGCAGGGCAGGCAACGCTACAGGGGGCGGTTTTTTCATCATACCGCGGTCGAACAAATCGCCACATACCGGTTTTATTGATTTCGGTGGACATATGAGATCGTGCATAAAATAACGGAATCCTATTTATGGATTTTTCTGCTGCAGTCATTTTATTCGTTTTCCTGTTTCTCCGTTTTTTCCACGCCGTTGCCCTGGTCCACCATGCCAAAACAGGCCACTGCTTCAAATGCAAGGGTTGCCGCCTTCACATTTTGTTCCGGCTTCACAGAAATTTCCTCTTGAATCGCCGAGGTCACCGCATGCAGTGGTAGTGTCTCCATAATTCCGGAAAACGCCCCCGTCATTGCCGTATTTATCATCGGATGGGTATGGGTTCCCAGATCATTATCCACCGCAATGCCGGTGGCATCCACATGTGCCAGTTTATATCCGTTAAACGGTTCCAGGTTCTCCGGAAGGACCGGGGAATTTAACAAAATCCACCCGCCGGGTTTGAGGCCCCCTGTCACATCCGCTGTCTCCAGAAGCTTGCGGTCCTGAACAATTACAGCGTCCGGATTATACACGTTGCTTCTGATCAGGATCTTCTTTTTATCGAGCCGCAGGTATGCCTCAACCGGCGCCCCCCGCCTCTCCACACCAAAATGTGGAAAGGTCTGGACATAATACCCAACGGAGAAAAAGGCCTTTGCCAGGATGACCGAGGCCACCACCGTACCCTGCCCTCCGCGACCATGAAATCGAATTTCCTGCATCATGACCGATCTGCCTTATGATTATCGAAAAATTGAAGCATGCCCTGCCGTGCCATCCAATGCCTTTTGAAATTAAAGCATATTTTCGTTGAAGATGTGGCATATTGCCGGCTTAAAACAATTTGCTTTGCGATGATGACGGCACAATCAAAATGTTGGTCCAGACTTATACATAAATATTTCAAGTTTCGCACCTGATATTTTAAGGAAAGTTGCATCAGGCATAGGGTAAAAAGAAACCAGACCATCGCGTGCCTGTGCACGGTGATTACTTTATGGATACAGGTTCAAACTGATTGCTTCATTGTTTTTCCAAAAAATTTTATTTACCCCACGCCAGATGCTGCACCGTGCCCCATTGGGGGTGCGAAACTTGAGTAAATATTTACATCGATGCTTATCAAACACGTAACCCGAATGCAAGCGCCTATTACCGCTGCGTCGAAGATCATTTTGAACAATTGGAAGCTGTCTGGGACGACCGTTATCAGTGCCGCTTTGACTTTTGGCGATTTTCAAAATTTTTATCCCCATCTGCATATTCTCGCCACCGATGGCTGCTTTTACAACGATGCCGCCTTCATGGTATGCCCACCGCCTGATACCGGTGAACTTGAAAAGCTGTTGCGTTATGAAGTCTTCAAGATGCTTAAAGCGGAAGGCAAAATCACTGATGTCGTGATCGAAAACATGCTCAATTGGCATCATAGTGGCTTTAACGTTTATTGCGGCAAAACCATATGGCCGCACAATCAAGAGGGCCTGGAAAATCTGGCGCGCTATATTATTCGAGCCTCCTTTTCCCAGGAGCGCATGACATATGTTGCGGCACAGGATACATCCGACGGGATTGCCAAAAGGGTTTTCATCTACCAATTTCAACCGTGAACGGTTACAAATCCGATTCCTTCTGACCAGCAATCCTTGAACCACGGTGGCCGGATACGGGATTTGTAAGGCAATGCCCTACAAAAAAATCAGCCAAAACCTTACAGACAAATAAAATTCTTTGCTGTATAACTATGCATAAAGACTGAAGTTTCACCGTTTTTGAAGTCTTTTTATCTCTTAATTGTGCGGCTTGCCATGAAAGACATGATTTTTCCGTCGCACAGGCAAGACAACCGGAAAGCTGTGCCATTTGTCATAATACCGGGGGAGGGAGATCCGCAGATCGAGGCCTATAATATGTCGATGCACGGAACCACTTATCGCGCTAAAATCGATCAAATGAATCTCCATGATGCTCAATGGATTGTGGGTAGCGTTTTGCTCCATTTTTCAAGCCCCGGAAAGGCCATTTCTAAGGGGTTTGGGGAAGGTCGATATTTTCTTGACATGAACGATTGTGTTGCAACCCGTCAATAATGGAGGGCACAACCCATGAAAAAAATTGCTATTGTTTTGATGTTATTATTTGTTGGCTTCTACCCTGTCAAGAGCTCAGCACAAAAAACAATTACCTGGCCAGAAGTCGATTTTCCACCGTATGACATTCAGAGCGGACCTGACAAAGATAAGGGAATACTAAACGAAATTTTAATAATCATACAACAAGGCCTTTCCGAATATCAACATGAGAGGGGAGATTTGATTAATTTTAACAGAATGTGGAAGCTATTACAACAAGGTGAAAAAATATGTTATCCAGGTGTCATGAGGTCACGTAATACTGAGAGCATTGGACACTTGTCAGTACCAGTGGGTGTCGCTCCATACATTCCAAGCTTTGTGTTCATCATAAAAAAAGACAAATCTCATCTTTTTGAAAATCAGTCTGTTCTCTCATTGAAGGATGTTTTAAAGAAATCCAACCTTCACTTGGGTATTGCCAGTCGTGGATATGGAAGTAGAATTAATGCTATTCTAGATAAACAAAAAGGAGAAAGCCACATCCATGTGAGATCAGGATCGGGTAATTTTTCTGCTCTCATGGAAATGTTGTTTAAGGATCGTCTTGACTATGTCTTAGGCTACTCCCATGAAGCGGTGTACCAAGCCAAGTTGATGAACAGGGAAAACGAGATTTCCATTATCAATATAACAGAAACCGCTGGTGACGTTATAGTGGGGCGGGTAATTTGTCCTAAAACCGATTGGGGCCGTAAGATCATAAAGAAAAGCAATGCATTTCTGAAGAAAAAGCAATCCATTCAAAAAATTAGAGATATCGTCCTGAAATGGGTCAACCCAAAATTAAGGGAGGACTTTAGGAAGAAATTTGACGATGTTATCACAACCGATACGTGGACTTCTGTGGACCAATGAATGTCTCGATATAGGAGTGTAGCATCATGCTATTCTTATGGAAATCACAAAACCGTTTAGTATACAAGCTGATAGTAAGCATATTGCTCTTCAGTGGCACAATTACGGTCATTATAACGGCAATTCAATTATATGCTGAATACCGTAGAGACGTAAATGACATTGACGTATTCATTTCCAAGATCGAAAAAAGCTTTCTATCTCCTATTGCTTCGAGTCTATGGCATTTAGATATGCAATCAGTCAGGCTGCAGTTAGAAGGAATACTCCGTTTCAGGGACATTGAATACCTTGAGATTACAGAGGAAGGCAACAAAGTTGTCGTAGTTGGGAGCCCGCAAACCAAGCATGAGATCGTAAAAAGCATTCCTCTGATTTATAATTTCAAAAATCAAGACCGTGAAATTGGAAAGCTGACCGTTGCTGCAAGCCTATCAAGGATTTACTCTCGACTATTTGATAGAGCTATTTCCCTACTAATATCGCAAGGAATAAAAACCTTTTTGGTCTCGAGCTTTATCCTGATGATTTTTCATTTACTGGTCACCAGGCATCTGGGTTCAATAAATTTATATTTGAAGAGCTTAGATCTTAAAAACCTTCCACGACCATTAAGGTTAAATCGTCGCGTTTCCACGAAACATGATGAATTGGATCAAGTGGTAGATTCGACGATTGAGATGGCCGTGAATCTCCATGAATCATATCAGACCATAAACACTGAGCTGGAATTGCGAAAACAAGCTGAGGATGAACTGCGGGAAAGTGAGGAGCGTTATCGTGCTCTGTTTGAAGACAATCCAATTGAAACCATCGTTGTCGATAAGGATGCGCGTATCACGATGTACAATAAGGCCAAAAAAACATCCGGTGACAGGTTACCCCGAATTGGAGATGTGATGTACAGGGATTATGCGGCAAGCCATCTCATCGATATGCATCAGGAATTGATGGAATGTATTAAGCGGGGAGAATCAAAAGACTTTTCGGATCAGGACTACAAAGGCAGATTTCTTGACATCAAAATGTTTCCTTTTGAGGAAGGCGCTATAATTATTTCGATTGATCAGACCGAAAAAAAGAACCTGGAAGCCAAACTCCAACGTGCCCGGAAAATGGAGGCCATGGGTCTTATGGCAGGAGGCATTGCCCATGATCTGAACAACATCCTGTCAGGGATCGTAAGCTATCCGGGACTGCTCTTAATGGATTTATCCGAAGACAGTCCGCTTCGAGAGCCTATCGAGACCATACAGGAGTCTGGCATGAGGGCTGCCGATGTGGTCTCGGATTTGATCACCATCGCCAGGGGGGTGGCTACCGGTAAAGACGTCCTAGATCTCAATACCTTGGTCGAAGAATATCTGGATTCTGCCGAGCACCAAAAGATAGAAAGTATCCATCCCCTGATTACTTTCAAAACTGCGCTTGATTCCGAATTGTTGAATATCACTTGTTCGGCCTCTCACGTTAAAAAGATCCTGATGAATCTTGTAACCAATGCCTCGGAAGCCATTGATGGCGCCGGAACCGTCACCGTGGCGACCATAAACCAATATCTGGATGAACTCCTTAGGGGATATGAAGATGTGCGCACAGGTGAATATGTGGTACTGACCATATTGGATGATGGGTCCGGCATATCTTCTCAAGACCTGGATAGAATATTTGAGCCCTTCTATACCAAGAAAGTGATGGGTAGAAGTGGTACAGGTTTGGGCCTTGCTGTTGTCTGGAATGCAATCCAAGATCATAATGGGTACATAGATGTGAGAAGCAGTAGGAAGGGGACCACTTTTGAGCTTTATTTCCCTGCGACAAGAAAGGCGTTGGCTCCCGAGAAAGAAGCGATCCCTCTGAAAGAATATCAAGGGCATGGAGAGAAGGTCCTGGTAGTTGATGATGAGGAGATGCAAAGGGAGATTGCTTGCCGGTTGCTGACCAGACTGGATTATACCGCTGACGCTGTCTCAAGCGGCGAAGAGGCCGTTGAATATCTGAAAGAAAATCCCGTGGACTTGATCGTACTCGATATGGTCATGCCCAAAGGGCTCAACGGACGTGAGACCTACGAAGAGATAATAAAGATCCGTCCCGGACAGAAGGCGATCATAGCGAGTGGGTATGTCAAGTCAAAAGAGGTAGACATGGCCCAGGAATTAGGGGCAGGCAAGTATATAAAGAAGCCGTATACCCTGGAAAAGGTTGGCCTCGCTGTTAAGGAAGAATTGGAAAAATAGACGGTTTTTGACCTACAGGTCGTTGGAGGATATCATGAACAGACATTCACTTTCTTTATCTCACCTATTCCCCCTGATTCTTGTCATTGTTTTGCTGGGGAGTGGTCGCATATCCTATGGAGCAAGCGGCACGAGCTACCGTATTGATAAAGATACGGCAGGGCATATAGAAGTGACGGATCACATTCTCAATCTGAGTATCATCTCTAATGATCCCAACACGTACAAGGCTGAATACGAAGCCGGCTTCATTCAAGGAAGATTGCAAAAAGACCAGATCATCGCCACTCGGGACAATTTATGGGACTCAGCCTTTCTAACGGACCAGTCCCCGACCTTCGTCAAAAAAATCCCGCCGTCCGCTCAAGAAATCGTGGCGGCTAAGGCGGCTTTATTGGCCAACTACAATTACACTCTGGCCTATGTACAAAAAACAACCGACAAGAAACTGCAAACCAGACTTCAACGCTTGATGTACCGCTTACTAGGCATTTACCACGGCGCCAAACTCAAAACACCGGCAGTTCTCAAGTTTGGCAATGATGCCTTTCCCTTAGCGAGTTATTTTTCCAAAGAAGAGATGGTCCTCGCTTATGAAACACCTGCTCTCACCTTTATGGATATCTATTTTATTAACGGATTCATGGATCTGTTTGATGTGCTCGATAGTGAGCATCTTCCCAAGTGTTCCGCCTTTGTAAAGAAAACCGGGGATGACATTTTTATCACCCACAATTCCTGGATGAGTTTCCTCGATCAAAGTGGGGCCACCACTTATTATATCAATGGGGATTATCTGACCGTTAATACAGCGTTCCCTGGATTTATCGGCTCGGCAACCGACTTTGGTTATAACAATAAGGGTATCATGTTCAATGAGACCACACATCACGCTACCTTTACCAAGCCTAAAACTAATGCCCTGTGGATGTATTTAAGAGGTACTTTGGCGGAACAGTTTGCCAGCTCCTTGGATGAGTTTTATGAACTTGTATCTCTTGAAGCCTCGGGCACTTACATGAATGGCTACATGATTGTAGACACAAAAACCAAAGAGATCGGTATTGTGGAGATGTCGTACAAAAACTTTGTCTACTTCAAACCGGACGGGGCCAAGGGCTACCAAGTTATTACCAAACCTGAAGGCCTATCAAAAGAGTATGATAAAAAGCTCCTGCAACCGGACTACATCTTGGGCGTCAATTATCCTATCTCAAAACAAATTGCCAATGACCTCAAGGCGATTGACAATCGTCCGCTCCGGCGCATCCAATTTATCGCTCAGATCGGCGGCGTCAAAGATATCGAGTCCGCTAAAAAGCTGATCACCTACACCGCCCCCAACGAGCCCTTGTCTATCTATGGCAGATGGGATCTGGGCTATGGAACGACCCCCACTCCACGGACACTCCCCGATGGTGCTGCTGATGCCAAGGCCGTCTCCGCAAAAATGACATCCTATGTATCCAGCTTAAAAGGCGTCCTCGATTTAAAATCAAAAAATCACGCTTTTTGGATGAAGCTTGGCTCGGCAAAGATAAAGGGCAAACCTTTTATTTGGAGCCAATCCAAGTGGAAGGGTCAAAAGCTTAGGGACGTCCCCGATGCTATCGATGGGAACTTTCACTACTTGAATACTTACATTAATTAATTGTAACTGCCCAGCGTAATCTCTGCTTATACTACTATTTTGGTCTGGAAGTCAGGCAGCTTGCCGTTGAACAGCAGACTCAATGCATGGCTTGACTTGATGCCTTGTTTCCTACAGGTTGACAAATAGCTTCTTATGAG
>DRHF01000110.1 GCA_011049715.1 Desulfobacterales bacterium
ATTCTCCTATTCCAGCTGACCTGAAGCGGTTCTCCATATACAGAATTGAACCCGGTTTCTAATCTGATTATGCGTTGCGTTGAATAGTCCATATCCTGAGTTCCTTTGTTTGAAACCTTAAAAAGGGGGTGCCATTATGGCAGAAAAGGGTTTTAAACGTAAGCTCGCCGCCATCCTAAGTGCTGATGTCATCGGATATAGCCGACTCATGAGAGACGACGAAGAGGCCACTGTCCGAGATTTAGCTGCTCACCGAGTTTTGATCACTGAAATTTTCCAACAACATCATGGTCGAGTTGTAGATTCTCCAGGCGACAATATATTGGCCTAATTTGCCCGTGTTGTGGATGCGGTAAATGGTGCCACAAAACCCAAGAAAAGATTAAAAAAAGAATGTCGAATCAATATCCGGAGTGTCCATTGTATAATCATGTTAACTGCAAGGAGCTTGATAACAAGAAAGTTTGTGCTCTTGCCCGGAAGGATAGGGCCTGTCTCCGGGAACACCAGAAGCGAAAGAAGAAAGGGGCTGCAAGTACCTGATTGCACGTGAAAGGGGAAATATGACCGCTAAAGACAAAAGAGAAAGCGTAAGGCTCGCTATTTCAAGGGGTGTAGACTTTGTTGTGATGGGTCGCATCTATCGGGGTTTGATTGAAAGCAATAGTGACTGCGGAGCCTTTATCAAAACAAAGGGGCGCTTCTCCGAAGGGCAAGATATTTCAATGACCATTGAATCCCCAGGCGAGAAGAGAGCCGGCAAAATTGCCAGGGTCGCCCCCCACGGTATCGGTGTGGAATTCAACTAACCTGGATATACCAGATAAAAACCAGAGGAGCGAAAGACGGCTAAGTGCTTGATTGCGCGTGAAGGGGGAAAATCCATACATCAAAGGGAGATCGTTTAATCTGGAGACCCTCAGAAGGCCAAAAACCATAGAGATTGCATGATTGCCATGGCTAATGTTGCAAACAGACAGGAAAAGAAAGACTACGACACCGGCACCCCTACCCCCCCTCAAAAAAGCATGCTTTTATTTTGAAATGACAGGAAGGGGGGTATCAATGGTCACGCACCCCCCTTTTATATACAAATAGTATACACTTCGACATACGAACCAACAAAATCAGGTTCCATAGAGCAACGGGTGGTCGGGAAGCATCCACAACCGGGGTGGAATTGTCTCAGAATGCCTTAAAAGGGCCGGATAGGACTCGTATACGGGCGATTAAATTCAAGGGAATACCCAAAGGTAGGGTGGATTATATCAGTTGTCGTTAGATAATATCTGCAATTGGCACAAAATGCATTTGAGTTTTGACGGATAGGAATTTCAGGCTATAAATCCATCAAATTTTGGTCTGAATTTAGAGGATATCACAGGTTTCTTACAACCTGAGGTACTCTCAATATAGTGCGCCACGAGTGCACTTTTTCATAAAGTGTGCGTAACTGCACAAAAGATGATCCGCCGGGGCGGGACTCGAAGCCGGCTTGCAGGAGCAGGCTTCAAACCACCTAAAGCTGCGTTGGTAAAAAGCCAGGGTAGTGAGCTTAAAAGAGGGCTATCAAAGTTTGATCTCGGTCTTCATGAGAAGAAAACTCGTCTTTTGGAATTTGGCAGGTTTGCAGCCGAGAGGAAACAGCGATGTGATATGCGACGCCCGGAGACGTTCGACTTTCTTGGATCCACGCACTAAGCGTGCGGATGAACTCAAATTCTTACCAAAAAAACTTAAAATGGCGATAATTAAAGAAATTAAGAAAATAGCACTCCCCTTTGTATTAGTTCTTTTATTTGGGAATATCGTGTTATCCGAGAATTTATTACTAACGCAAGAGACTGGTATGTCAGAGCAAATTAAAAAGATCAGAAAAGAGGCAGTGAAATGGCTTTCAGCGCAAATTGTTCCGAATACCACTATTCCTCTTCCCGCTCCGTATCGACGCAGATTAATTCTGAGTTATCGTATTCCTTCCAGCAGTTCGGTTTATCCACATCTTTTCGGCAGGTCCTTTATTTATGATAACGCTTTGGCTATTATCGCTTTTACGATGGTCAAAGATTATCAAAAAGCCGAATACATTCTGGGAGCGTTAATGAGACTGCTGTCTGATGATGGCAGTTTATGGTCTGCTTATAATACCAACAACTCTTGGCCGTCAAATCTAGATCATCAAGGCGCCATCAAGAGATTAGGCGCAATTGCCTGGGTTGGTTATTCAGCTGTCTATTATCTTGGAAAGCGACTTGAAACCGACAAGGCCCACTTGGAACAAGATGTGTTAGCCGCGGATTATCTTGAGTTTGCCAAAAAAATCGCGCGGTTTATAATTTCCAGACAAGTGATGGAGCCATCTGACAAAAGATATGGACTTATTACTGGCGGCTCCGCCACCCTTTTTCTAAAAGTTTCGGAAGACTTCAATAAAATAATGGAAAATTATAACCCAGCTCCTATCTACTGGATCAGTACGGAACACAATATCGATGCTTACTTTTTCATTAGGGACCTCGGACGAATCACTGGTGATGGCGAGTACATTAAAAAAGCGGACCTCATTAAAAAAGGATTACTTAAAATCTGGAGTAAAAACGACAGTCAGTTTTTCAGGGGAATTAAAGAAACCCAACGAATCGATCAGTTTCTTCCTCTTGATGGCGCTTCCTGGGGAGCCTTTTTTCTTTTTAGTCTTGGAGAAGATGAAAAAGCAACACAATGCCTGAAGGCAACAAACAACTTTTTCACTATATCAAAAGGGATTAAGGGGTATGCTCCATATTATAAAGAGACGGTGTATGAAAACGATAGAGTCAATCAGTTTTATTACCGGGAGAAACCGAATATGACTTGGAGGGATCTTAATTTAGTATGGGTAGAAGGTTCGTTGGGCGTGGCGGCTGCCTTTATTCGCGCGGGTAATTTTGAAAAAGGTGCGGCAATCATCAACGCGATGATGAGAATGCAAGACGGCGGTGGGTTTCAGTATGCCTCTATCGAAATCCCTTTTCAATTCAGCATATTTCCTAGTGTCGCCAGTACCGCCTGGTTCGTGATCGCCACAGAACTTTATCTTAATCAAGATAAGCTTTTTTGGGGAAATTAAGTAATGAAAAAATATTCGGTTACCATTGTTTTGATTCTGTTTGCAAGCCACCTAAGCGCCCAACCAACCAACTCGTTTCCTGTATATGCCGGATTGCTGAAAATCCCCAACTATGAGGATTCTGTCAGCGGGAACATCGAGTTTTTGGCGCTAAAACGTATTTTTGATATTCAGGGTATCCCCTATCAAATTATTATAAATCCAACTGAAATCTCCAGTTTCCCAACAATATTTACGGCAGGCTCATTGCTAGATTCAAAGATTGATACGCAGATAATTAACTTACTCTATGATTATGTTGAAGGTGGAGGAGTGGTTGTTTCTACTGGGCAAATTGGTAAACATTTTTATCCTCTTTTTGGAGTCACCCACTATACACCGAGCAGAAAACGCTATCGGATGCACTTTTCAGGAACCGACCAAGCGCTGAAATATATTAATCGGCCGCAAGAATCGACCATTTCTCTGGGAAACGGAGAGGAACACCTTTATGATGAGGTAATATGGACACATGGCTATCGAGTGTCAAAAGGGACTAAACCGCTGGCGGTTTTTGATGACGGCTCGGTTGCCTTTTGTGGTTCTCGCTATGGTCGAGGAAAGACATACCTGCTGGGAGTTACATATACAGACACGGTCCTTCTTCCTCAATTGGGAAAAGACTATGAAGCGCAAAGAAAATATGTCAATGCCTTTGAACCATCCGCCGATGTGATTATGTTAATTCTCAAAGCAATCTATCAAGCCCACACCAAACCCTTTATTTATCTCAGCCCTATCCCCTTCGCCAAGACAACAGCGCTGATTTTGACTCATGACGTCGACGCGCAAACTTCATTTGTTGATTCTTTGAAATACGCCGATCTGGAAAAAAAATATGGCGTTACCAGTACTTTTTTCGAAACGACCAAAACTTTTGTCGATGCGATGGATATTGATTATTACAATATAGAAGATAATAAAATCGCTATCAAGCAACTAAAAAGGAGGGGGTGGGATATTGGTTCACATACGGTTTCCCATTCCAGGGATTTTGCCGACATTACGGAAGGAACACCTTTGGAATCGTTGAAAACCTATCATCCCCAAAATCAAAAAACCGTATATGGAGAAGTTATCGTAAGTAAAGAATTGTTGGATCGCGACATCCCGGGTCAAAAAACCATCAGTTTTCGTGCAGGCGATTTGGCTTTTCCGTTTGGATTGATTGGCATCCTTGAGGAAGCAGGTTATCTTTACGATTCAACTTTTTCAGCCAACGATGTACTGTCCGCCTTTCCCTTTTTTGCGTTTAAAAACCGAAAAATCGGCTCTGAAGTATCGAAAGTGATAGAAATACCTGTCACTCTTGATGACGCTTTAGACTTCCTTACTGAAAAATCGCTTGATCGAGCCGTAAAAAAGTGGATGGAAGTAGCGACCGCTAATATGGAAAACGAGGGCATTACGGTCCTCTTGGTTCACCCTTCCGACACAAGAAACAAAAACTATAAATTGATCGCGCAAGAGAAACTGATGAATCATATTTTAAAAGTAAAAGGCTGGATAGGAAACCTTACGGCATTTGGAGAATTCATCAGATATAGAAATCGAATCAAGTTAAAAGTCGTTCAAGATCAAGAAAAGAACCTGATCATCAAAACCAATACTCAACAAATTCATCCGATGGTTGGGTTTGTTATCGGGAACCTACCCAAAGAAAACATAACGGTTATTGTGAAAAATAATGAAGGGGAAGACCTACCATATCGTGTCATCAAAGAAAAAACTGTTTTTAGAATCGTGTCTTATCAAGAATAGGCCTTTTTCAAAAAAAAGCCTATGAATTAAAGGGGCAAAATCGGAAAAAAAGCAAAAGAATATCTAAGATCTTCTAAGGAACGCCAACGAAAAGACTACATGGGACTATCTACAATTTGCCAATGGATTTTGGTTGAAGGGAGTGTACCCGATATTCAATTTGACCGTCCTGAATTAATAATTCAGAACATAAGTGATCTGTTAGTTGAAATCTGCAAACTCTGAAAAATCCTTTTTGGTATTTAACAGACAGGAATATTTTTGTATAATACAACCATGTTAAAAAACCACCTATCAACAAAGATCCGATATACCGCCAGAGGTATGGGGTTTTGGGTATTCATCAATGCACTTCTGATATGTAATCTTTATGGTTCTGAACAGGCTTTACCAAGTCGAAAAATCAATCTCGTTCATTGGGGTATAGAGGATCCTTCTGAAATAGGATACATCTCCGTGGGGATTCTTCATAAACAGACAGGAGATGAATTGATCGTTTACGATATTCGAAAGGATAAGCCGCGCGTTTCAGAGCCCGTCGCCCTCAAAAACCAAATTCCGTCGTTTATCGGAGATGTTTACCTGCTCGATGATTTCCAGGGAGAAAACACCAATCGGCTGAGAGGTTATTTTGGGAATTTCTACGGATCGCCTTCGGAATCCCACATAACAATCGAGAAACCACCTGATGACCTCTCGGCTCTTTACTTTTCCTACAATCAAAAAAGACCGGGTTTTGCCGGTTTTTGGATTCATCTCTTCGATTTTAAAAAACCCCTGTCGCAAAGGGTCTTTCTTGACTCGACCCCCTTTTCATTTTTCACCTTTAATATCAAAGGAGAGGCTGGCGGAGAGCAGCTGGCTCTTCAAGTTGCGGATTACTTTTGGGAAAAAAGAGAAGATTCCGTCAAAGTAGGAGATATTGAATCGTTTCTGCCTTCTGGTAGAATCAAGAAATTTTGGCAAAGAGGTTGGGTTCCCTTGGAGTCCATCCCGAATCGAATCGACAGAAAATACCTTGCGAGCCTGGTTTTCCAGGCTCAATCCGGAAGGGGAAAAATTTGGATCAGCGACATTGCTCTGACGCGACAAAAGAATGTTCCGATCGTCCGGCCCCACAGAAAGAAGTTCTATCGTTCAGTCGAACAAAAAGGTATGTGGGTCTGGAATACCAGAGCCTTACTGGCAGATCGTGAAAAGCAGGACCAGATCGTCCAGTTCTGTCTGGAAAATGCGATAACGGATATCTTTTTGCAGCTCCCCATGGCCGGAGGAGCAAAAATAAACGGTATAATCTCCTGGGACGAAGAAAAGGTTCGTTTTCTAATTTCTTTATTTCACAGTAAAAAGATCAGGGTCCATGCCCTTGATGGAGATCCACGATTCGCGCTGCGGGAATGGCATCACTATGTGATCGAAACTGTCCGATCCCTGGTCCGGTTTAACCGGTCCGTTTCCAGCAAAGAACGCTTTGATGGCCTTCGGTACGACATTGAACCTTACCTGTTACCGGAGTTTCCGGGAATTTATAAAAATGAGATCATGAATCAATACCTGGACCTTTTAAGGCGGATCATGGAGGAAACCCGACATACGGGGATCGAGGTTGGTGTGGATATCCCTTTCTGGTTTGACGAAAACAATCTTTTTTATGAACCGGTTGCGGAGCTCGAAGGTCGTCCTTTAGCGGAGTGGATCATAGATATCGTCGACAATATCGGTATCATGGACTACCGCACCCAAGCTTTCGGCGCAGATGGAATCCTGGTTCATGCAAAAGGAGAGCTTCAATATGCTTCGAAAAAAGGCAAAAAGGTCTTTATCGGGCTCGAAACCCTGGATTTACCGGATGAAACCATTATCGAGTTCGAAAAAGGCAATGATCCCCCCGGAATCCAAATCCGCAAATCAGAAGGGACTTCGATTACCCTTCGCTATATTCCTGCCGGCATTTCCTTTGGAAAAGACAGCACCCTATACTTATCACAGAAGAAAAAGACATTTGTTTCCTCGAAAAAGCTATCCTTTGCAAAAAAAAGTGCAGAGGATTTAGAGAGGGTAATGGAGTCTGCAAAAGCAGAACTGGTTCAATTCCCAAGTTTCGTGGGTTTTGCCATTCATTATTTTGAAAGCTATCAAAGGTTGAGGGCAAAAAGAAAACGAATTGTAAATTGAAGGCGGAAAGTAGAATATTGATTTTACGGAAAAGAAAAAGAAGGAGAGTTTTTGGGAAATATCAATTACTTGTATAAGAATCCGTGTTGACACCTGTCGGATTGCTTGATAAAAATTCAAGGATTTTTCATCGTTTGTTTTTCGTCAGGTGAAAATTAGGATGATGTTCGAAAAAAAATTCTCTGACTTCCTTCTAGTCGGTCAATTAATGCCAATGGGCTCGAAATCCAAAAAGACACCTATCCCTTTATCTTTTCTAACCGTATTGCTTATCGTCTTTTTCCTGTTTTCTTTTTTTTTCGCCCAAAATGCTTTGGGGCAAGTTTCTAAAGGAAAAAACCAGCAGTCAAAGACAGTGTCGGGTCAAAGCGCCCAAGCTGCAGGGCCCTCTGAATATTCTACGATTTTCCGCGTTCAGATCGGGGCGTATTCCCTTCTGGATTCCGCCACCAGAAAGAAACGAGATCTAAACAAACTCGGTATAGACTGTGCGGTGTACCCAGAAAGATCCTTTTATAAAGTTCAATGCGGCAACCTTCGTTCGAAATCGTCTGCAAACCTATTGAGCAAACAAATTGCGGAATTTGGATTCACGAATCCGTTTGTCGTCAAGTACAGACTCAAAAGCCGTTTACTCAAATCGGAAAAACAACTACGTGATCCGGCAAGCGACACCGCACCATCGAACAGAAGTTTTTCGGAATCGAGCAGCCGATCCTTACCGTGGGAAAATGTGGCCGATGAAAAAAGTAGTACATCCGTCAAGCTCAAACAGAATCCATCTGTTGAACTGAAACTTGTTGAGGCTAAGACCAAAAAGCTTTTGTCCAAAAATGAAGCAATTGAGACAAACATCAAAGAACCGGTTGAGGCACCGACAGTTGGCCCCTTTAAGAGCGATCAGGGTCAGGGGTTTTTTCAAACATCGAAAAGATACCTGATAACGGTTGCCATTTTGGTCCTTTTATTAACCACGACTGTTTTTTTCCTGTTCGTTATCGCTAAAAGGAAATGGGGATCCTTTCAATCATTCAGGGCACATAGAATTGTCTCCAAACACCTGGATAATTTTCAAATCCGAGCCGAAGACGCCGATTCGTTAAAACAGGTAGCAAAC
The DNA here is from genome assembly GCA_011049715.1 of Desulfobacterales bacterium. Classification (GTDB taxonomy): domain Bacteria; phylum Desulfobacterota; class Desulfobacteria; order Desulfobacterales; family UBA2156; genus UBA2156. The sequence goes on from DRHF01000110.1 coordinate 8,202, forward strand.
AGACTGAGGGATATTGGGAATCCCGTCATCGTCGAAAAAATTATCGATTTCGGAGCCGAACGCTTAGGCTCCAAGAGTTTTCTTCGCGATCTTTATGATGCCACGAAGATCACCGATAAGTATATACACATGTTAGAAAAATCTAAATCCTGGAAAAAAAGGGTATTTTCCTGTGAAAAGCTAGGCCGCATCGGCTCGGGAAGGGCGGTTCCCATCCTTCTTTCCACCGTTCGAGATATAACTAACGAAGACGAAGATGTTCGACTGGCGGCCTTGAGGTCGCTTGGCAGAATTCGGGATAAAAGAGCAATCCCTTTTCTTATAGAGGCGCTTGGTTCTCCTGAAACCTGGCTACCGCCTCGAATCGGGGAAATCCTTGTTTTGATCGGTGCTGAAACGATTCATCCGTTAACGAAGGAACTGAAGAATTTAAAAAATGAGAGTAGAAGGGCATGGGCAGCAGAGATACTCGGTTCCCTGGGCGCGGAATCCGCAGCAAACTCCCTTATGGAATCTCTTCTGGACGCCAGTCCGGAAGTGAGAGCGAAGGCTGCAGGGGCCCTTGGGAAAATCAAGTATGAAAAGGCCATCATAAAGCTCACGGAGTTGCTCATTTCGGAGCCGACCCCTTTTGTAAGAACCCGTGTTTCACAGGCATTGGGTGCAATGAGAAATCCAATGGTCGTTCAATACCTCATAAACGTTTTAAAGGATCCAGAGTGGTGGGTTCGGATCCGCGCCGTTGAGGCTCTCGAGCAACTGGGGGAAACATCCATCCCTTCTCTTCTGATTGCGTTGGAGGATGAAGACCGGGAAGTTTGCAGGCGCGCTGCAATGGCCCTTGAAAAAATGGGGTATATACGAAAAATTTTGCAAGAGTATGGCAAGGGCGCTTATAAACCGGAACTAAGGAAAATTCTTTTCCTCGCTGCGAAGTCCGGGGTTGTTGAAAGTTTGAATGAATATTTATTTAACTCGGAAAGTGTTTTTCAGAAAAGGATTATACGGCTTCTGGGAGAGGCTCAAGCCCAAGGGGCGGCGGAGCCCCTGGTGCAGCTGCTGAAAAATTCCTCTGAATCGACTCCCAAGGCAAGAATCATAGAAAGCCTTGGAAGGATAGGAGCAAAAGAGTCGATTCCCCTATTGATAGAACATTTAAAGGATCCGGAATATTGGGTCAGAATGTCTTCAGCCGAATCTCTCGGGCTCTTGAATGCCGTAGAATTCTCGGATGACATCGTAAAAATTCTGGAGGACCCCAATCCTGAAGCTAGAATTTCCGCGCTCAGAGCCCTATCCATGCTAAAGGCGAGTCGGCATAAAGCAGAAATTACCAAACTAATTGCAGATCCTTCACCTGCGGTCAGAGCCAACGCGTTTGTGGTCATGCGAGAGCTGAACATTAAAGTCATTACCCCGGCAATTATGGAGATATTGCAGGAATCACCCGAAGAAGTCCGGATCGAAGCGGTAAAATATTTTTCTTCCATAAAATATTCCGAGGCCCTTTATGATATTGTTCGTATATTGCCGTATGCATCGGATACACTCAGAAAATGCATTATCGAATATATCGCATCCATAAAACCGAAACGATTCCAAGACATCTTAGACCAATTTACGGGCGTGAAACTCTCCAATGAAACCATTGGCTCTGTGGTCGATATCGCCTCCTTAATTGGGGATAAAGACGCTTATCAGTATGTATACGATCATTCCCAACGAACAAACGAATATATCCGGGAAAAGGCCATCCGGGCTTTGATCCAATTCGGATTCAAGAAAAATCGAACGATACTTGGAGGGGCCCTTTTCGATCCGTCGGCTCCGGTTCGAATTGCAGTCCTTACGGGAATCCGTCTCACAGACGATCCGGGTTTTTTGGAAAAAGCATTAACGCTGGAAAATGATCCCAATGAAAATGTTCGTCTGGCATTGGTACTGGCTGTCAGCATATCGGGAAACATCCAATTGAAACCGTATGTAACCAATATGCTGGAGGATCCCCACCAGAGAGTCGTTGCCGGTGCCTTCATCGGCCTTGCGGTTCTGGACAGCACTTTGTTTTTAAAAGAATTTTACAAGGTTGATAATATCAAAGAGATACGAGAAGAAGTCCAAAACATCTCCAAGGATGAACGGTTTGTCGATATTATAAACAGGATCAAAGAAAAGTCCCGCAGTATCAAGCATATTGAAATATCGCTGCTTTTCGAAATTAATGAACGAGAATTTGTCGCCAAACTCGTAAATATGGCTAAAGAGTCCATTGATCCCCAAATTCGGGTTAAGGCGATGGAAATGATGAAACGGATTGCCACCCCAGACTATTTCACTTCTATCCTTGGCATAATGAGCAAGGACCCCCACCCACAGGTAAGGGAAGTGGCCATGGGCGTCATCGTCTTGCTCGGGAGAGAGGAAGAAACTATTTCCGCTCTTTCAGCCACACTGGCGGATCCGGTTCCTTCGGTACGGAACAGGGCCGGGGAATTGCTCGGTAATTATAAAAACCCCAAAGCGTTGGAGGCGTTATTCCACGTGCTGGAAACAAATGACCGCGACTTCAGGGAGACCATTACCACCTCCCTGAGCAACATCCTTCTGGATGATATCGATACCGTCAGAGCCCTGGTTCGCAGTGTCCCGGACAAGAAAACAAGGAAAATCGGAATGGCGTGGCTTATGGGCAAGACCGAGAAACGGGAGTCGATTCCTTTGCTCAAAAATTTGCTGAAGGATAAAGAACATGAGGTGCGATGTGCTGCCATCGGCGCTTTGAGCAAATTCCAGAATAAACAGCTGTCAAAGACAATGGAAGACTTTGTTTATGATCCCAACGAACGTGTCCGGGCCGCGGCTGTAAACGCCATCGCCTCGACCCCCACCGACAGCAGTTATCCAACGCTTTTGAAAGCCATGGATGACATCGATGAATATGTAAGGCTGCGTGCGATCATCGGGCTATCGAAAATCGATCTGAAAAAGACAGTTTCATTCCTGGAAACCAAAGCCTACACCTTTTCAGAGTACCGTTCCTATCTGAACGCCGTCTCCTATGCCGCGGGCATCACCTACGATGATGCTGTAAAGAACAACCCGAAAGCCCTTGTCATCATTTCCGGGCTCTGCGACAAAAGCAAAATGCTCCATATCCTGAAAGAAAACGCGAACACGAAGCTGCGGTATCATGCATTTAAGGTTTTGTCCCTTTTCAAGGACGAAGAAGACTATGGTGGCGCCTTTGAAATAGCCATAAAGGATCCGGACAAAAAAATCAGGCAGGCGGCTGAAAAGCAAAAAGGATCAATGCGATAGATGGTATTTTTTCTATATCTGTATCATTTTTGTCAATTCTTTTTCATCTGCTACCTGCTGCTGTACAATACCTTGAATCTGGTTTTTTTGCTGGTAGCGTTCTACGATGTCCGCAGGAGGATAATCGGCAAAAGCTATGAGGGTCTCGATATCGCGATGGCCTCCCCCTTCACTCCTCCCATTTCCATAATCGTCCCGGCTTACAACGAAGAAAAAACCATCGTCGAATCGATCAAATCCTTAATGAACCTTAAATTCCCCAGGTTTGAAATCGTTGTAGTGAATGATGGATCCGGAGATAACACGCTGAGTACTTTAAACGATGCTTTCGATCTCAAACGGGTTGATATAAATTATCTGAGCCGCATATCAACCGCTCCCATCCGCGGGCTTTACGAGGTGAAGTCCCAAATTCCAGGACAAGTCCGCCGATTCGTGGTTATCGATAAGGTCAACGGGGGGAAAGCGGACGCGCTGAACGCCGGAATTAACGCATCCTTTTGTCCCTACTTTGTCTCCATAGATGCCGATTCCATCCTAGATGCTGAAGCCCTTCTGCAGGCTTTCCGTTCCGTTCTTGACCATCAGGAGATTGTGGCCATTGGAGGTCAGGTTGCAATCGCAAACGACTCGATTATCAAAGATGGAAAGGTCGTAGCCCCTAGGCTTTCAAAGAAGTGGATCGTCCGAATGCAGACCGTAGAATACCTGAGATCGTTTACCCTGGGCAGAACAGCGCTTTCCCGGCTTCAGTCCATTTTAATTATTTCAGGGGTTTTCGGCATATTTAATAAAGAGTTTGTCTGCAGGGCAGGTGGATACCTGACCAAGTTTCTTACTTCAAAAATAATCAGTGAATACGTGGGGCAAAGCTCAGAAACGGTTTGCGAGGATATGGAAATCATCGTCAGAATGCAGCGTTTTATTAAGGAGAAACAACTGGATAAAAGAATCTTCTTCGTCCCGCATCCGCTTGCATGGACCGAGGTTCCCGAAAACCTCAAATCCCTGTCCAAACAAAGAAACCGGTGGCAACGAGGCCTGCTGGAGACAATGATTTTTCATAAAAAAATGCTGTTCAACAAAAAGTATGGCCGAGTCGGATTGTTTGCTTTCCCCTATTTTTTTATTTTTGAGCTTTTAGGAGCACCGATAGAGCTTTTTGGTTACCTGACCCTACCGATCTTTTTCTTTTTTGGGAACCTGGATTACACGTATTTTTTTTTATTTCTTTTGGCATCCGTTGTTTATGGAATATTTCTATCCACTCTCTCCGTTATCCTGAGCGCGTGGCCCGAAAAGATCGCCGAAACGGATTTGAAGGGCACGTCCCTTTTCTATTACACAAAAACAAAAGATATCTTCATTCTTTTCATCGCGGGCATCCTGGAAAACCTCGGGTATCGGCAACTGACATTGTGGTGGAGGCTGAAGGCCATATTGGACTTTTCCAAGGGAAAAAAAGGATGGGATAAGTTTGAAAGGAAAGGATTTACAACAGACAAGATGAATGGGAGATGAGATGCTTCATTATTTGCGTAAGACCGGATTTATCCTCATGGGAATGTCACTGTTGGTGGCCCTGCCATTGTTTGCTGCCTCGGTGGAGACTCTGCTAAAAGAAGCTAGAGAAAAGGCTTATTCAAAAGACTATACTGCAGCGATTATAATTTACGATGCGATTCTGAAGAAATATCCGAGTAATCTGGAAGCTAAAAACGGCAAGGCACGGGTCCTGTCCTGGGCCGGAAAATATGATGAGGCGGAGAAAATATATCAAGAGGTCTTGTCCGGTTATCCAAAAAATATAGAAGCACAGACCGGTCTTGCGGACATATATGCGTGGCAGAAGCAATACGCAAAGGCAACGGAGTTCCTTGAAGATATTCTTTCCCGTGACAGAAAGAATCGTGACGTCCTGGTAAGGTTGGCTCGTTTTCATATGTGGGCAGGGGAGAAAAAACAATCGATATTTTATAGCAATTTGATTCTCAAAATATACCCTGGCGATCGTGATGCCAAACTCATTAAAAGGCAGGCGCAAGAGATCTATACCTTTGAATTCTATACCGGGTATAATTACCTGAGAATCAGCGACAACCCGTCCGGCTACAACCTATATGCAGGAATCCGCTATCTGCCAAAAACCCAAATTACCATGTACGGTCAGATCGATTACCTGGACAAGTACAATGAAATCGATGGTCGGGGACTTTTGGGCGGATCCTATCAGATAAGCAATAAATATATTCTTTCCTCGGAAATGGGCATTTCTCCGGATGCTGAGATCTATCCGCGCGTTTTCGGCTGGATTGAACTGTCATCGCCCGTTTTTCCTTCTGCCGCCATCTCCGCAAGGGTTTTCGGGTCTCAATATAAAGTTGTCGACTCATACGGGATTTCTTTTGCGGGAGAGTATTATACTTTCGGATACGTTTCGATCAGTCCACGGGTTACTTTTTCACAGACGGAGTTTCACAGCGGTGGAAAGGCTTCGGATACCGCATACATGATTAAAATCACGAAATTCTTTACAGACAAGGATAAAATTTTTGCCTATTATGCTTACGGAAGCGAATCATATAAAGCAGAAACCATTGATCTAATCGGGGATATTGACGCGAGGACTTATGGCTTGGGCGGCACCTTTTTTCTTAATCCGCAATTCGGTATTTCTCCTTTTGTGGAATACCAAGATCGGAGTAAAAACAGCGAATTTGTTCAATTTGGGATAGAATTGAAATGGCGCAGCTGATGCTTTTTCTCATGTTTTCGGGAAGGCTATTCCCAAAAAAACGATCGGTCTTGCTGCGGTTTCTCACCGTAGGGGATATAATGCTCTCCTACTACCCTGTGCCCAGATTCTTTCTCAGTTGGGGTACCGGTATGTGGCATAATAAAAGACAATGGGGTCAGGTCTAAAGACAATGGGGTCAGGTCTACATTCTTGACAGATTTTATGATTAAAGGCTATAAGGTTCGGTACAATAATAACTGCCGATATAAAGGATAAGATATGGCTCGTCCCTTGAGGATAAATTATCCGGGAGCCTTTTATCATGTGACTTCCCGAGGTAATGAACGAAAAAATGTATTCAAAAGCAAGCGCGACAGGGAGAAGTTTTTTGAATATCTTGAGTCGGCCACACAAAGATATGATGCCGTTATTCACGCGTTCTGTCTTATGGACAACCATTATCATCTGTTGATTGAAACGCCTTGCGGGAATTTGCCCCAGGTCATGCGGCATATTAACGGTGCATATACAACTTACTTCAATGTGAAACGCGCAAGGCCCGGTCATTTGTTTCAGGGGCGTTACAAAGCGATTCTTGTTGAAATTGACGAGTACGCAAAAGAGCTTTCAAGATATATTCACTTAAACCCGGTCAGAGCGAAGATGGTTAAAACTCCGGAAGAGTATGAATGGTCGAGCTACCGTTTTTACATCGGCGCGACTAAACCGCCGAAATGGCTGTATAGAGATTTTATTCTTGGATATTTTGGGAATAAAGTTTCAATGGCACAAAAGGGGTATCACAGCTTTGTAAATCTTTTGATTAATGAAAAATATGACAACCCGATGGATGAGGTTGTGAGCTCTACCCTATTAGGCAGCCCAGGTTTTATTACCTTCATCAAAGACATTTTTTTATCGGGCAAAAAACCTGATAGAGATCTGCCGGCGATAAAAGCCCTGGTTGAGAAAGTATCCATGCAAGATATATTCGACAAAGTAGAATCCGTTTTCGGAAAAGAATCTGCTTTGGGCAGAAATGTAAAAATGTTTCTTTCTCAAAGATATACAGGCGAAAAGCTGAAAGATATCGGCACCCATTTCGGAATTGGAGAATCCGGCGTGTCCCAGGTAAGCAGGCGGGTTACTGATAAAATAAGCAATGATAAAAAGCTTAAAAGTAAAATTGATAAGATTGCAAGAAAACTGGATTCGTCAA
>DRHF01000111.1 GCA_011049715.1 Desulfobacterales bacterium
TATTATTTAGACATCCGTTGCCATTTACCTATGGATTTATCTGCAAAGCCGGGCAGGGTTTTTAATCGGCAGCCGGGTCACTGTTTGAAGGTCTTAGCGGGCGTTTAGCCGGAACCTTCCGAGGCCTTGTTTTCAAGCGTCTTAAAACGAATGACCCGGTTATTATATTTACAGACCGGCCGAGTTCCGGTTTTACACCCGCTTTGACCTGAGTTTGAGCCGCCGACCGATTCAATATCCTGCTCGGCGCTCGGGTCTAAATATATATGGCCTCATTAGTAAATAAATTTTTAATAAAATCATAGCTGGCACAGGGTTTGCAGTGAATTAAAAAATGATCAATAACTGCAACCCCAAAGAGTTCAGTTGTTTCGGGTTACGTCAAAAACCGATTAATGGTCCATATATGTTAGGATCAGGCGCTTTTGTCGATGGCTGCTGAGGTTGTTTTATGACATTTGATCTATCACCACTGTTGAGCCCGGAATCCATAGCGATTATTGGTGTATCAAAAAGTCCGACAAGAATCGGCGGCAGGTTATTGAAATATCTGTCCAAACACGGGTACACCGGCCATTTGGCTTTGGTGAATCCAAAATATGAAGAACTCAACGGGATAAGGTGCTATCCCAATATTTCCAATATCCCTGTTCCAATCGACTGTGCCCTCATCGCTGTTCCTGAAAAAAATGTGCTTTCGGTGTTGAATGATTGCGCCGACAACAATGTTAGGGCGGCCGTTGTTTTTAGCTCCGGTTTCGCAGAAACAGGTAGTTATGGCAAAAAAGAGCAGCAGAAAATCAAAGAACTGGCCAGAACAAAAAATTTGAGAATATGCGGCCCCAATTGTATCGGATTGATCAATTTTAACCGTCATACGGCGCTATCTTTTTCCCAGCTTTTGGAAATCGATGCCCTTATCCCGGGCAGCATCGGATTTATTTCCCAAAGTGGCGCGTTGGGCGGCTCATTGGTAAATCGTGCCATGGATAAGAACATCGGCTTGAGCTATTTCATTTCCAGCGGAAATGAAGCAGATATTGAAGTATCCGATTTTATAAAATATTTAGTCCTTCATGATGAAAATACCAAAGTGATTGCAGCGGTAATAGAGGGGTTTAAGGATGGATCAAAATTCGTTGAAGCCGCTGAAATTGCGCTGAGGCATCAAAAACCGATCATTGTTTTGAAAATTGGAGAAACAGAAGCAGGTAAAAAGGCTACTGCTTCACATACCGGTTCCTTGGCTGGATCGAATTCGGTCATTGATGCCGTCTTTAATCAAAAGGGTGTTATCAGGGTTCAAAACTACGATGAATTGTTTCAAACCGCCTCATTATTCTCCAAAGGCCAAATCCCAAAAGGGAATAGGGTGGGTATTCTTACCAGCACGGGAGGCGGAGGTATTATAATGGCGGATTACTATACAAAACTGGGCCTGTCAGTTCCGGAGCCTTCTCGGAAGACCAAAAAACTGGTATCAAAAGAAATTTCATCTTTTGGCCAGATAGCAAACCCGTTTGATTTAACCGGTCAGCTCTTCAATGACCCTGAAATGTTTGGGCGGTGTATGAAGCTCTTTGCGGAGGACTGCAATTTTGACATTATTCAAGTTAATGTATCCATGGTTGCAGGGGAATCCAGTGAAAAAAGGGGTTTACAGATCATAGAGGCTGCCAAAGGAACCTCAAAACCGGTCGTTACCTGGTGGGCTGCAGGCGGATTGTCTGAACCCGGGATAAAGATATTAAATAATAGTGAAATCACTCTGTTTAGATCGCCTGAGAGGTGTGCAACGGCTGTGAAGGCCTTGGTCGACTACGGTCAAATACTGGGAAAAGGCCCGGTCACCAAATACCGGGATGATCGCCCCGACCGCTCCGCCTTTTTAGGTCGTGTAAAAAACATCCTGGATACGGGATGTAAGAGTCTTAGTGAACACCGAAGCAAGACCCTGTTAAAGCAATACGGCATCCCGGTTACAAGGGAAAAGGTAACAAAATCGTCACTCGAAGCTGCCCGCTTTGCCGAGGAGATCGGATTCCCGGTTGTACTTAAAATTGATTCTCCTGATATCATCCATAAATCAGAGGCCGATGCGGTTAGACTGGGTGTCAACTCCAAAGATGAGACCGTACGAATTTATGAAGAAATTATTGAAAATGTAAAAACGTATAACCCAAAAGCGAAAATCAACGGTGTTTTGGTGCAAGAAATGATTCAAGGTGGAACTGAAGTCATTGTGGGTATGTCCCAGGATCTCCAGTTCGGTCCGACAATTGCTTTTGGGTTGGGAGGCGTTTTTGTGGAAGTATTAAAAGACATATCGTTGCGTGTCGTCCCGTTGTCAAATTCAGATGCGGAACGCATGATCAGGGAGACAAAGGGGTATCAAATCCTAAAAGGGGTACGCGGAAAAAATCGCTCAGACATTGAGGCTGTTGTTGATGTCCTGTTGCGGATTTCCAGATTAGCAGAAGACTGGAAAGACTCCATTTCCGAGATTGATATAAATCCATTAATTGTTTTTGACCAAGGCCACGGCATAAAAGCACTGGACGCACTGGTTGTGCTTAAACAGAACGATAATGTTGATTGAAGAAAAATTTTCGGTGAAATCACCTGTCCGAAAAGTATGGGATTCTCTTTTGGACCCTGAAATCGTAGGGCATTGCATCCCGGGCTGTGAAACGGTAGAGCCGGTAAATGACAAGGAGTACAACAGTATAATCAAAGCCAAGGTGGGATTCATCACAGCTCGATTCAAGGTCAGGACGGTTATTGAAGAAATCGTTCCCTACCGTCTTATACGGACCGCGGGAGAGGGCAATGAGCTACGGAAGTTAGGACATTTCAGACAAAAGACTATCATCAATTTCACTGAATTGTCGGAAAATGAAACCGAAGTTTCCTATTCGTCAGATGTGTCAATTGTTGGAAAACTGGCAACATTCGGCGATAGGATTCTAAGGGCAAAAGCCAGGGAGCTCGGGAAAGAATTTGTCGATGCTGTAAAACGGAAAATAGAGTAATTGGTTTGATTGGAGGTATCGGTGTATGCAAAGTTTCAAATATTTCCCCGCCAAAACCGTAAAAGAAGCTTGTGACTTACTTTCACAATTTGGGGAAGAAGCCAAGATTCTGGGAGGTGGCCAGTCCCTGCTCACCCTGATGAAACAAAACTTTGTCAGCCCATCGTACCTCATCGATATTAAAGAGATATCGGATCTGAATTACATCCGCTATGATGAAAAAGACGGATTGAGAATCGGTGCACTGGCCACCCATCGATCCATCGAAAAATCGGTTGTTGTAAAAGAAAAGTTTTTTATGTTGACCGAGATGGAACGCACCCTGGCCTCGGTTCAGGTCAGAAACTGGGGGACGGTCGGCGGAAATCTTTCCCACGCGGATCCAGCATCGGATTTGGCTCCGACGCTCTTGGCCCTCAAGGCAAAGGTAACATTGGCCGGGGTGGATGGGGAGCGGGTTGTCGACCTGGACGATTTTTTTATCAGTTACTTTGAAACGGTTCAACAACCAAACGAAATATTGACCGAGATCCATATCCCAAATTCTGCCACGGGAGGTGGAGCCTATTGTAAATTCGCCCACAGGGCCACGGATTTGGCCGTTGTGAGTGTCGCCACTCACCTCGTGCTTGACCCTGAAACCAAAGATCGGTGCCATGATATCCGGATTGTCATGGGATCTGTGGGCTCCACCCCGCTTAGATCAACGAAAGGGGAAGATATACTGAAGGGACAAAAACCAAGGAAGGATCTCATTGAAGAGGCCGCGCGGGCTTCATCTAAAGATGCCCAGCCAACTACCGACATCAACGGGTCCGAGGAGTACAAAAGAGAGATCGTTCGGGTTCTTGTAAGAAGAGCTATAAAAAAGGCCTCCCGGCGGGCCATGGAGGTAAACGGGTAAATGGAAACATTAGGAGTGACTGTTAATGGAGAACATGTGGAATCCCTGATCGATCCCAAAACGACCCTACAGAATTTTTTACATGATACATTGGGGTTGATCGGTACCAAAGAAGGTTGCGGCAGTGGCATGTGTGGCTGTTGTACCGTCTTGGTGGATGGAAAAGCAGTAAAGTCATGTCTGATCCTTGCGCTTCAAGTCAGGGGTAAAACCGTTCTAACAATTGAGGGATTGGCCCAAGGAGAAACACTAGATCCGCTTCAGACGGCATTTATTGAAAATGGAGCCCTTCAATGCGGATATTGTACCCCCGGCATGGTGATGTCAGGGAAAGCACTTTTGGAAGAAAACCCGAATCCGTCGGAACAGGAAATTCGGCAGGCGCTCTCTGGAAATCTTTGCCGGTGCACAGGATACGATAAGATCGTCAAAGCCGTACTCAGTGCTTCTGAGAAATGACGGAATGTAAAAGCTTTAAGAAACAGGGGAGATTTGCCGCATGAAAGCGAAGGAAAAATATGATCACATTGGAAAATCTATTCATAATGTCAATGCCAAGGCAAAAGTTACGGGTAGGGCCAAATACTGTTCAGATATGGAATTTCCCGGCATGCTCTATGGCAAAGCCAAAAGAAGCCCATACGCCCATGCCAGGATTATCTCCATAGATACATCGAAGGCTGAAAGCCTGCCCGGCGTGAAAACCGTGATCGTTGGTGGTGAAGAGACCTGCCCCTTTCGCTATGGCGCCGGTGTAGGGGATGAGTTTGTGCTTGCTAGGGAGAAGGCATTATTTGTCGGTGATCCTGTGGCAGCGGTGGCTGCCGAAAGCGAGGAGATTGCACAAGAGGCGGTGGATCTCATCGAAGTTGAGTACGAGGAACTCCCGGCGGTATTTGATGGGGATGAGGCTTTTAAAAGAAATCCACCTGCGATTCTGCATGAGAACCTGAAGAGTTATCAGACCCTCCGTTCTGTCCCGCCCCGGTTTGATGAAAAGAGACCCAATGTCTTCAATTACTTCAGAATTCGGCGCAATAACGCTGAGAGTGCTTTTAAAGAAGCCGATCTTGTGTTTGAAAACCGATTTGAGACCGCCATGATCCATCATGTCCAGATGGAATCCCACTGTGGGATCGCCTCGGTTGATGATACCGGAAGGTTGGTGGTCTGGGGAACAAGTTCAAAGCCCTATGGAATGCATCGGGATATCGCTGAATCGAGAGGCCTCCCTTTATCCGCCGTAAGGGTGATCATCCCCACCCACGTCGGGGGAAGTTTTGGCGGCCGGGATTCCAAAGCGGAACAGATTGCCGCCTCCCTTGCTCTGGCCCAGAAAGGATACCCGAAGCGGCCGGTCAAGGTGAAGTTCACCCGGGAGGAGCACTTGAGTACCACCACGACACGAGCGCACTATATTGTGGATATCAAGACGGGTGTAAAAAAGGACGGAACAATAATGGCCAATGAAATGAGGCTGCTCCTGGTCGGAGGCGCATACGCAGGGACCGGTTATCTGACGGCAAGAAACGCTGCCTTTGGCCCGGCGGCAAATTACAAGATACCCAATTTTAGTTTGGATGCCTATGGGGTGTATACCAATCAGCGTATGGCCGGTGCATTCAGGGGGTTCGGTAATGCCGAGTCCCTTTGGGGGATGGAATCGCAGATGGACATCATTGCCGAAGCGCTGGACATCGATCCGCTTAAATTAAGGCTAAAGAATTGTATCGATGAGGGAGACCTGAACGCATTTGGGGAAACGATGCATAGTGTGGGTGCAAAAGAGTGCCTGCATGCTGCAGCAGAGGCCATTGAGTGGGGAAAGAAAACCGAAGGAAAAGCGCCCCATTTGAAAAGAGGCAAGGGGATCGCACTGGGCAACAAGTACAGTATTGTGCCGTCGGCCTCCGCGGCAATTATCAAAGTGCACCCGGACGGACTGGTTGAACTGAGGACTAGCACCGTCGATCTGGGGCAGGGATCGAGTACGATTTTTTCCCAAATGATCGCGGAACAATTCAAGATCCCTATTTCAAAGGTCCGGGTATTGAATCCGGATACCGATATCACACCGTTTGATCTGGGTACGGCATCCAGCCGGTCAACCTTTAATATGGGAAATGCCATAATTAAGGCGTGCCGGGATGCTAAAAAACAGTTGTTTGAACTTGCTGCCAAGGAACTGGAGGCCGCTGAGAATGACCTGGAAACAGCCGATTCCAAGGTTTTTGTCAAAGGTTCTCCCGAACGTGGCATCCATATCAAGGATCTGTTCATTCCGATGGTCATCGGTGGGTACACCTTAAAGGAAGGTGCGGAAATTATAGGGAAGGCAACCTATTACCTGCCCGGTGTGATGCCTGATCCGGAAACAGGCGCGTCAGAAAAGCCGGCCGCGTTTTATATGTTTGTCGCCCAAACGGCGGAGGTTGAAGTCGACACCCAAACCGGTAAAATCAGGGTCCTCAAGATGGCCACCGCCAATGACTGCGGAAAGGCGATAAACCCGATGATGGTCGAAGGCCAACAGGATGGCGGCGTTTTGAGCATGGGAATCGGAAGTACTTTACTGGAGGAAGTGATTACCGATAACGGTGTCATGCTCAATCCGCAATTGGCAGATTACAAAATTCCGACCACGCTCGATTGCCCGGACCTGGACGATTATAAATCCATCATTATTGAAACCGCCCATCGAGACGGGCCGTGGGGAGCCAAAGGCGTCGGCGAGAGCACAATGGTATCCACAGCACCCGCAATTGCAAATGCCTTATATGACGCGATTGGGATAAGATTTTATGATATTCCCATCACACCTGAAAAGGTTTTAAGAGCGATCAAGGGCAAATTCTAGCCGGCAATCTGTTACCAAGGATATGGATATGGCATACCAAGATGTAGTTTCCATAGCGTGCATTAATTTTCATACTGAATGGGGTGATAAAGCAGCCAACTTGAGCAAAATAAAGGCCTTCACGGTTGAAGCGGCAAATCAGGGCAATCATATCATCATCTTTCCGGAGCTGGCACTGAGCGGCTACGAGTGCAGTGAGGACGTCGGCGGTGAAATGAAGTCTTGCCGGGTGCACCGGGAACTGGCTGAGGTTATCCCCGGTCCGTCGACTGAAGCAATGTTGGGATTAGCAGCAGAACTTGATGTTTACATTGTATTCGGGATGCCGGAACAGGACAAAAATAATCCCGATGCGCGTTATATTTCTTCGGTCGTCATTGCACCGGAAGGAATCCTCGGCGCCTACCGAAAGCTCCATCTGGCTCCCTCGCCCCGTTTCACAGAGAGTATCTGTTTTGCCCCGGGAGATCAGGTGCCGGTTTGGAAAACCAGATATGGGGTCATCGGCGTTTTGATCTGCTATGACTTTTACTTTTTCCCCGAACTGGCCAGGATTATGGCCCTAAAAGAGGCGACACTGTTGATAAACACCACTGCCAGCGCCGCCGGACCGGGTAAACCCTATTTCATTGTGCAACAGACCGGAAATCGGGCCACAGAAAATCTGGTCTATGCGGCCAGTGCCAACCTGGTGGGAAAAGAGAGAACAAAGGCCTATTATGGCCACAGTGTTATTGCCGGCCCCCACAGTCCCAGACCGGCGTTCGTATTTGCCGAAGGCGGCGATGCCGAAGAGATTGTGAGCGCTACCCTGAGTTTTCCAAGATTAAGGGCCTATGCCGAACGGCTCGATTGGAAAAAAAGCCGCAGATCCCGATTGATCTATAACGAACTAGGCAATTTAAACCTCAGCTGAAGGCCTAAAGGGTCGTATTGCGTTAAATGAATAAAGGTTTTGAATCATGACCAGCAAGGTCGTAAGCCTAGGTCAGGCCATCGATAATAATATTGCGTCCGGTATGACCATCCATATAAGCCTTCAGGCCGGCGCCGCAACCTGCGAAGTTGCCAGACAGTTTTGGGGCAAAAAAGCAGACTTCACACTCATTATGAATATGATTGGCGGTCACCATGCCCTTAGCTTGCTTCACGGCGGCCTGGTGAAAAAGCTGATCTTTGCCACCTGTGCCGATATCTATCCCAGGCCTTACCCGAATCCGGTCATTCAGCGTGGTTTCAAGTATAAAAACTTCGACCTTGAAAACTGGTCGATGTTATCCCTGACCCAGGCCCTGATGGCAGGTGCGTTAAACCTTCCCTTTATTCCGACGCGTTCCATCATTGGAAGCAGTATGGCTAACGACAACAGCCATGCCTTTGCAATGATGGACGATATATTTGGGAGTGGTCAAAAAATCGGTTTAATAAAATCAATATGCCCGGACATATCGATAATACATGGATGGGCTGCAGACCCCGTGGGCAATCTAATTCTTCCCGGTCCACCACGCGATGCCTGGGCAGCCAAGGCAAGCAGACAGGGTATTATTGTTACCGTTGAGAAGATAGTCAGTGAAGATTTCATCAGAAACCACTCTCTTTTGGTTACGATTCCGGCCAGTTTGGTTAACGCCGTCTGTTTGGCCCCTTTCGGGTCGCATCCCCAAAACATGAGTGCCCAAAGTCTTCCGGAATTTGAAGGGTATGATTTAGATCACCGGTTTTTAAAAGATTTTCGACGGGCAACCGAAACCACCGATGCCCTGGATCAATGGGTAAAGAAATGGATACTCGATTGCCCCTCACACGAAGATTATTTGCATAAGTTGGGGAAAAGCCGCTTACGCAATTTAAAAAGCGAAGGCACACCCCACGTCTTAAAACATAAAAAAAAGGGGGCATCGACAGAACATGTCGACCCAAAACAACCCACTGCAACGGAGTTGGCGATAATCGGCGGTGCACGAAAAATAAAAGACATCGTTATTACGCACCAATACAAGACCATGTTCGCAGGGATCGGAATATCGGGCCTGGCAGGTTGGTGTGCCTATTACTTTTTGAAAGATGAAAACTATTCTATAGACTTAATAGCCGCCGGGATAGGATATCAGCCTTGCCCGGGTGATCCCCTGCTGATAAGTCCGGCGAACATGGCGACAGCAAAAATGATTTCAGACAGCTTAGACCTCCATGGTGTAAGTGTGGGCGGGATAAACAGCCGGTGTCTGGGGGTGCTGGGGGCCGGGCAAATCGACAAATTCGGGAATATCAATTCGACTATAATCAAGTCCCGCAAGGGGGATAATATATACCTATCCGGAGCTGGGGGCGGCAACGATATCGCAAGCAGCGCGAAGGAGGTGGTGGCTGTGGCAGTGCATAGACCCAACCGCCTGGTTGATAACGTAAGCTACATTACATGTCCGGGCGCCCGTGTGAGCACCTTGATAACGAACGAAGGGATCTACGTAAAAGATAATGGGGTATTTATCATAGAGGGATACTACCCAACGCCTGAACTACCCGGAAAAAAAGAAAGGATAAATGAAATTGTAAACAATTGCGGGTGGGAGCTTCGCCTGGCGCCCGAGCTGGAGAAACTTTCCCCGCCAACATCAGACGAGTTGGGGTTGCTACGATCATTTGACCCTGACGGTGTTTTCCTTCGGTAAGCCAAAACCGAAAGAGAGCAATAGTTCAACGAAATATTAAGGAGAATTACATGTCTGCTACGCACTTTTCACATTTATTTTCAGAAGGGCAAATTGGAAATTTTAAAGTAAAAAATCGTATCGTCATGCTGCCGATGGCAAGGCAGTTTCAGGGTATTGATGGGGAAGTTACTCAAAAAACCATAGATTATTATGTAGAGAGGGCCAGAGGCGGTGTGGGCCTAATCACTGTGGGTTCAACGCGTGTATTTCCTCCCGGGCATAAGTTCTATACGCCCGCATCGCTCAATATTGGCGATGATCGCTATCTTCCCGGGCATTGCGACTTGGTTCAAGCCATACATACCTGGGGCGCTAAGGTCGCCATTCAATTCGGGCATATCGGTGGACAAACCGTTCATCAAAGCGTCGCCGCATCAGACGTTCAGCAATTCTTCTGTGATGGCACAGCTTATTGCAAACCGAGGCCGATCACAAAAAGTGAGATTTACGATATGATCGAGCTGTTCGGCCAAGGCGCGGTTATGGCAAAAAAAGCCGGCTATGATATGGTCGAAATACATGCAGCCCACGGATATCTTTTAAGTGGCTTTTTATCCCCCAAACTTAATTTGAGAACAGACGAATTCGGCGGTATCCTTGAAAACCGCGTGAGAATTATAGTGGAATTGGTTCGACAGATCAAGCACACGGCCGGAACCGACTTTCCGGTGTGTGTGCGTATCAGTGCCAATGATTTTATTGAAGGGAGTATCGATATAGAGGAATCTCCCATCGTGGCCAAGATACTGGAGCAGGCCGGCGCGGATGTGATCAGTGTTTCTGCCGGAAATCACGAGACCCAGCACCTGTCCAACGATATCATGAGATTGGATGAAGACTTCAAGCGTCCCCTGTTTGAGGCGGTGAAAAAAGAAATAAATATTCCCATTATTGTCGGCGGCGGCTACCGCAATCCGGACAAGGCTGAGAAAATCATTGCGGATGGTGTCGCAGATTTTTTGGGGATGGCCCGGTCCTTTCTAGCGGATCCAAAATGGCCGCAAAAGGCTCAGGAAGGCCGTGTCGAAGATATCCGGCGGTGTGTATCGTGCGGCGAATGTCTTTACCAAATCGGGGGAAAATTTACCTATCCGCAGGGATGCTCAGTAAATGCCGTTTTTGCCAGGGAGAGAGAGTGGAGCACGATTAAACCAGCCGGCGTTAAGAAAAAAGTTGCGATTGTCGGTGGAGGGCCGGCCGGAATGGAGGCCGCCAGACTCGCTTCTTTACGCGGGCACGCGGTCACCTTGTATGAAAAAGGCATGGCGCTGGGGGGGCAGCTTTTGCTCGCAGCTGCTCCCCCCGGAAAGAGAAGGCTTCTGTGGGTTAGGGATTACCTTGCTACACAGCTCGGAAAACAGGGTGTGAAGGTAAATTTTGGCGTTGAAGTTACACCGGAATTGCTTGGTAAAGAAAACACGGAAGTTGTCATTATAGCCACCGGGGCAACGCCGGTGGAGCCTGATTTTATCGATACCGACGATGACCGGGTAGTCAATGCATGGGATATTCTCGGGGGTTTAATTGAACCGCAGAATCAGAAGGTGGTCGTTCTCGGTGGCAACATGCTCGGCTGTGAGGTGGCTGAATTTATTTCCCAAAAAGGCAATCTTGTGTCCGTGATCAAGATGCGTCCCGGATCTGCAATGGCCGAGGACTGCGAGCCCACCAACAGAAGAGGATTATTAGACTCCTTGCAGGCCTGCACCGTTAACCTTTTGAGCAACTACAAAGTAGAAGGGCTTACAGACGATGGCGTCAAGGTTGTCAAAAGAGATTCCGGAGAGGAACTGACCCTTGAAGCCGAGACAATCGTTTTGGCCCTGGGTTCAAAGCCAGATCAGGCCCTGGTTAACGCGCTGCAAAAAGAGGATACAACCTTTTATCATATCGGTGATTGTCGGGAGCCGAAAAACATAAGACAAGCTATTTATGAGGGCGCCCTCATTGGGCGTCAAATTTAGGGAGCAAATTAATGGCCATCTTGCCACTTGAAGGATACCGACTAATAGACTTCGGTTGGGCAGCCGCAGCACCCCGCGCAACATGCCTTTTGGCGGACATGGGGGCAGAGGTAATAAAGGTTGAAACGCGAAAACGCCTTGATCCTGTTCGATTCGGCCCCGACAATCTGTCAAGGGATCCTGAGATGGATCCCCTTTTTCACAGTATCAATCGCAATAAACTAGGTATCCTTTTGGACCTGACCCATTCCGAGAGTATTGAGCTGATAAAGCGGCTGATCCGGATCAGTGATGTGGTGGTCGAAAACTTTTCCCCCGGTGTAATGAAACGGTTTACCTTGGATTATGATGAATTAAAAAAGGACAAACCGGACATCATCATGATTTCTTTCCCCGGTGTCGGCAGCGAGGGGCCTTTAGCTGATGTGGTAACCTATGGCCCTTCACTCGCAGGATTAGCGGGGTTGGACAGCATGATCGGGTATGAAGGTGAACGTGTTTTGGGGATGCAGCAGGCCTATGCCGACATCAATGCCGCGCTGTTTGGTGCATTTGCCATTCAGACAGCTTTGTACCATCGTGAAAAGTATGGAGAGGGCCAGCACGTCGAGGTGGCCCAGATTGAGTCGCTCCTCAGTACGATGCCGGAACCGGTCATGGAGGCCAGCTTAAACCTGCGGACCCTGAGCACCTTGGGTAATGCGAACAACATGATGGCGGTACACAACAATTATCCTTGCAAAGGAGATGATAAATGGGTGTCCATAGCGATTTCTTCTGAAGAGGAGTGGGCGGGATTCTGCAAAGCACTGGACTATCCATCCTGGACCAAAAGAGAAGATTTTGCCGATGGCTATAAAAGATCGTTAAACCGCCAAGAGCTCGATAGATTAATTGCAAAGTGGACCATAGAAAAAACGCCCGCTGAAGCGATGCAGATTCTCCAAAAAAACGGTGTTGCCGCGGTTCCCTGTGCCGATACGGAAGACCGCTACTTTGATCCGCACTTTCAGGAACGAAATATTATCGTTAATGTTGATCATCCGGTAACCGGCGTAGACTTTGTCCCCAAGGTTGTTTGTGCTTTAAGTGATACCCCGGGGACAATCCGGCGTCCGGCTCCGACTCTGGGGGAACACAATGATTATGTTTTTGGAGAACTGTTGGGTTTGCCCAAAGATGAAATCGAGGGGCTCATCCAAAAAAAGATAATCTATTGATATGGATATAGGGAGAATGCAATGCCGGTTGATACCATAATAACCAATTGTAAAATTGTCAGACACGACGGGATTTTAGATGCCGGAATAGCCATTGACAAGGGGAAAATAGTAGCTGTGGCCAGAGATGCGGTGCTGCCATCAGCCGAAACAACGATCGATGGGAGAGGTAACTATGTCATTCCCGGTGTTGTTGATGCGCATGTGCATCTCGAATATCCCCCTGGTGTTGATCCTGAGTCGAATATTAAAAAGGAGACCCGGGCCTTTGCCGCAGCCGGCTGCACCACGATCATACATTTATTGGCGCCGGCCGACAACATACAGGCCAAAGCCGAAGAGTTTGTCCGGTTCTATGAAAAGAATGCATTTGTCGACCTCGGCCTGAGTGCGCGCATTTATACCAGGGAAAATATAAAACAAATCCGCAGCCTGTATGATTTTGGGATCATTAATGTTAAGCTTTTGCTGCCGTATAAAGGAAGTGAGGCGGTTTGGCAGGGGCGTGTTGGCGGGATAGATGATGGTATCATATATCTTACTTTCAAAGAAGTCGGACAACTTGCGAAACAAGGCTGTAAGATGTTTGTCAGGGTTCACTGTGAGAATGCGGAAATCTTCTTCAAGATAAAAGAGGAATTTCTGGAGAAAGGCATTGAACCTTCATCCTGGAATGAGGTCAGACCTGGTATTTGTGAAGAAGAGGCCATGGGAAAGTGTCTGTATCTGGCGGGTGTTACAGGGTGCCCGATATATGTAGTCCACATGACGATTAAAGAAGGGGTGGTCCTGGTGAAAAAAGCCCGTGCGGCAGGTGTGAACGTGGTTGTTGAAACATGTGTTCAATATCTGACGCTGAATACAGATAACACCGACCGGGTTCTTTCCAAAGTCAATCCGCCGATTCGTGAACTTCAAGACAATCAAGCGCTGTGGGAAGCCCTGAAAGATGGCGCAATTGATGTTGTTGCCACAGACCATGCCCCGGTCCCGAGGGAACTCAAGAAAAATCTTTGGGACGCAACGCCCGGCATTCCCGGTGCTGAAATGTTTTTACCCCTCATGCTAAGCGAAGGGGTGAATAAGGGAAGAATTTCCATAGAACGACTCGTTGAGGTTTGCTGTTACAATCCGGCAAAACAATTTGGTCTGTTGCCCCGGAAAGGAACCCTGGCGATCGGATCTGATGCGGACCTTGTTCTCATTGATTTGGATAAAGAGGCCGAGGCCCCGCCAAAACCGATTTACTCAAATGCCGACTATTCGGTTATTGCAGAGCGTAAAATAAAAGGATGGCCGATACTGACCCTATTGAGGGGACGTACTGTGGCACAGGATGGAAAAGTCACCGTTCAAACCGGTGACGGTCGGTTCATGCCGGGCCGATAGTGGTAAATATACAAATTAGGAGGGAGATGATGGGGACAGAAACACTGATTTACGAAAAAAAAGACTATGAGGAGGGTTCGGTCGTTACCCTTACCATGAATAAGCCCGAAAGCTTAAATGCGCTGAATGTTGAATTTAGTCGTGAAATCGACGATGCGTTAACCCGGGTAGAGGAGGACGATGATGTAAAGGTTGTTGTTCTAAAGGGCGCCGGCAAAGCATTTTCAGCCGGATATGATCTTGGGCGCGCTTATTTTGTATATGGCGCCGGCAAAGGTAAACCGGAAGATAAGACCCGGCGGCCCAGCCAGAGGTCACGGTTGGCATACGATCGATGGCGCTCAGAAAGTCTGCGCAATATATTCAATTTAAATAAAATAACAATCGCTCAAGTACATGGATATTGTATAGGAGGCGGATTATATATGTCCCTTTGCTGCGACCTTACAATCGCAGCGGAAGACGCGAAAATAGGACATTCTGAGCAGCGGCTCGGTTTTTCAGGGGCCATGTATGTATTTCCGATCGAGATTATGTTGATCGGCCAGAAGAGGGCCAGGGAACTTCTTTTAACCGGAAAATTGATAGATGGAACGGAAGCCGAGCGAATTGGGTTGATAAATCAGGTCGTTCCGCCAGATCAGCTGGAAGAGGAAACCCAAAAACTGGCTCAATCCATGACACTGCTTCCACGGGATGGAATTGCCATCGGTAAGGCATGTGCCCGGCTGGCCTACGATTCAATGGGGCTTAGCTCGGCTTTTGGGCAAGGCTACCTCGGTCATACAATGTTTACGAATGTAAGATATGAACCAGAGGAGTTCAATTTCGTAAAGCGTCGACGGGATGCGGGCCTCAAAAATGCGATTAGGGAAAGAGATGCAAGGTATAAAGGACTTATCGATTAGGATTGTTATCATTATTCGAATATCGAAATTCGGGCCAGGAGACAATTTATGAAAAACTTCGATTACATCAGGCCGGTCAATATGGATAATGCCGTTGAAGCCCTAAAGAAAAATGATGACGCGTATTTACTGGCCGGCGGAACGGATCTGCTGATCGGCATGAAGAATAATGCCGTGCAGCCAAAATGCCTCATCGATTTAAAAAGTATTCCCGATATAGATTCCATTGAATACCGGAACGGTTTCAAACTGGGACCGCTCACCACCATAAGAGATATTGAAGTTTCACGCTCCATCCGCAAAAAAATTCCGGTGCTGAGCCAGGCAGCAGGTACGCTGGGTTCAATTCAAATACGAAACAGAGCGACGATCGGGGGCAATTTATGTCATGCCTCTCCGGCCGCGGATATGGCGACCATTCTTCTGGCAATGGATTGCCATGTAAAAATTGCCTCCTATAAAAGTGAAAAAACAATTGGACTCGATCAGTTTTATACCGGACCGAATCGGACTGTAATCGGCCGGGGAGAGATGCTGTCGGAGATTATCATCCCAAAGGATATGGAGCGGTTTAAGGGCGTGTACCTAAAATACGGCCCCAGAAAAGCAATGGATATCGGCATTGTAAACATTGCGCTCCTTTTGGATGCCGATTATGAGCGCGGTTTGTGCAATCAGATTATGATTGCCCTGGGGGCGGTTGCACCCACACCCATCAGAGCAAAAGGCGCCGAAGCACTGTTAAACGGAAATCGGTTGAAGGCCGGTTCAATCGGCAAAGTCGCCCAGGCGGCCGCCGATGAAGCCCGGCCCATTTCCGATTTTCGGGCTTCAGCCGGTTATCGCAGAGATTTGGTAAGGAGTTTAGTCTTCAAAGGAATTAATCAAATATTAAAAGACAACAACCCTTCATAGCCGTGGTTCACCTGATTTTCCCCGGGGCGTTGTTCGGGATTAAAGGGGAAGACAATTGAGCGATCAAAATCAAGGGGGTAATATGGGGAGAAAGCATCAAATTCAAATCACCGTGAACGGAGAAGCACACGATCTTCTGGTTCATCCGAACAAAACTCTGCTGGATCTCTTAAGGTATGATCTCTGTTTAACCGGTACGAAAAAAGGCTGTGATGAAGGAGATTGTGGGGCCTGCACGGTTATTGCCAATGGCAAGGTGGTAACATCATGTCTTGTCTTGGCGGTAGAAATGGATGGTGCAACCCTGACAACCATTGAAGGCTTGCACAAAGGAGATGAACTGCATCCGATCCAGCAGGCTTTTGTTGACAGCGGTGCTGTTCAATGCGGGTTTTGTACACCGGGAATGATTCTTACCACAAAAGCGTTGTTAGATGAAACTCCCGATCCTTCAGAAGAAGAGATTAAACACTACCTGGAGGGTAATTTATGTAGATGCACCGGGTACATTAAAATTCTGGATGCCGTCAACAATGCCATCAAGCAAATGAAATGAAGCTATGAAAAAGGGAATATGAAAATGGATAATTATTCCATCGTCGGAAAACCTATCCCTCACCTTGATGCAGTTGAAAAGGTGAAGGGCAACGCTGTTTTCACTTCTGACATAAAGTTAAACGGAATGCTTTTCGGCAAAATCTTAAGAAGTTCAGTACCCCATGCGAAAATTCGCAATATCGACATTTCCCAAGCTGTAAAGCTCAAAGCGGTAAGGGCGGTTATCACATCCAAAGATACACCGCTGGTCAGATACAGCATTTCACCAACCTGGGCGGACAAGCTGGTGTTAGCAGATCAAAAGGTCAGGTACATCGGTGACGAAATAGCGGCGGTGGCAGCCGTGGATGAAGAAAGTGCCGAGGAGGCGTTATCTTTAATCCGGGTGGATCTGGAAGAACTGCCGGGTGTCTATGACCCGTTCGAGGCAATGCAATCAGAAGCCCCTCTGCTCCATGATGGGATTGTGAGTAATATTTCCAAAACGTTGAGAATGGAATGCGGGAGTGTGGCGGAAGGATTTGCCCGGTCGGATATTATAATGGAAGATACATTTAAAACCCATGCGCAATCACATTGCAGTATAGAAACCCACTGCTGTGTTGCCACCTGCAGTGCGACGGATGAAGTTAATTTATGGGTAACCACCCAGGCCCCGCATCCATTGCGGCAGAGACTCGCTATGACCCTAAAAATCGATGTGGCCAAAATTCACATTATGACGCCGTTTATCGGCGGGGGTTTCGGGAGTAAAATCGATTTGGAACCTGCCCAGGCGATATCTGTTCTTTTAGCCAAAAAGACAGGCAAACCGGTCAAAATCGAACACTCGCGTAAGGAGCAGTTTATTGCGACCCGGATGCGACATCCGACCGTAACTCATCTGAAATTTGGTGTGAAACACGATGGAACCATAATTGCCAAACAGGCGAACGTGGTTATGGATAACGGTGCTTACAACAGTCACGGTCCTGCAGTGCTAGCATACAATAACGTTATGTTTTCAACTCTTTATCGCGTAAATAACATAAAATACGAAGGCCGGCTGGTGTATACCAATAAAAATTGGGGGGGTGCCTGCCGCGGATATGGCGATCCCCAGGCCTCTTTTGCCCAGGAAGTGATGCTGGATATGATTGCCGAAAGGATCAATATGGATCCGATCGACCTGCGGCTAAAAAACGCCAATATCCCCAACCAGGTAACGGCCAATGCGGTAAAAATTACGAGCTGTGGACTTAAGGAATGTTTAACCGAGGCCAGGAAAGTTTCAGGGTGGAGGACCAAAAAAGCTGCTGGGAAAAAATACAGGGGGCTGGGAATTGCGTCCATGATTTACACGGGCGGCGGAAGCATCGGGTCCGGTCTTAATTATTCAGGGGCAACCATGCAGATGAACCCGGACGGCACCCTGCAACTCTTAATGGGTGCACTCGATATTGGTCAAGGATCAAATACAATACTAACCCAGATGGCCGCTGAAATTATGGCTGTTGAACCGGAGACGATCAGGCTGACCACAGCCGACACCGATACCACCTTTCCCTGTATGGGCACATTTGGATCAAGGGTTACCTATTGCGGGGGCAAAGCCGTGGTGGAAGCCGCCAATGGTTTAAAAAAGAAAGTGCTGGAAAACGCAGCCGAAATGTTGGAGGCAAATCCGGACGATCTGGAAATGAAAAATAAATCAATTTTTGTAATGGGAACACCGGAAAAAGCCGTTACCTACGCCGAAATCGGTGCCTCCTCCTTTTATAAAAAGAAAGAGCCCCTGGTTGCTCACGGATATTATAACGGTCCGGAGGTATCCCCTGATTTTGATCCTGTAACCTATAAAGGATATCCCGCACCGGCCCTGGTTTTTGGTACTCATCTGGCGGAAGTCGAAGTTGACCCGACAACGGGTAAAGTTGAAGTACTGAATTTTGTGGCCGCGCATGATTTGGGGCGTGCCATCAACCCCCTTCTGGTGGAGGGACAGATTGAAGGTGGAGCAGTGCAGGGAATCGGTTGGTCCTTAATGGAGGATGTTAAGTTTGAAAACGGAGAGATCCTTAACCCCAATTTTCACGATTATAAAATGCTGACCATAAAAGATATCCCAAAAATCATTCCGCTGATGATCGAAACGATTGATCCCAACGGCCCCTTCGGCGCCAAGGGGATTGGGGAGTGTGCCATGGTGCCGACAGCGCCGGCTATTATCAATGCGATTTATGATGCAGTGGGTGTTAGAATCAAAGAGCTGCCGGCCACATCAGAGAAAATTTTTAAGGGCCTAAAAGAAAAAAGATCGAAATAGGAAAAAACAACATGAACCGGACACTAGATGGGATTAGAATCATAGAACTGGCCCAATATATTTCAGGTCCTTATTTCGGAATGCTTCTTGCCGGTTTTGGCGCTGATGTGACCAAAATTGAAGAACCCGGGACCGGCGATCTGTCGAGAAGGTGTGGCCCGTTTCCGGAGGACATCCCCCATCCCGACAGGAGTGGACTGTTCCACTACTTGAACCGGAATAAGCGGGGAATTACGCTGGATATAAGAAGAGCCACCGGGCGGAAAATACTCTTGGAACTCCTAAAAGACGCCGATGTTCTTGTGGAGGATATGCGGCCGAAATTGGCAAAAGAGCTGAAACTTGATTTCGATCATCTAAAAGAAGTGAATCCAAAACTTATCGTTGCTTCGATCACGCCCTTTGGCCAGACTGGGCCCTATAAAGATTTTAAAGCCTACGCCATCAATACCAGTGCAATAGGGGGGATGAGCAGCATCGTAGGAGAATCACAGCGGGAGCCCCTGACACCGCCTTTTGCACTCGGTCATTTCCAAACCGGGATCATTGCCGCCAATGCCGTTATGTTCGCCTTGATGGCAAAACGAAAAAGCGAAAAGGGACAGCACATCGATATCTCAGAGGCTGAATCATGGGCTATTTTCCATACCGGGAACGTGGTTTCGGCTTTCATTTACAGCGGACGCAAAAGAAACAGAAGCGGCCACAGAACATTCGCCCCATATCCCTATACCCTGTTGCCGTGTAAAGATGGATACATTTCCATGATCGCGCTGCGCGGATCGGAATGGAAGCGTTTTCTTGAGATCATCGGTGATGGGGAAGTGCCAAAATGGTATGCATCGGACGATCGATTTAAGGATCGATTAAAAGCAGGTATTGAATACGCCGATGTCCTCGATAGCCTATTGTCACCGTGGTTGATGTCCCATACGCGGGCGGAAATATTTAGCCGCTGTCGTGAAAAACATGTTCCTTTTACCCCGGTGAGGAACATGGACGAGGTTGTGAACTGCGAACATCTTAATAAAAGGGGGTATTTTAAAGAGATAAGTTTTTCCGGAATGAATCCTTTTAAATGTCCCGGAGCACCTGTTCGGTTTTCGAAAAGCCGGTGGGATCTAAAGCATACAGCCCCCGCTCTGTCCGAACATAACGACGAAATTTACTGTGAACACCTTGAATATTCAAGGGCGCAGTTGGCACAATTACGAAGGACGCATATCATTTAATATGGTTACCTGCTCCAAAAAAGAATCGGTTGCGACAATAACACTGAGCAGACCGGATGCAAAGAACGCCATCAACACCCAAGTGGCTGCCGAGCTGAAAGATATTCGGGATGAAATCTGCCAGGATGAAACGATAAAAATCGTGATTATCACCGCCATCGGAAAAGCAGTCTTTTGTGTTGGAACAGATTTAGAGGAATTTTATGCCCTCGAAAATATAGCAAAACGCTTGGAGCTGTTTTCGGTTGCTTCCACTATCGATACATTTGACCGCCCGGTAATTGCAGCCATTGGCGGGGATACATTTGGGCAAGGCCTGGAATTGGCGTTGGCCTGTGATTTGAGGATTTGTTCGGAAAACGCAAGATTTGGAATGCATCAGGTAACCGATGGGCAGATGCCCTGGGATGGCGGTACCCAGCGGTTATCGCGTCTAGTGGGTAAAGGTAATGCCCTGGAGATGATCCTTTTGGGTGAAACCATCGATGCCGTTAAAGCGCATCGAATCGGTCTCGTACACCAGGTTGTCTCACTTGCTGAACTGATGCAGGTTGCAGTGGATTTGGCGCACAAAATGGCGTGTATGAGCCCCATATCCCTGTCGTATGCAAAAGAAGCCGTCAAAAAAGGGATGGACCTGACCCTCGAGCAGGGACTGCGTCTTGAGGCCGATCTTTACTATTTAATGCACACCGCTCGAGATCGCACCGAGGGCATAAAGGCCTTTCAAGAAAAAAGGCGGCCGCAGTTTAAAGGGGAGTGAAGAGGAAATTGTGGGGAAAGTCCATGGGTGCTTTTGAAACCCTGATTTACGAAAAGGAGGGCACCATCGGCTGCGTTACCCTTAATCGGCCGCAATCCCTCAACGCATATAACATTCAGATGCGAGATGATCTATCTGTAGTCCTGAGGGCTGTCAGGGATGACGATGAAGTAAGGGTTGTCCTGTTCAAAGGAGCCGGAGAAAAGGCCTTTTGTGCCGGAGCAGACTTGACCGAGTTCCTGACCGCTCCTCCCCCTGTGTCCGCTCGACGGATTCGGTTTGATCGCGATGTGTGGGGGCTGTTTTTGAGCATTCCCCAACCATTGATTGCCGTGCTTCACGGCTACGTATTGGGTTCAGGAATCGAAATGGCTTTGTGCTGCGACATGAGGATTGCCTCTGATGACGCGCACTTCGGCCTCCCGGAAGTTGAACTGGGGATTCTTCCGGCAGCAGGCGGAACCCAAACCCTTCCCCGTTTGGTGGGACAAGGTAAGGCACTGGAGATGCTTATGAGCGGTCGCAGGATCAATGCGCAGGAAGCATGGGAGAGCGGGCTGGTTAACCGCGTAGTGCCAAAATCGCGACTCCTGGAGATTGCAAAGAAAACAGCAGAAAAAATTGCCTCATATGACCCCGATGTAATGCGGTGTGTTAAACAGGCAGTTAGACGGGGAATCGATTTATCTCTTACCGAGGGTCTTGATTTGGAAAAGAGGCTTGCCCATCAGTTGTTGAGAAGTAACGGGTTGAACCATGAACACACTTGAATTTTTGTATATTGCAACCGCCATCTGTCCGGACAGGCAATTTATTGTTTTTGAGGGGAATAGATGGTCATTTGCACAATTTAATGGGCGGGTAAATAGGCTGGCCAACGCCTTTAGGGAATTTGGTTTTAGGAAAGGCGACCGCATCGGTATGCTGCACGTAAACTGTCCCCAATATGTAGAGGCCTATTTTGCTGCAGCAAAAATAGGAGCAATATTTGTTCCGCTGAATTTCAGGGCCAAATCGGATGAATTGTCCTATATGATTGGTAATGCCGGCGCAAATTCCCTGCTGGTCGGCGCCCGGTATTTTAATATGGTTAAGGAGATGCTGCCGGCGTTGCCTTCGGTCAAAACATGTATTTGTGTTGATGAGCGACAAAACGGCGCCTATTTTTATGAGGATTTGATCGATTCCGCAAGCTCCGGTGAGGTGAGCGGTGATATTGATGATGAGGACATTACAATTTTAATGTATACTGCCGGGACCACGGGACGACCCAAAGGCGTTCCCTTGAGACACAGCGGTTTTGTTTCGTATATCCTGGAAAATGTGGAACCGGCCAGTCCGGAGATAGAGGAACGGAACCTGTTGACCGTACCGCTCTACCATGTGGCCGGGATGCAGGCCATCTTGGGAGCGGTTTACGGGGGTCGCACATTGATCCTGATGCGCCAGTTTGAGGTTAAAGCGTGGCTGCAGACGGTGCAGGACGAGCAGGCCACCCGGGCAATGCTCGTGCCGATCATGATGAAATGGGTGATTGATGATCCTGACTTTCACGATTTTGACTTGTCGAGTCTGAGCGTCATTACCTATGGGGCGGCTCCGATGCCGTTTCATGTCATCCGCAAAGCCATCGCCGAGATGCCCGGGGTCCGGTTTATCAACGCCTTTGGTCAGACCGAGACCGCATCGACCATAACGACTTTAGGGCCCGAAGACCACATCATCGAAGGAACAGATGCAGAAAAAGAGAAGAAACTGAAACGGCTCACCTCATCGATCGGCAGGCCGTTGGCGGATGTGGAAGTAAAGATTGTCGATGATAAAGGCGACGCTTTGCATCCAAACCAGATTGGAGAAATCTATGCCAAAGGCCCTAGAACCATGAAGGGCTACTGGGGGGATGAGGAGAAAAGCGCCCAAGTGATAACCGGAGACGGTTGGTTAAAAACAGGTGACAAGGGTTGGATGGATGAGGATGGGTATATCTATTTGGCTGGACGGAGTGATGATATGATCATTCGCGGAGGGGAAAATATTTCACCCGAGGAGGTGGAGAATGCCCTCCATTCACACCCAAAAATAGATGAGGCCGCAGTCATCGGCGTCCCGGATCCGGACTGGGGCCAGGAACCCCGCGCTATTGTGGTTGTTAAAAATGGAGAGGAGACATCGGAAGAAGAGATTATGGCGCACTGTCGATCCAAGTTGGCCGGTTTTAAAAGGCCGCGGTCTGTCCTTTTCATCGATTCATTGCCGCGAAATCCGATGGGAAAGGTTTTGAAAAAGGAGCTTAGGGAAAATTACGGACAACCCTAGTTTTTTCAATAAATCCAAAGAGGAGATAATTATAACATGGCCAATGAAGTTGGAAAAAGATATGTCTGCACGGTGTGCGGTGCTGAATTTATTGTAACCCGTGGCGGAAAAGGGGAACTGAATTGCTGCGGTAAGAAGATGGAAATTAAAAAATAAATATGACCATATACAATTGTAAGGTTTTAAACCGTTCAAAATAAAACCTACGGAGAAAGAATCATGGTACAGCTCGGCAAAAGATATAGATGCGAAGAATGCGGAACGGAAATGCTCTGCACCAAGCCCGGTGAGGGGCAACCAAAGTGCTGCGATAAAGAAATGGGAATCCAAGAACCTCGCCCATTGCCCTCGTCAGATTGATACCGTAATTGAGGTGATACTTACAAATGAAATCAAAATGCAATACACATCTCATAAATTGTCCTCTAAAATCACTTTGTTCAATCGCTCAAAATGAAGGTTCAACAGACCAAAAACAAACTCCTTGGCGAGATACAAATACTCGATCTATCGGACGAGAAGGCCAGCTTCTGCACAAAACTTTTGGCGGATATCGGCGCTCGCGTTATTAAGATAGAGAGACCGGGCGGGGATCCTTCACGCAAACATCGATCTTTTTGGGGAAAATCTTCTCACCCAGAAAACAGCCTGTCCTTTTGTTATAACAATACCAACAAGCTGGGCATTACTTTAAACCTGGAACACGATGACGGCAAACTGCTTTTTAGCAGACTAGTAGAAAGAACCGACATCGTGGTTGAGTCCTTTTACCCGGGTGATCTGGAGAAGCTTGGCCTGGGGTTTGAGGTCCTTAAAAAAATAAATCCAGCACTTATTTTGGTTTCGATAACCGGATTTGGACAGGAGGGCCCGCGGAAAGGATTTAAATCGTCTGATCTGGTTGCGTCTGCCTTTGGCGGCCAAATGTATGTTACTGGCAGATCTACCGCAAAACCGCTTAAGCTTTACGGACAACAACCGTCATTGATTGCTTCACTTTTCGGCGCAACCGGCATTCTCCTGGCGCTTCGTAAAAGGCGTCGAAGCGGAAAGGGAGAACATATCGATATTTCGATTCAAGAAGCGGTGACCGCATCTTTAGAGCATGTCATGGTTCGCTTTTTCCATGAGAATATCATACCCGCAAGACAAGGGAATCTTCATTGGAATCATCTCTTTCACATTTTTCCCTGTAAAGATGGTTTTATTCAGATAACCCTTTTTGAAGGATGGGAGACCCTTGTGGAGTGGATGGATAGCGAAGGGATGGCTGAAAATCTAAAAAATGAAAAGTGGAGAGATGAGCAGTATCGTCGAAAACATATCGATCATATAATCAAAGTGTTCGGGAAATGGACTAAAACACATACCAAAAATGAGCTTTTTGAGTTGGGACAGCTCATGCGATTTTCATGGGCGCCGGTTCAGACCCCTGAACAAATCACCGCGTGTCCTCAGCTTGAGGCCAGAGAATTCTTCGTTAATATCGAGCACCCTGAGGAAGGCGACATCCTTAAATACCCCTGGTTTCCCTATAAATTCCGCGCGCCAATCACGACGCCATATAAACGGGCTCCCCGAATCGGTGAGGATAATGTCCAAATTTATAATAAAGAATTGGGCGTTTCTAAAAATAAGTTAAATATGCTTTCGGCCAGCGGTGTGATTTAGAAGAATACCATACGGGATATCGAATGAATACCGAGATACTTAAAGGAATAAGGATTTTAGATTTTTCGAGAATATTGGCCGGACCTTATGCGACCAGAATACTTGCCGATTTTGGGGCAGAGGTGATTAAAGTACAAACCCGGAAGACCGCGAACGGTGCCGAATCCAACACCAGCGGATATTTTAGCACCTGGAATCGAAACAAAAGAAGTATCTCATTGGACATGGGTCGGCCCGGAGCAAAGGAACTGGCTTTACGACTTGTAGCCATATGCGATGTGGTGGTAGAAAATTTTTCTCCGCGTGTGATGTCGAATTGGGGGCTAACCTTTGACAAATTCAAACAAGAGAAGCCGGATATCGTTATGCTCAGCATGTCGGGCATGGGTCAGACAGGTCCCTGGAAGGATTTCGTTGCTTATGGACCCACCCTGCAGGCTTTGGGAGGCCTGACTTATCTTACAGGCCTTGAGGAGGGTTGTCCTGTGGGCCCTGGTTATGCCTATGCAGACTCAGTAGCCGGTATCTATGGCGCGTTTGCTGTTTTAGTTGCGCTGGATTATCGGGAAAGAACGGGCCTGGGCCAGTATATAGACTTCTCCGAATACGAAGCGGTATGCACGCTGGTTGGGCCTGCCCTGTTGAACATGGCTGCCAATGGCGCCGAAACCTCCCCCCCCGACGGCAATCAGTCTGATGATGAAAAGGCTGCTCCCCATGGGTGTTATAAATGCCTGGGTAAAGACAAATGGTGTGTAATTGACGTTTTTACTGAAACCGAATGGCAAGCACTTACCGATGTACTCGGTAACCCAGCCTGGAGCAAAGCGGAAAGATTTTCCACGCTTTCAAAACGGAGAGAACATGCAAAAGAATTGGATGAAAGATTGGGCCTATGGACATCCAAGCAGCCCGTGGAAGAGGTGGTCGAACTTCTCCAAAAGGCCGGGGTTCCGGCAGGTATCGTTCAGAACGCTCAAGATCTTGCCAATGACCCCCAGCTTCTAAAGAGAGATTATTTTGTCCATCTACAACACCCCATTCTTGGGGATACCATTTCAGATAGATCTCCCATAAGATTTAACCAAAGTTCATCATCGAATTGGAAGTCTTCCCCTCTGTTGGGTGAGGACAATCGATATGTTTATATGGATTTGCTCGGACTGACCGACCAGGAATTTACGTCATATATAGAAAATGGCATTATTGCTTAGAAACGATTAAAAAAACCTAATCCAAAATTCCCCGCCGCGTGTTGCAAATGAAACCTTTTGCAATTACTAAAGATTACAGATTTTATTTACATCCCCATAGATTTGCAGTGCCAATGTATTTCAAAAAATTGCAATTTTGGTTCTTCTGTGTTATTCACAAGGAATACCATTAGCAATGTGCACTGAAATCCGATTCTCCTGAGCGAGCACTTGGGCAAGAAGTGCTGCGATATCTACCATTTCAATCCAACGCAATATGTTGAGGTTTTAACCGAAATCAACGAAGTGAAGATTAGGTTCGATAATGTGATATTTTTAATGATTTGTGACAGTTATATTAATAGCCGGTTTATACAATTCAGTCGAAGTGTGGATTGCGTATACCTAATATACAATCTTCGATAAGAATTTAGTTTAATAATAATCATTTAAAAATTCAAATTGATTTTAGTATAAATTCAAATTCTATTTTATCAATTTTTCCTTCTGTAAAATGTCAGCAACATCTGATAGTCCGAGCTGATTTAATTTTTGAAAAGTGGGCCATCCCTTAGCCTCATCCCATCCGCGCAGCCTATAATAGTCGGTTTTGGCTTTTTCAAAATTTTCCTTGGATATTGCAATTTCTCCTTCATAATTTCTGAAATAAGTCTCATTTAAAGTGTCATTTTCTCTTGTGCGCCCCTCTCTTAGCATTATTGCTCGTGAAAGATTCCAAACCCTTTCACCAGTATGATTTAGCTCATTCTCAGTTACATCATGCCCGGTAGTCGCTGTCAGAAGCTGGCTTTCTAAAGTGGTGTCTCCTCCACCATATTCGCCAGATGTATAGCTTAACACAATAGGGTA
This sequence comes from Desulfobacterales bacterium, assembly GCA_011049715.1. Lineage (GTDB taxonomy): Bacteria > Desulfobacterota > Desulfobacteria > Desulfobacterales > UBA2156 > UBA2156. Next base: position 26,815 of record DRHF01000111.1, read on the forward strand.
GACCCAATCACAGACGACAAGCATGTTAATGACTGCTGATCTGTTTTGAGTGTATATTATAGCCTCCGGCTTTTTCTCAAATGTTGTATGGTCGATGGCTTTTTCTGAGCCATATATTTTTTTAGCCAACATCTTGGCGACTTCCGGCGAAAGATTATAAGGAAATGGCCTTTTTTGAAAGGTAGAAGAAATACGAGCGTATGGGTGTTGATCAATAATTGGATCTCGGCTATCAAGCGCCCATAAAAGAGCAACTCCTGGATTATTTCTTGGAGATTCATGCTCTGCTGAGCCATATGCGGGAAAATATTTAGAACAATAACTCCAACCATTATCTATTTGGTCTGCCACCCTCGCCGATCCCTCAGCCAAAAGATCCCCTATGCCTTTTCGAAGTGCAGTATTTTCAAGAAGTTTTTGGATGAACTCACGACTGCCAAATTGGTCCAAAGGAAGGTCTACCTGTGATTGGATGTTTCCTGAATTATATAAATCTTCCAAAAATCTAATCATACTATAAAATTCATAGTGGTCTAATCCCAATTTATTAGCCAAAACGATACTGTCGAATACTGCTTGGTCTCTCTCTAATGTATGGCCATAGTATTTCGTTGCAGCAGAATAGTAAAAATATCCTATGCAGTGACATTGAGACTCCCCGGCATCTGGTACACTAAGGTGGGCGAAACATAATGTATGACAACCAAAACAACCAATATTTTTCTTACGATACTTATTTAGAAAAGATTGTCGATCTACCGAATCGAGCATTAACGTTGATGTCCATTCTCGCATGGGATTATTTGCGCTTAGTTGTCTCACTCTTTTTGAAATTTCAATCATTCGCTCTGGATTAGAGATTTTCAAGGATTTTGTCCCTCTAACAGCGATAGCTTTTAACAGCTTTGAACCCATCACTGCACCGAAGCCTGATTTACCAGATACAAAACTCGTCTCTGAAAGAATCACTGCTAGTCTACTCAGATTTTCGCCAGCTGGACCTATACATAGAATTTTTGCTTCGGGATCCAACTCTTTATGTAATTTTTTTTGCGTCGTATAGGTATCGTTTCCTACATAGTCCTTCGCTTCTAAGAATTTGACTTTTTCATTATGAATCCATAGGTTTATCCAATTTTCAGCTCTACCTTGAATTATTAAAGCATCATATCCTGCATATTTTAACTCGGGTCCCCAAAAACCTCCCATTCCAGATCTTGTCACAGTGTCAACTGGATAACTGCGCGGACTTTTCGATACGATCTCAAACCTTCCTGATCCCGGAGCCAGTGTGCCTGTCAGAGGTCCGGGGGCAAAGACCAGCTTATTTCCAGGATTAAAAGAATTAATTTCAGGGTCTACTTCGTCCCATAATATTTTTAAACCTATTCCAATACCTCCTATAAACCGATCAGCATATTTTGAAGTTGATTCAACATTCCATTTCCTTTCGGTTAAATCCACTCGGAGTATTTTTCCGGTCCAGCCATGTTCGTAAAGAAGCATTTTTAGATCTCCCCTCCAAACTTAATGATACCAAGCGCATTTACAGGACACCATCTGACGCATTTTGGATCCCCATTGCAAAAGTCACATTTAAATGCTTTTTCTTTTTGTTCGTCATACCGAATAATTTTGAAGGGACATGCTTCTTCACATTCACGACAGCCAACACATTTTTTTTCATCTATTAGCACTATTCCTAAATCAGGATCAATGTGAATTGCGGCTTCAGGACAGGAGTAAAAACATGGAAAATCGGAACATTGATGACAAAACCTTGGAGTAAAGGAACCCTTAAAAGAATTTGATTTTACTATTATCCGTGACTTTTCGATATCAATAGATCCTTCATGGGATAAAGAACAGATGATTTCACAGGTGCGACATCCGGCACATACTTTTGAATCTGCCGATAGTGATTTCCGTTTCCTAAAATGCAGTTCTGTATAGTTAATACTCACAATGTTATTGCCTTGAGTATGAAAAAATATTCAACTCAGACTTCCCGGATAATCCTTCCATATGCTTTCTTTTAATTTCAGAAATGAACTTGCAGGATAAGTGTCCTTCCAATATTGAGTCACTTCTCTTCCTGTCGGGTTCCAAACATCATTAAAATCTTTGATATAAGCCAAAATGTTCTCGAGAATTTCTAAGCGATTCCCCCACTGGATCAAATATGGATGAATAAAAATGGAAAAATATCTCCCTCGCTTATAAGTGGCATCAAATTCCAACTTCCAGTTTTGTAGAAGCGCTTTTGAATTCTCAAGCCCGCATCCCATTCCGAGGGGCGGAAACATGAGAAAAAATTGATCGTCGAAGTGATAATAATAAGGTAATGTTAAAATATTTTGGCGTGTTTTAAAATTCGTAACCCAATAATGCGGAATATCATCAGCCAAGCCATTTCCGAGGTATTCATATCCTCCATCAATTAAAAGTTCGGCTGTATCAGGGCTAAGTGTTCCGCCAGCAAATGGATCTTTTTGACGAGGCATGCAAAACCAGCCGACAGGCTTCTGTCCGGATATCTTTTCAATAATATTACTTGTTAGATCAAGCCTTCTTTTTTCTTCGGCCTTCTCCAACAAATTTACATCTTCGCGTTTATACCCATGAGCGGCTACTTCGTGACCTCTGTGAACAATTTCACGCATACTTTCTTTATAATTCTCTGCTATCATGGCAGGGGTTGCAAATGTTGCCCGCATCTCATATTTGTCAAAAATATCTAGTAGATTCCAAATCTCAATCTTTCTGCCGTATTCAGCGACTTGTCTCTGTATGTCATTAATGTTAATCCCATCTTGATCTGCTTGAATACTGTAGTCTACGACAATTGTGGCTACGCAACGCTGCTTTTGAGGCCATTTTATTATTTCATCACTCATGCTTTTTTCATCTGAAATAGTATAACCGTCTTTCCATGGCATAATTTTTCTCCTCTAAATTGATGTGTCTTTATTAAATGTACAACGTCAATATCTTTTATCAATCTGGGGAGCAAAGTTAGAAATACAGTATTGAGCCAATTCTTCACATGTAGGAAACCATACACCTGGACGCTTTTTCATTTCAAAAATCAATTGGTCGAGCATCTCGATTCTGAGAGACCGACCAGATACAAAAGGATGAAGAACAATGTTCATATAGCTTCCAGATTTGTATAAGCGCGAAAAAGCAGATAACCAGATATCCAATACTTTGCCCGGCTCCTCCAATCGCTGTCCTGCATTTACGCTTCCAAACCAAGCGAAGCTAAAATACATTGCGTCATCCAAAACCAAATGGAGCGGAAGATTTAGTACGCATTTTTGATTATCATCACAGATGTAATAAGGAATATCGTCTGCACAATTAAAAGATTGATAAATATACCCTTCCTGTTTCAACAATGATATTTTGTGTCCGCTTCTTGAACCTACTGGTCTTTTTTGACAAACATTTTCAATCGCATCAGTTGCTTTTAAAAGGTGGTCTTTCTCCAAATCAAATTCAGAGGGCACACGATGTTCCCAGGTATGATTTGCCAATTCGTTGCCTAGTTTGGCAGCTTCTTTCAACGCATCTGGATAAAGTTCGCAAATTCGGCCAGGGGTAAAAATCGTTAGTTTAACCTTATGTTTATCAAAGAGATCCAAAATACGCCAAATACCAACCCGTCCACCGAATTCACCCTTTGCCAACTCCATAATGGGCTCATTTCTAAGTCGGCGATTCAGCTGTGCATCAAAATCAATTGTAAAGTTAACCGCGATCCGAACTCCTTCTGGATATTTAAAATTGTCTATCCAAAAATAGCTTGAAGGGATATTTTCAAGTGCCCCTGTGGTATCAGCTGTACCTTTGTTATTTTTTGTTTGGCTTGGCATTTTGAAATTCCTTTCTTTCAAATCTCGCATGGGCCCATATTTCAGAATTAGTCTTTTTTAAATATTGATTCGATTACAAGTTGCACGCTACCAAGTGGCCTGTTTCTACCTCTTGCAAGGATGGTTCTATTTTTTCGCATATATCTTTCTTAAACGAACATCGAGATTGAAAACGGCAGCCTGGCGGCATATTTTCAGGACTAGGGGGTTCACCTTTTAAAAATAAATTATCATGTTTTTTTCTTTCCCCGATTTGTGGAATCGATTCTATAAGGGTTTTCGTATATGGATGAACGGGTTTATTAAAAATTGTTTCAGTTGTGCTTATCTCCATAATTTTACCTAAATACATGACAGCCATTCGATTGCAGATCATTCTGACTACACTAAGGTTATGAGAGATAACAATGTATGTTAATTGGAATTCTTCTTTTAAGGTAATCAGTAGTTTCAGTATCTTCGCCTGTACAGATACATCTAATCCTGCTGTTGGTTCATCAAATATGATAAGTTCGGGGTTAAGAGTTAAAATCCTGGCGAGTCCCAGGCGTCGTTGCTGTCCGCCACTGAATTCATGAGGGTAACGGTACAAATCTTCACAACGAAGACCTACCGCGTTTAACAAATATAATACCTTGTCATCCATATCTGTGCGGGTCATTTTTGTATGAATAACCAGTGGCTCTCTAAGCAAGCGTCCGACAGACCACCAACTGTCTAATGAAGCAGCCGCATCCTGATAGACATATTGGATTTTTCTTCGCATCTTTCTCTTTTCATCAATAGAGAGTTTGATAATATCCTTATCTTTAAATAAGATTTTACCTTCATTAGGTTTATACATTCCTAAAATAGTTTTCCCAAGAGTTGACTTGCCGCAGCCGCTTTCACCTACCAAGCCCATCAATTCACCGGGAAATATATCAAAAGACACTCCATCAACAGCTTTTAGCCATCCGACTCGGCGTTTCAAAAAAGTGTTTCTTATAGGAAAATATTTTTTTAAATGTTGAACACTTAAAATAGGGCTATGTTTTGAATTTTCTTTGGTGCTTGTGATCAATTTTTCAATCCGCAAAGTGGTTAAAACATCGAACGAAGTGGTCGGTTGTGATCTCTATAGCCTCAGGCAACTTTTCTTTGCATATTGGTAACATTCGTGGACATCTGGGGTGAAAACGGCATCCTTTCGGAGGATTGATCAAGGGTGGTATTTCCCCTTTAATTGTTTTAATGTTTCCCTTTGGATTAGGCAGGCTATTTAAAAGTCCCCTTGTGTAAGGATGACATGGAGACGAAAAGAATGATTCTGTCGGTGCTGACTCCATGATTTGCCCGGCGTACATAACTGTAATTCTATCGCAGATCTCATTTGCAACAGCTAAATCATGAGTAATGAAAAGTACTGAAGTATGGTGTTCTTTTGTGAGATTTCTTAATAGAACTAAAATTTGAGCTTCTATCGTCACATCGAGAGCTGTGGTTGCTTCGTCTGCAATTATCAAAGCCGGCTTTGGAGCCAGTGCCATGGCGATCATTATTCTTTGACGTTGTCCCCCACTGAATTCGTGTGCATATTTTCGAATTTGTTTTTCTGGTGTAGATATCTGCACACTTTTAAGCATTTCAACAATCTTTTTATTTCGCGCTCTACTTTTTAGAAATGTTGGTCTCTTAGGTGCTTTTATATTCCTTTTATTGTCATACGGTTCTGAATTTACTTTGTATTTTATGATATCCAGAAACTGAGAGCCAATGGTAAAAACTGGATTAAAGCTTGTACTCGGATCCTGAGGAATGACTGTAATTGCCCTACCTCTGACTTTTAGATGGAGCTCCTTCTCGCTAAGGTCTAGAAGGTTCCTCTCATCAAAAAAAACAGCCCCAGATACAATCTTTCCACTTGGTTCCGGCAAAACTCTGAGTATAGATTTACCTATCGTAGTCTTTCCACAGCCGCTTTCTCCTACTAGACCCATTATTTCGCCTTTTTCAATCGAAAGATTGATCCTATCTATGGCCATAACGACACCATGGTCCGTTGTGAAATGAACCTCTAAATTTTTTATCTCCAAAAGATTCAAATTATGGTGCTCCTTGAATTTGCTATTTTCTGCTTGATCTTCTTAACTTGGGGTCAATAATGTCTCTTAAGCCATCACCCATCATATTAAATGCCATAACAACAACAAATATTGCCAGCCCAGGGAAAGTAGCGAACCACCATGCATCAGGCAAATATTCTCTAGCATCAGCCACCATCTTTCCCCATTCCGGGGTAGGGGGCTGCGCGCCAACACCTAGAAAACCTAAGGTGGCTGCCACCAAAATCGTTGTGCCCATACCGATGGTAGTTCTGACAATAATAGAAGGTAGGAGGTTGGGCAATATATGAAGTACTAATGTTCTAAAGTTGTTTGCGCCTATTGCAATAGTAGTTTCAACAAAGAGTCTGTTTTTTATTGTCATCGTCTCTGCATAAACGATTCTGGCAAACAGAGGCCAGTAGGATAGGGAAAGCGCCATAATTAAGTTTGGTATGCCAGGGCCAAAGGCTTGCGCTAAAGCGAGAGCCAAAATAATCTGTGGTAAAGATAAAAATATATCGGCTATCCGCATGACACCAATAGATGGCCAACTTGAATAATAGCCAGCAAGTACTCCAATAAATATTCCAATTACGCCCGACATCGTTGTGGCGAAAAATACTATGATAATGGTTACGCGACTACCAAAAATGACCCTGCTGAGCACATCCCTGCCAGCGTCATCTGTTCCGAATGGATGATTCCAACTTGGAGGTTCAAGTCGAGTCATAATATGGGCTCTCGACACATCCTCAGGAAACGGCGCAATTATAGGTGCGAGGATCGCAGTACCAATAAGTAATAGAACGATAATGGCCCCAATCGTACCAGATATATCCTGAAGAAATTTTTTTGCAATGAACCACATATTTCGGCCTCACAGCTTTTCGACTATCCTGGGATCTAAATATGCCTGAACGACGTCCACAATGATATTAATTATCAAAAAAACTAATCCGATAAAAAGTGTGGATCCTAAAATCCCTTCGTAGTCAAAAAAAAGCATCACATCTACCATATAGGTGCCAAGTCCCGGCCAAAAATAGATATATTCAACAATTACCGTATTCGCCAGCAATAACCCAAAAATTAGTCCCACCTGAGATACTGTCGCTACAATTGCATTTTTAAACGCATATTTGCATATAATTTTTCTTTTTGGTATGCCCATTGATTGGTTGTAAACGATATAATCACTTTGCAATACTCCTAAAAACCCGGATCTTGTAAAACGGGCAAAAGAAGCCAAACCCGGCATGCAAAGCGTAACTGCAGGCAGCACAAGGTGGTGAATCGCATCTAAAAGTAGGGCTCCATCAAATGCTAGTATGGAATCAATAACCATAAACCCCGTAACATGGGGTGGAACCGCTCCTGTCATCTGGTCCCCCAAAGGGAAGGCTTGCAAATATAGGCTAAATACTAATTGAAGCATGATGCCTAACCAAAAACTCGCAACGGCCACCCCGGCAACGGTAAAGCCCCTCAAAAAATGATCAATCCATGAATTTCTTTTGAGAGCTGCGATAATACCTAAAGGGATTCCCAATAAAGCAGCTATTGCTGTTGCGGTAATTACCAATTCAAAGGTAGGTGGCAATCTCCTTTTTAACTCGTTAATTACCGGGCGATTGGACCGAAGAGAAACCCCCAAATCACCTCGATAAATCTTTTTTAAATAATTAAAAAATTGAATGTATAAAGGCTGGTCAAAGCCATAGCGTTTTTCCAGAGCTTTGATTTGAGCGGGAGTGGAAAACTCGCCTGCAATAACCATTATAGGGCTTGTTGGAATTATTCTCGAAAGTGTAAAAATGAGAACTAGAAGTCCGAACAAGGTTGGAATTGTTGCAAGTAGACGCTTAATTACAAACGAAATTATCTTCATTTGAAATACTTACTCTTGAATCAAATATTGGGCTATCCGGTAGTTAGCCGGATAGCCATGTCCAATTTGAAGACTACTCTCTCCACATAGAGTAAACATCCCAGCCGAATGCGACATCGCAATACCGCCAACCATGAACATCAGAAGTAAAAACTCCGTTCAGCATTTCATTAGAAATCCAGATGTCGGCAGCATCTTCCACGATCAGACTACAAGCTTTTTCATAAAGCTTCTTTCTTTCATCTTGACTCGCGATACTACTGGCTTTTATTAAAAGCGGAGTTACCTTGGGGTTATCATAGAATGTAGAACCATCAAAAGCTCCTTGGTATTCCGGTGTATAAAGCCTGCCAATCCATGAGATTGGATCCACAATATGGGCATTGCGCCAGTGCATCCAGATATCATGGGTTGTGTCCTTTTCTCTGGCGGCACTACTAAGGACAGTCCATGGTTCTTCTACAATCTTAAATTTAAGCCCTAATTCTGCGGCTGCATCTGCGAGGTAAAGCGCAGCGAGTTTTGTGGAACCATAGCCCTTAATTGCCTTAACGGTAACTTCTCGATTGAAGTCTTCGGGAGGCAATTCCTTTTTGGCGATAGCCAATTCTTTTTTGGCTTTTTCAATGTCAGTTTTATAAATTTCCAAACCTTTTGGCCGTCCCCACATCTTGTTTGGCAGTGGACCTCCCTCTGAACGTACAACATTATTTTGCATGACTTTTTCTATAAAAGGATCGTAGGGGAAAGCATAATTTAGTGCTTTTCTGTAATGAATATTGCTTGTTGGCGGTCTTATGTAATTAAGTCGAATAAAGAATGTGCTTAAGCTCGTATTGGGAATTACTTTAACATTGGGATTCTTTTTTAGTTTTTTAAGTTGGTCGGGTGGTACAAATAATTCGAGTGCATGGGATTGACCTTTCAATAATGCTGAAATCCTGCTTGATACTTCTATAATCGTGTTGAATTCGATTTCTTTTAAATGCTTTCCTGACCAGCCTCCTGGCCAAGCCGGCCACTGAACACCAATCCATCCTTTAGCAAAATCCCATTTTTTCAGTATATATGCACCAGAGCCTGCCTCATGATCGGTCAACCATGTTGCACCATAATCCCCATCTTTATCATGCTTTCTGAGGAGTTTAGAGTTCACGATGGCAAGCATCGGCAACGCGGCGATGAAATATCCACTAGGTCTTCGCAGATTAAATTGACAAGTATATTTATCGATAACTTTCACTGAATCTTTAGCAAGAATCGGCGCTAGCGTCCCTCCGACCTGCTTTTTCATTTCAATGGTCCTCTCCACACTGAAACGAACGTCTTCTGCTGTTATCTCATTACCGTCATGAAACTTAAGCCCTTCTTTGAGATAAACAGTAAATTGTTCTCCGCCGGGATCCGCGTCGTAACCTTTAGCTATCCAAGGCACTATTTTTGGAGGGCTGTCCTGGTAGCGGTAAAGTTGACCATATAAATTCATTTTAAATGAATACGGCGCATCATCCCCGGCTGTGTGAGGATCCAATCCTTGAAAAGGTGAAGGGATGCTCCAAACAAGCTTCCAAGGTGGGACGCTACCCACTAATTTTGACTTGGAGATTGCAGGGAAAAGGCCACTCCCCATTGTCAAAGCTGCACCCGCACCCAAACCTTTAATAAAAGTCCGTCTTGTAATCTCTTTTAAATAAGTTTCTTTTTCTTTCATGATGACCTCCTTTAAATAAGTTTCTTTTTCTTTCATGATGACCTCCTTTTTTGTTTGAGTTTTGCAGTTGAACGAAAAATATGGTTGCTTTTTCGACAATTTTTGATCCCTTTTAGCATAGATTCTTTTTTTATCCGATATGAAGGGTGTATCTCCAATTCTGATTTAATTATGCGTGCTATTTTTTTAATTCGTTCTTTACCCATACGTTGATCAATTGCTGCCACACTAATCGCTGCTATAACATTACCGTAATCATCATAAACTGGTAAAGCCACAGCGGTTGCACCAGGTGTTACATTACCTTTGCTAAGGGCATAACCTAATTTCTGGGATTGTGAAATAAACGCCCTTATTTCCTCTGGCGTACGATTATTAGAGTAAGAGTATCGCCTTTTATTAGCGTTGATTATTTCTTGAATCTCTTCATTTGGTAAGAAAGAAATTAGCGCCAACCCGCCGGCACCAATGCCGAGCGGTCTTCGGGAGCCTACATCAAAAGTTAAGGTTCTTATAGGAAACTTGCCCTCTGCACGATCAACACAGAGAGCATCGTATCCAGCCCGAATTTGAAGAAACGTAGTATCCTTAGTATTATTGGCTATGATTTCTAAAGGATCGCGGAAATGGTTACAAATAGAAAATTGATGAGCTGAGGATCCAAGATGATATAGAGCTATTCCAGTGTGGTAAAGTTTAGAACTGGGATCGTGATCAATAAATCCTTCTGACTTCAGAGCGGATAATATTCTATGGGTTGTAGAAACATTAAGATTAACGAATCGGGCTATATTCGATAAAGCTGTTCCTTGATCATTATTTTTTGCTACCTCGTTTAACACCGATATAGCCCGAAATATAGTTTGTACACCTTTTGTACTTATATTTTTCTGATTATAATAGTGGTTAGAGGATTTCATGAAAAAATTATGTGCTTATATAAGTTCAATAAAAAAATATTATCACAATAAATAAAAACCACTTTATCATTAAAATTCTTTTTTAAAAAACCATTTTAGATGATAAATGTCAAGCAAAAGTTTTTATAATATAAAAAAATAATTTCATATATTGATACCGTAGTGTCCGGTTAACAATCGAATAATTTCAATTGGATATGGTCACTGGTAATTTGGTTTTTGTAATCACTTTCTGTCAACGCTTGATATATGGGCATTTTCTCAAATTTTTTCAGCATCAAAATATTTAATGCGACGCAGCTTATCCGGGTAGTCCTTTTTGGTATAAAACCCAGTTGGTAAAACTGTTTGATCATACCTGACGCCAGTGGTTTTATCCACTTTATGTGAATATATACGGCAGAGCCCTGTGTTGGTCTTGGAACGAATCACAAATATAGCCGAGCATTGGTGCATATGATATAGTCGCTGAAAATCCAAATATGCTCGATCCATGACATAAATTGCTCCAGGTTCAGGTACGAGATGATCGAGAACATTGACATCGTGAACTTTACCGTCAGTAATCCAAATGAAAGTCGGAATACTGCCGCACAAATCTAATAGCGTATGTATTTTCACGGCAGCCTTTGTTTTGCGGAACCGAGCCCATGGGAAAACCGAAAGGCAAAGATCAATCGTAGATGAATCCAAGGCATAAACAGTATCCTTCAATTCAAGACCGAAGTCATCTTCGGCATAAAGGCGGCGTGCCTCATGAATCAAATTTTGGGCAAAATCGCTGTAGATCCGCCAATCGCGAGTTTCATTGGCATCGGCCAAAGTGCTTCGACAAACCTTACCTCTTATGCCCACATGGTAAAGCTTCTCATGCATGGCCCGCAGACAGCATACAATATTTCGCAAACTTTCACGGTAAGTCAGTTGGGCAAAAGCCATACATAAAAACTGATTGTAGCATGTAAAAGAGCGTACACGGTGATTACCGTCATAACGATTGACACATTGACGAAATTTTTTCTGAGGAAGGAAATCTATAATCTGAGAAAAAACGGTTTGCCCTTTGTTCATAACGAGACTCCTTTCACATCTTTTTCTGTGAAGGAATCACAAAATCAGGTTTAGGGCAAATTCAAATCGATCCTTTTTAATTTTGTCAATATATCAATTAATATCAATTGGTTAAATGGTATTTCAAAATTTAAACCGGACAACAGTGATTTTGATATTATAATCATTTTATCCTATAAATTCGTTAGACAAAGATCTCGATTTTGGATATTCAATTATTTTAAAAAGCGACAATAAAATTGTGATGGCTTTGACGAATAATGGAACGAATGGATAGGGTACTGAAGAATAAAGTGATGATGTACTGTTGATCAGAACTAAAAGGCGCTTTGAAAAACCTTTTTTATTGAGGGGGAAAAATAAGATGAACAAAAATGATATTTGTTTCACTTCAGCAACTGACCTAGCCCGGCTGGTGAAAAAGCGAGAAATATCCCCAGTAGAAATAATGGATGCTATCATATCGAGAATTGAACAATATAATGTCTTAATAAATGCATTCTCCGATCTGTGCCTTGATAATGCGCTGAAAGCCGCACAAAAAGCTGAATCTGACGTAGTTAAAAATGACACTCTTGGCCTTCTGCATGGCGTACCATTTTCTGTAAAGGATTTGCTCATCACAAAAGATGTCCGAACTACGTTTGGATCATATATATTTGAAAATAATATACCTATTGAAGACGCCCCTTGTGTCCATCGACTCAAAAAGGCTGGGGGCATTTTGATTGGCAAAACTACCACACCTGAATTCGGCCATAAAGCATTAACCGATAGTCCGCTTTTCGGCATTACGCGCAATCCATGGAATCTGGAACGGACACCAGGTGGATCAAGCGGTGGTGCCAGTGCAGCAGTAGCAGCAGGTTTGGGACCATTGGCAGTGGGAACAGATGGTGGAGGTTCTGTTAGAATTCCTGCTAGTTGCACCGGGATTATAGGTCTAAAAGCAACTCTTGGAAGAGTGCCACATCCACAATCCCCTGACTTATTTGGTAATTTATCACACATCGGTCCAATGACACGCACTATCTCCGATGCAGCTCTAATGCTTGATGTTATGGCTGGACCCGATATAGGAGATCCTCATTCATGTGGCCTTTTTAAAGATGATTATCAAACTGTGATTATTAATAAAGGTTCAAAATTGCTTAAGGGAATGAAAGTGGCTTGGAGTGCGACCTTAGGCAATACACAAGTAGAAAGTGAAGTTCTTGAAATTACGAAGGCATCATTAAAGGTTTTTGACAATTTTGGTTGTGAAATTGAGGAGGTTGCCCCAGATTTTGAATCTTTTGAAGACTTTTATCTTGTGCTAATGTATTCAAACTTGGCAGCCAGATTAAACCAATATGTAGAGAGTTATCAAAAAAAAATTGATCCTTCTTTACGCTACGCCATTGAAAAAGGAAATCAATATGCAGCGACAGATTTGCAGAAGTCCATTTATATGCGAAGTCAACTCTTTCAAAAAATCCAAAATTTCTTTAATAAATTTGACTTGTTGATCACGCCAACTCTCAGCAGCCCGGCACTAGAAGCGACTCACAATGCCTTAGACCCCATAACTGTTAATGGCGAAATTTCTGGGAGTCTACGCGGTGCATGGTATCCATATACGCATCCTTTTAATATGTCAGGAAATCCTGCAATTTCAATACCATGTGGTTGGACAAAAGATGATTTGCCAGTCGGCCTCCAGATCGTTGGCCCTTGGCTGAAAGAAAAAGATGTCTTATTGGCTGCTGCTGCAATTGAAGTTGAGAAGCCCTGGTCTCATAAAAGGCCATCTTTTTAAGCCATTAATAATCTGAGTCTAATTGAAACTTGAAATGAAAGTTTTTGCGAAAATATTTTTTCTATTTATCCACAAGCAGATGCTTAGCTTGGCAATGAGGTGTTTTAATGAAATTTGTCATTGCAATGATGAAGCACGAAACAAATACCTTTTCTCCTCTTCCAACCCCTTTTGAAGCTTTCAACCGCAACGGAGGTCCGCACCGTGGACAAGCCGTTATTGATGCGTGGCGGTGCACGAGCAATGCGATAGCAGCGTTTATCGATTTAGCAGAAAAAGAAGGGGCTGAAATCGTTACGCCCATTGCCGGATCTGCTGAACCCGGAGGTAATGTATCGGCCGATGCCCACACGGTTTTTGTCGAAGAAATCTGTGCCGCAGTTGAATCTGGATGTGACGCCCTTTTTCTAGATTTACATGGTGCTATGGTAGTGGAGGATAATTACGACGGCGAAGAGAAATTGCTCGCAAGGATTCGAAAATCTGTCCCTAATCTTCCCATAGCAGTAGCCTTGGATTTTCATACGAATCTTAGTGAAGAGATGGTTAAAAATGCTACCGTGATCACCGCATATCGAACATATCCCCATGTTGATATGTACGAAACAGGCATGAGGGCCGGACAAACGTTATTGCGGGCGATAAAAGGTGAAATTGACCCGATTATGGTCTAGGGCAAACGGCCCATGTTGCCTCACATGTTATGTCAATCGCCTGCTCACCAGCCAATGAAAGATATAATGGATTTAACGATCGTGTTGAAAAATAGTAGTGTCGTTTTAAATGCCTCAATTATAGGTGGTTTTCCATTAGCCGACATACCTCATTCATGTTTATCAGCAATCGTGATTTCGGATAACGGCACCAACGAAGCACAAAAATGTTGTGACGAATTGCTTGATATGTCATGGGTGCGAAGAGCTGATTTTATATACCAAATAGACCCTTTGTTCTGCACCTATATTCCTTTATGGATTTTGGTGTTGACAATTCAGAAACGGGCTAATAAATTGAAGAACCCTGCTGCCCCGATTCGGGATCTTCGCTTCACTTCTGCAAGCTATGGAAAATGTACTCGCTGTTTCGATTCAATGGGATCATAGTATTCCATGTGAAGCGTTTTTACAAGCTGCTTCATTACAATAAAATTTGGTGGGACATCCATTTTGATTCATCCAAGCAACCCCAAATAAGGAGAACGCTATGACCAAACTAAAAATGACACCTAGTGAAGCCTTTGTGGAAACCCTTGTGGCCGAGGGCGTAAAATACGCTTTCGGCATTGTCGGCTCTGCATACGAGGATCCATTGGACCTTTTTCCGGATGCAGGCATTCGCTTTATTCCCGTCGCCCATGAACAGGCTGCAACTCACGCAGCCGACGGTATGGCCCGGGTGACCGGGAAACCACAAATCTGCATAGGCCAGAACGGTCCCGGTATCGCCAATTTTGTATCCGCATTGGCCGCTGCCTACTGGGCGCATTCACCGGTTGTCGCCATAACGCCGGAGACAGGTTCCATGGGTATTGGTACCGGCGGATTCCAGGAGTTGGATCAGATGTCCATGTTTGAGAAACAAACCGTCTACCAGGTTAGGGTTCCTCAGCCTCAGCGGATGGCGGAACTGACACGCCGCGCATTTTACATGGCCAAGAACTTTAACGGACCGACACAGTTGAACATACCCCGGGAGCTTTTTTATGGAGAATGCGCGGACGAGATTTATCAAACACCGGTCATCAAAAAGGGTATTGGATCCATGGAAGATCTCGAGGCTGCTGCCAAAATGATCTCACAAGCACAATATCCGGTGATCGTCTCCGGTGGCGGCGTGTCTCAGGCCAACGCCGTTGAAGAAGTAAAGGCCCTGGCCGAATATATTACGGCGCCGGTCGTTAACAGCTACCTGCATAACGACACTTTTCCAGCCAGCCATGATCTGGCCTGCGGTCCCATCGGTTACTGCGGCTCGAAAGCAGCCATGAAAACCTTAAAAAAGGCCGACGTGATTATCGCCCTAGGTACCCGGCTCGGTCCTTTTGGTACCCTTCCCCAGTATGACATGGTGTACTGGCCCGAAAATGCGAAACTGATTCAATGTGATGTCAACATTGCTGCTTTGGGACTTTCCAAAAAGGCTGATATCTATAGTTGTGGGGACGTCAAGGAATTCACCTATGCCTTGGTCAAACGGGTAAAGGAACTTTCGCCCGATATTGAAAAAAATATCGAGCGTTTGGCGGATGTTCAAAAAGAGAAAGAGATATGGGGTGATGAACTAAACGGGTGGAATTCTAGTTCACAATCCGCACCCATGCACCCCCGCCGTTTCCACAAGGAATGGACGAGGGTTTTGCCAAAAGAAACCATCGTCACAACCGATATCGGTAACAATTCGTCGATGATTAACGCCTATCTGAAGTTTGAGGGGATCCGTCAACACATTTCAGCGCTGTCCTGGGGGAACTGCGGTTTTGCTTATGGTGCAGCCCTGGGTTGCAAGATCGGCAAGCCGGATGCACCGGTGGTCGCGTTCCAAGGTGATGGCGCATACGGAATCAGCGGGCTGGCCGAAGTGATGACGGCTGTTCGTGAGAAAATCCCCGTGGTTGCTATCGTGGCCACCAATGATGAATGGGGCGCTGAAAAGAAGAACCAGGTGGATTTTTTTGACAATCGTTATGTGGGCACCAATCTGCCGGGCAATCCCGATTATGCAAAGTTGGCAGAAGATATGGGGGCTTTGGGCTTCAGGATAGATCACCCCGACCAGGTCGGAGATGCGGTCAAAGCGGCCATTGATTCAGGTAAACCATGCGTGATCAATGCGATTGTCCAGGGCGGAAAGGAAGTGTTGGCCGAGCCTTTCCGAAGGGATGCGCTTGAAATGCCCAAACGGTACATGGTAAAGTACGCACACCTGAATGCGAACTGATTCGATGCCACCAAACTTTATTAGGAGATCGGTATTTACCGGTCTCCTTTTTTCTGAAACGTAGGTACTCGAGTTTCGCACCTTTGATTTTAAGAAGATCCGGATGTGACGCTCCGGTGGATTGGAGGTGTGAAACTAAAATTACGTATTCATTTTAGGAGAACAAGATGCAGGACTTAAAGCAAATACCGGCGGAACCGACGGATTTGGATCAATACGAAATCGAAAACAATTTTCATTCCTGGTCCTTTCAGCCTGACCGGTCACCACCCCGGGTGGTTTCAGCAAAAGGGGTTCGATTTACCACTGAAGATGGGAGGGAGAGACTCGATTTTAGCTCCTGTTTTGTGAGCCACAATATCGGGCACCAGGATCCCCGGGTTATAGACGCCATCTGCAGGCAAGCAAGGGGGCTCACATCTTTTGCGCCGAGCATGTCCACAAAACCAAGAGCGTTGCTGGCCAAAATGCTGTCGGAAATCACACCAGGTGATTTATCCCGTTCTTTTATCTCACTGGGAGGCACCGAGGCAAATGAAACAGCAATAAAGATTGCACATCAATATACGGGTCGTCGGAAGATGATCACCCGTTTCAGAACCTACCACGGAGGCACTGCCGCTTCTATGAGTCTCTCGGCCGGTGATGCCAGGGGTTGGGCACAGGAGTCTGGGGGGGCTGAGCCGGTTCGGGTGCCTCAGCCATACTGCTATCGGTGCATGTTCGGCCTGGCGTATCCGGATTGCAAATTACAATGTGTAAGATACATAGACGAAGTCATTGAACTGGAGGGTGGGGGCGAAAAAGTCGCCGGTATTATTTTCGAGCCGGTAACCGGCGCCAACGGCGTAATTGTTCCGCCTCCGGAATACTTTCCACACCTCCGGAAGATCTGCGATAAATGGGGTATTCTCATGATCGCCGATGAGATCATGACCGGCTTTGGGCGGACCGGTAAATGGTTTGCAATGGACCACTGGGATGTTGTGCCTGATATTTTGACCATTGCTAAGGGAATGACCTGCGGTTACCTTCCTTTGGGTGCAACCATTGTTCGAAAGGAGATTGGTGACCATTTTAGGCACCGGTTCTTCAGTCATGGTGCAACCTATGCCGGCCATACACTGGGATGTGCCACTGCGTTGGCTGTCATTCCAATCTATCAAGAGGACAACCTTATCGAAAATTCAGCCGAACTGGGGCAATATCTTTTGCAAAAGTCGATGGAGCTGAAAGAAAAACACGCTTGCCTAGGGGATGTGCGGGGTCTGGGTTTGTTCGTGGGTTTGGAATTGGTGAAGAATAAAAAAACCAAGGAGCCGCTAACCTCCGTAGATGCTAAAATTCGACCCGGGAGTAATCCCAAGCTTGAAGTCGCCAAAAAGCTGGGCGAGCTGGGAATGATGGCCATGGCGGCAAATCCGGGCAACGTCATCGTCATGGCACCGCCGCTGATAATCTCCAAGGATGAAATAGATGAAGGAGTGGCCATCATGGACCGGGCTTTGGAAGTTGCAGATTCTTATACAGAATAACACATAAACAAAATGAAAAGATGTTGTATCATATTAAAATCGCACTAAATTTTCAGCCAAGCATACAGGCATCTCTTTGCCGAAAACCAGGGCGCTTATGACGATATTGGTCCTAAACACAGGCAGTTCTTCTGTAAAATTTGCCCTTTTCAAGCTCCTTGGGGAAAGTCGCCTTGCCGGCGGAATTGTTGAACGGATAGGGTTTGAAGGGACCAAAATGGTTTACGACAACCATAGGGGAGATAAGGTTCATCAACCGGTGCAGGTCAGGGATACCGGTGAAGCCGTGGCCGAAATTACAAAGTTACTCACCGATAAAGCAGATGGCGTGATTCGGGATAAAAACCAAGTGGTTGCCATCGGCCACCGGGTAGTGCACGGCGGTGAAAAAATAACCGCTTCGGTGATTATCGATAGGAGGGTAAAGCAGGTTATTCAAGAATATTCCACATTGGCCCCTTTACATAATCCCTCGAACCTCACGGGGATTGTGGCTTGCGAAAAACATTTCCCGGACATCCCCGGGGTAGCGGTCTTTGATACGGCCTTTCATACCACTATTCCAGCCCATGCCTATCTTTACGGATTACCGTATCAAATGTATTCCGAGGATAAAATCCGCAGGTACGGATTTCACGGGACCAGTCATCATTACGTCTGCCATGCAGCGGCCGACTTTCTCAGCCGGCCGGCAGATGATCTGAAAATCATCTCTTGTCATCTCGGCAACGGATGCAGCATCACGGCCATTGACCGTGGCAAAAGTATCGATACCAGCATGGGGTTTACGCCTCTGGAAGGGTTGATAATGGGAACCCGAAGTGGTGATATAGATCCGGCCATCGTCTTTTATTTGATTGAGCACAAAAAGCTTGAACCCCAACAGGTCAGGGAGCTGCTGAATAAGCAAAGCGGACTTTTCGGTTTGGCAGGGATCGGAAGCAGTGACCTGCGCGATATTTTTGCTGCCAGAGAAAATGGTAACCAGCTTGCAGATACCGCCATTCGTACGTTTGTTTACCGGATCAAAAAGTATCTTGGCGCCTACACCGCGGCCCTAGGAGGGCTGGATACCATTATATTTACCGCTGGCATTGGCGAAAACGCTCCGCTTGTTAGAAAAATGGTATGCCAGAATCTTGAAGAATTGGGAATTGTCATCGATTCGGAGAAGAATGCAGCCGGAAATCAGACAATCAGAGAAATTCAGCATAAGGACAGTCGGGTGAACATATTGGTCATACCCACAAACGAGGAAAAGGAAATCGCCCTCCAGGTGATAAAACTGCTTTTCACAGAAAAATTAGCTGAAACATAATCAGATAATATATCAATCTTTCATCAACGCCCGCAACTTCCCACTTTACTTCCCCAAAGCGTTTTACTTAAATTACCTAGCGCATCTCGTTTGCTTCATCGGACACCTTGCTTTTTCTAAATCACTTCAGTCTTTTCATTGCTGAATCCCTATAGAAACTGTCCCTATCGCCTGTTTTTTTAATTATCAAATTCAACTATTCCAGGGATTTGTTCCAATTTTTATTATCCCAGTAGGCCTGAGCAATTTGGTATCGAAAAGCCTGCAATGTTGAGGCATTTGGATGTTCTTTCTCAAATTGGTTAAATGTTTTCAACAACTGTGGCATGTACTTTGAAAAACTCCGCCAAATACCATACCTGTTTCGATGTTCTTTTCAGCCCAACAGTGTGCACATTTCTCCTTTGTATGCGATACGAGATGCTGACAAATTGGGAAATTCTTGGATGACCTTAAGGGGAGCCCTTATGGATTAAGTAGACTGGCCTTTATGTACGAGAAAGGTTTCGGTGTTCAGAAAGATGACCGTAAAGCTGAAGAAAATTATCGAAAGGCGGCTAGGAAGGGGCATAAAAGCGCCCAACAGTTGCTGAGAAAGCGGGGTTTGGAATGGTAATAGGCTATGCGGTAGGGAAAACAACCTGGGAACTTAAATTGACCCGATTGTATGGATTTCTTTTGATAAACTTTAAGGGGGGGTAAAAAGTTTGCTCAGTTAAGAAGATATCGTTTTTAGTGTCTTTTATGCTTCCCCTCTCGGCAGAGCCTCTCCGCTGAAGCGCCCGTTACGAATCCAGATACCTCTAACAAGTCTCGACAATAAGCTACCCTCCCAGGACCTGAGATTGACAAAACAGATACCCAACGTTTGCTTTCCTGCAAAACCCGGGATAATCGTGCCTGTTTGAAAGAACAAATATAGCCCATTTAAAACTCAATGCCAACGACAGGAATACGTGTAATGGATATGCACTATTCCTGGTCGTAAATTTCCGAGGAAAAGCGAATGCAATGTTCATCAAACCATAAATTTCCAGTACTGTTTCAGAATCCAGAAATAGGGGTTTCCCCTTATTTATGCATTTCTTGTTATCGCAGGAATAGTGTCTATCAATGTGCAATATTCCTGATTATCAAAACGCGAGGAATATAATTACAATGTTGCAGTTTTCTTGATGCCCCGCACTTGTATCGGTTTATGGAAGCATTCTGCACCCGGGTTTCAAATATCTTAAAACCCATCCTCGTTGCCCATGGCCCATCCGTCGATGTTTTGCCCTCATATGACGAGCAGCCAGGGTCCAGTTGGGGTGACTACACTTGTCCGCCTTTGGAGGATTATAGATCCGGATTCCTCGGTGGAGATCTATTTTTAGAACCACATTCGGGAATACAGATTCCCTACGCCAAAAATCCCCGATTTTTACCCAATTTATCGCAAAATTCCGTCTTGACAATACGACCGGTATCCAATATCTGAATCCAACTATCGGTTGTCGCAGTACCGTTGCTGTTTGATATCCGCCCCTACTACATACTGGGATGCATCCTGTTACGGCACACAACCTCAAATTTTCCCATACTACGATCTCAAAAAGGAAATTCTTATCAAATGGCAATGGCTGGATTAACTTACAGATCCGGTGTTTTTCTGGTGCTTCTGGCTGGCTCTATTTGGTCAACGACGGGTTTGATGATCCGGCTGATCGAAGAAGCACAAACCTGGCAGATCCTCTTTTACCGATCCGCCGCCATGACGCCAATTCTATTCCTTTTCATCGCCTATCGCTCGAAAAACCGGCCCTTAGAAAATGTCCGCAAGGCCGGAGTGCCGGCCGCGATCGGCGCGATGGGACTGGTGTTCGCTTTTGCCGGTGGGATTTTCTCCATTCAGTCAACCACTGTCGCAAACGCCGTGTTCCTGTTTGCCACCGCACCTTTCTTCACAGCCATTCTAAGTTGGATCATCCTGAAAGAGCCTGTGCGTAAGGCCACGTGGATTGCCATCGCCGTTGCGGGCTTGGGTATGGTGATAATGCTCCGGGAAGGACTGGCCGTAGGTGCGCTGGCCGGAAACGCTGCGGCTGTTCTATCGGCGATGGGGTTTGCCGTTTTTACTATCGCCCTTCGCTGGCGCAAACTGGAAGATATGCTGCCCGCTGTATTTTTGGCCGGCGTGTTTGCCGTCTTCACCGCGCTTGCGATGTGCAGGCTTCTCGACCAATCAATCATCCTGTCGCCCTGGGATTCTGGCGTATCCATGTTCATGGGCGTGTTTCAGCTTGGATTGGGGTTGTCCATTTACACCTTCGGAAGCAAAGTTGTCCCTGCCGCGGAACTGGCGTTGCTGAGCATGACAGAGGTTTTGCTCGGCCCGTTTTGGGTGTGGGTCTTCCTTGGGGAAATAGCCAGTGTTTGGACATTTGTCGGTGGCGCAATTCTTATGGTCGCCATCGCAGGAAATGCGCTTTCAGGTATCCGGCGTCGCCCCCCTAAGATTATGTGAATCCAAAGAGGATCACCGCTTTGGATTGGCTTATCCCGATATGTCAGAAACAGAAGGGCCGGAAATGGCGAAAAAGCACTTAATCAGTTGCAATAATAGGTGAAAACTCGAGGTCGAACATCGCTTTCAATTTAATACGGAGGAACGTCAGATGTATGATTTCTTTAATGGTAAAATGCAATCGGCTGTGTGTGGACTCAATTTGCATACTAAAAACGCCTACATGGATATTCACCTGGCCACTTTGCAGGTCCTGGAGAAAACAGGAGTCTTTGTGGAGGATCAGCAAGCCCTGGAAGTTTTCGGCAGTTGTGGTGCAGTGGTTGATGAAAAAAACAATATCGTCAAACTACCTTCCCGAATCGTTGAGGATGCCATTCAATCGGCGCCGGAAAAGGTGATGCTTTCCGGCCGAAACCCGGACTGCGATATTCTTCTCGAAGACAATAAGAATGCTTACCTCAACTTCGGCGGCGGTATTAACGTGATCGACCCGTATTCCGGCGTGTTCCGAAAATCCACCAAGGCGGATGTTGCCGCCAGCGCCCGACTGTGTGACGCCTTAAATGAGGTGAGCGTATATTCACGGGCGGTGTACCCGCTCGACCAGCCGCCGAAAGTAATGCACCTGCATACCGCCGAGGCCTGTTTTAACAATACCGCCAAACACTGCTTCCACGGACCGGAAAGCGAATGGGAGGCAAAAAAAATTATCGAAATGGCCGCCGCGACCGTGGGCGGAGCAGAGAACCTGAAAGCGCGAAAGCCCATCACGTTTGTTGCAGCGATATCCAGCCCCCTCAAACTGACCTGGAAATTTTGTGAGGCGATCATGACAGCTTCACGCGCTGGATTTTCTACCATGATCGCATCCATGGCCATGGCCGGGAGTACGGCTCCGGTGAACCTTGCGGGTGTGCTGGTGCAAACCAATGCCGAAATTCTGGCAGGCATCGTTCTAACACAACTGGTCCGTAAGGGCACTCCGGTTATTTACAGTAGTTACAGCACCGTAATGGATTTGCGGTTGGGCACCTCACCCCTGGGTTCACCCGAAACCGCCTTGATCGCAGCATCCGTGGCCGGGCTGTGCCGATATTATCAACTGCCGTGTCTGGTTCCCGGAATATCGTCGGACAGCAAGCAGCACGGTGCCCAGGCCGCCTTTGAAAAGGCACTGACCGGTGTATCAGCGGCCATGGCTGGGGCCAGTTTACTCGTCGGTATCGGAGGGCTGGAGACCGGGCTTACATTTGATTTCGGCCAGGCGGTTTTGGATGATGAAATCGTCCGGATGATCAAACATCTCAAGCAGGGGATTGAAGTGAACGCAGAAACACTTTCAGTAGATTTGATACATGAGATCGGTCCCTTTGGCGAGTTTTTGAGCCATGATACAACATTGTTAAAAATGAAATCCCTGTCTCAAACATACCTGTTTGATCGAAATAACAGAGAGGATTGGGAAAACCATGGCAAACCTCAAAGTTATGCCAAGGCACTATCACGGGCAATCGATATCCTTGAAAATCACGAACCGGAACCATTGTCCGTATCAGCTGCCGAACGCATCCGGGCTATTGTCGAAGAGGCTGAAAAGGAAGCGAACGTGAAGTAGCCCGTTTAAATAACAAACTCAAGTTTCACATCTGATATTTTAAGGAAAGTCGCATCAGGCATAGGATAAAAAGAAACCAGACCATCGCGTGCCTGTGCACGGTGATTACTTTATGGATACCGGTTCAAACTGATTGCCTCATTGTTTTTCCAAAAAATTTTATTTACCCCCCACCGGATGCGGTACCGTGCCCCATGGGGGGTGCGAAACTTGAGTTTATATTACCTCAGGCTTCCCCCTGTTAAAGAAATGATGGCGACAGGTTATGGAATTTGGCCAGACCTATTACAATTTCGCCGGGGCTTCATTCACGATTCCCTGGATAATTTTGTTTCTTATATTGATATTACTTCAATAAGTTTTTCTTGCATTTTGCATAGATAAATATTATTTTATAAAAATTATTATTCAATTAAATATAGGGGGTATACTATGCGAATCGGTGTAGTAATTGGCAGAATAGGCGATGTTGATGGTGTTGCCTTAGAAACAGAGAAGTGGCTCCACGTTCTAAATGAAATGGGTCACGACATTTATATTCTATCTGGGAGATACAAACGATCAATTATTAGTGATGATTTCCAAACATGTATGGCGGGTCTTTCATTTTTTTCACCTGAATGTGAGTGGGAACAAAACCGTGCATTCTACTTTCCTCCGGATGAGCCATCAGAATTACTGGAGCATTTACACCGGGTATCAGATGGATTTGCTATCAGAATGTTTAAATGGATTATGCAAAATAATATAGAGGTTCTTCTAGTAGAGAATGCTTCAGCACTACCAGCTCATTTAACCATGGGAATGGCTATAAAAAAGTTGGTTGAACATACTGGAATTCCAATAGTTTGTCATGATCATGACTTCCACTGGGAACGAGGTGACCGATATAAAACGCCTTTTCCAGAGATTGATAAAATAATCGCTGAAACATTTCCGCTTCAAAACCAACATGCAAAACATGCGGTAATAAATTCCTACTGTAAACGGGAATTGAAAAAGCGATACGGTATCAATGCAATTATGATCCCCAATGTAATGAATTTTGACAAGCCCTATGGAGTAAGGGACAATTATAATAAGACATTGTTGCCGTCGATCGGTTTTGAAAATACAAGTATACCCCTTTTTCAAATCACGCGAATTGTCAAACGAAAAGGTATTGAGACCGCACTGGAGCTTTTACATTTATTAAACGACAAAAAAGTAAAACTAGTTATCACAGGCAGTGCCAAGGATGATAACCGTAAAGGGTATTATAAAGAACTTATTGAAATTATTGACAATCGAAAATTAACAGATCGTGTCGTATTTGCGGAGCGCCGCATTTTAAATACAAGAGGCAAAACAGTAAAAGGGGAAAAGATATTTTCTTTATCCGATGCTTATGCAAATGCAACGGCTTGTACTTATTTTAGTCAATATGAAGGATTCGGGAATGCATTTATAGAAGCCATACTGTCGAAAACCCCCATATTAGTAAATAATTATAAACCTGTATATTGGGAGGATATCGGAAGCAAGGGTTTTAAAACCGTGATGATCGAAGACAATGTCCTGACCGATAAAGCTATCAGCGAGATCGATAAAATAATCCATGATAAAAAATTACAAAAAGAAATAGTTGAACATAATTTTAATCTTGGAAAGTTATTGTTCTCATACGATGTATTGCGCGAGAAATTGGAATATATTTTCAACTGACACTGATCTGGTATAATATGCGAATAATGCTAAACGACTAAATACAATTCTCTATTGATCTTTTCTCATGGTTAAAATAATATGATTACCTCTACCCCCTTAATGTCGAAAGCATATTTTTCATAATATACTTTCAAAGGTTTCAAGATTTAACTGCAAAAGTACGGTTATAAGGAGTATATGATATGACCGTTAAAGATATGATGTCTCAATTAAGATCTGAGACGATCAACACCTGGTTCGATCTTGGGCTTTTTCTCGATCGATTTAAGGAAAACCGGCCTGTCCCCTCCACTACAATCCATGGAAAGTATAAAGATTATATAGCATCAGTTGCAAAGAATGCCATGGCGATATGCACATTCGAATACGGAACAGATGGTGTATCGCAAGAAATCAGTAAATATACTCGTGTATTTAAGTCTATTTTCAAAGGTGTTCAAATCCATTATATCGGAGGGAAATTTTCTCCAAAAGGTGAACATTTGATTCCAGAGGATATCAAACGGTTTAAACTAAACGGATTTGAAAGTTTCGATGATTGGAAACTATACAAACACTTTTTCTTTAAGAAACTGGAAAGGGGTGGTAAAAAATATAATGATTTAATAATAGATTTCTGGGAGGAAGTTCTTTATATCACTGAAAAACTGGGGACTTATTTAGATAATGAGAATATTAAACTTTTATATCTGGTAAATACGAATTCCAATCCGGGAAATATTAGCTTTGCACTATCAACTGTATTTATATCGGAATATTTAGGGATTCCTGTAATCAATAATAATCACGATTTTTACTGGGAAGGAGGTCACAGCAAGGTTGAACAAAAAGTAAAAGGATATAAGCCAGGCCCTCGCGACCATTTTTTTAAGAACTACCATCTTGGTGAGGTGTTTTCTATTATTGAAATGCTTTATCCCTGGGAGTCAAGATCATGGTTATCATTGAATATAAATCATCGGCAATGTTCGAAATTGATCAATGACGAGGGACATAATCCGGCCAATGTAATTCAGATCGGTACTGCCGTTGATGAAAAACAATATCAATTTAGCAGAGATAAGAAAAGAACCAATCAAATTTTCAAACAATTAAATAACCTGTTCAGTCATGATAAAAGCCATATATCTGTTCAACCTATCTCGAAACTCCTTGCCACACCTGAATTCAACAAGGACGATCTGCAACCTTTTATAACCGGTGTCAATGGCAGGACTAAATACACAATAGATTCCAACTCTATCATATTATTGCAGCCGACCAGAATTATTACCCGTAAAAGAATTGAAGTCACCTTTACACTTTTGTACAATTTATTCAAAGATGAAGAATTTTATGAATTCTTTGATTCTAATGATGATCTGAATATTCTACTAATAGTTTCCGGCCCTATTGCTACGGGTCACCTTGATTACTTCAAAGAAATATTAAAACGATATGAAAAATTAATAAAAGATGTAGATACATCTTATCGGCATAAAATATTTTTAGGATTTCTTTTCCACGAATTTGACAAACGAACCTATAGAGAACGATTTAAACGGCCAATAGGCATTGGAGATTTATTTTCGATTGCCAAATTGATAGTTCTACCCAGTGAGACAGAAGGAAGAGGATTACCGATTATTGAGGCAGCTGCATGTGGTGTACCTATTTTCTGTCGTCGTTATCAACCTGAAGAAGTCTATTCTCACGTGATCGGTGAACATCTACATCTTGAATTACGACTTAAAACTATCGATTTCAAAGATCCTCAATTAAACAAGGATATTGTGGAATCTGTTAAACAGCATTTATTCTCACCTATTAGTTTTGAAAAAAACTGCAAGCATAATCGATATGTAATTGAAAAAAGATATAGTTTTGAAGCTTTAACGGATGAATTTAAACATATTATTTATAAACTTTATTTACAAATACAGTCCAACCATAAACCAATGGATCGTGCTAAAAAAGCTTTTCGTAAGTACGAAACCCATCTGGAAAATAATAAAGTGTACACTAAGGATATAATGAATACGTCTAACCGTCAATATCTGGCAGGTTATGGACAAATGGCCTTTATGGTTTTTCTAAAATCTTTAATAGATCCAAGTTATTTTCGAGTTGAGGAAAAACGTATTCGAGGTATGGCAATGCAGTTCGCTGAGGAATTGGTAGACAGCAAGTCAAATCTTTCCCCGATTCCGATAGAAATTAAACATAAATTCTATAACAGTGTGGTTTCATTATTTGATCTACGTGAAGGAGAAATTCCTGTTCGTATGGACCATTCGTTCGCGTACCGGCATAGAAATAAAATTAAATACCCTTACCGGGAGTATACTCCACAAGAATTAACAGGGGTCATAAACATATTGTTTAAAAAACACATTTCTCCCCCTGCTGTCATAAATATAATGAATTCTAAAACTATACATGACGATTGGCATAAAAATATATATTCACTGCTAAACCATGCAGAAATAGGTATCAATCACATCGAAGATTTAGAGGAAAAGATATCAGCAAACATACCTTTAGCCTATTTTCCGGGTAAACAGATCGAACTGGAACTAGAATTATTCGTGTTGGAACCCGTGAGACTTCGTTTAGGATTAAAAAGAGATGAAAAAATAACAATTCGAAACATCACAAGTCGCGAATTAGAACCTATTTACATTATTCCACCGATAGAACCTTTAGGAAGGTCCATCACCGCAGACGTATTAAAATCACATATTTGTTACAGCAAGAACGAAGAGTTAAAATTACTGTTTGAGCATGAAATTTGTAAAATCGTTGGAAGCAAGCAGCATTCAGTTGGTATTCACTTCTATGAAATCGGCCAAAAGGCGGCCCATATTCTTAAAAAAATTAAAGATGCAAATGGATTTATCATCACCCTTGGTGATCATGAGGCCATGATGACGGATATAGTCGACCTTGAACGGTTCCATCTTGGTATCGTCAAACATATTTTAGCCTCAGAGATCATGAGAATACCCATAGGCAATGCCTATATACAACACGTCCCGGCAGGTCTAAGATTTACGCTCAGTTATCCGACTCCTGTCCAAGATGGTAAATCCTTTTCTCAAGAGCTCCAAGGCCTTAAATATAAACGCATATGCAGTAAGTATGGCGAGAACAAAGTATTAAATATTCTTAAAAAAGATGCCGAGAAAAATGGAACTCCTTTAACGGTTTTATTAAACACTCTTGGGAAACCGAAGGAAAAGAAAAGGGTCATCTCTTATACGTCTCTTAACGGTTTATACGATGATGGATTACCCTGGTCAGGGATAATGGCAAAGATCAGGTTCAGCATATCGGATAAATCTTGGCGGTTCAATGTGGTAACTGCGACAGATAGGCCGAAACTAGTTACTGAATTTATAAAGGAATTTGTGAATTCGACAAAACTTAAAACCCGAGTAGCCTGGAACGGCGGTTATATACTTAATCCGGAACTTGTCGGTAAACTGGGTATTCCTGAACGATTTATAGGATCTCCACTCGGCTTAATAATCAGTAACGGTAAAGTATTATCACCGCCCTTATACAGCAAACCTGCTTTCCTGGTAAATGCAAATGGAAGGCTTGAAATCAAAAGAGTGAATTGCTCAAAGGGATTGATAATTACCAACGGTGATTCCAAAATCACACTTGGTTCCGAAGTCTATAATCTATCCGAGCCAAATGACGATCCGTGTTTTTATGATATGCTTTATCAAAATCAGGAGATACCCGGCAATGGAAGAATATTGGTGAGGATGGCAGGAAATATAATAAAGGATATCATAGCCACACACAAAGGACAGGACATTCCCGTTTTGCCTGTTGGATTGACACTGTCCTTTCCTCAAAATAAATTCCCGAAAAGTTGGAAAGAAAATACCACCCTGGATATTCGGATGATAGGATGGCCAGATTATGATTCGGCAATCGAAGCCGGTCCACAGCATTTAGATAACGGTAAGGTTTGTATAGATATGGATATAGAGGGCTGGAAAACTTTGAATTCAATACGGACTCAGGCAGCCCGTCTAGATTATCTGGATAGCCGAGGTCCCAAAATCGCTATTGGCCTCGATAAAAATGGAGATCTTTTAATTATAACCATAAATGGACGTATCCGTGAATCTGTTGGTGCTACCCACCATGACATTGCGAACATTATGAAATCCCGGGGAATCCGCTATGCTATGGGTTTTGATCCCGGTGGAAGCAGCACATTGGTAATCGACGGCAAAACGTTGAATATATCTCCATACAACCACCGCTATGAAGAAGATGTATATTCTCTCCCTCCGGAGCCCAGAGCAGTAGCCAACGCTGTCTTATTAAGTGAAATCAATGGAAAAGAGTAAATAACCATGAAAGTCACAAATCCATGGGTTGAACAACCTGATGAGAAAGAAAGTGAGGCCATTGCGAGAGCAAAAGCACTGATGAAAAGATTAAAGGCCAGATAAAACAATCCTGCAGTTTCTCAATTCATCCATTGATTTCTTTAGGTTCTTCTCCAATTTAGAGTATCAGTCACCTATTTGACAGAAGTATTACTTTTTGTAACGCCTTCTCTTTTCGCCCCTCCTTTCCATCCGGTACTTTCGAACTTGTTCTTTGAGTTGTTGAAAACGATCAAGACCTAGAAGTTCACGCACTTGGACAAGGAATCTAAACCTTTCAGCAGCTCTAGTATTGTGAACTTTTTGCAGTTTTGCAAAATGATCGATGCTGGCTTTAGCATTAAAATCTTTGCGGTCCAGGAGCTGTTCGAGTTCAAGTCGTTCTTTTTGCACCTGGCTATGAAGATCAATCATCTGGTATCGGTGTTTGTAATACATGTTATCCAGTTTTTCTTTTTCCTCTTCGGTAATACCGATTTTTTCCGCCACTTTAGGCCTTTTCCACCACTTGCCGCTGGGTATGCCCATACTCTCTTTTTTATGACTCCATCCTTCCTCTGCGAAACCAGGGCTTTTTGCCATGCCGATGTTGGCCAAACCGAATACAAAAATCAAAACCAATAAAATTGTTTTTTTCATAAAGACCTCCTTTTCATTTTCTGCGAAGTTATTTCTGCGAGAACCCTTAACAGATCAACCGATTCTAAACGGAATTGAACTGGTCTCCCAAAGGGACAACAAATTCCACAAATTCATCGTCAAAATAGCTATTTGAAGCGGCAGTTATATCCAAGTAATGGTCCGGTAAATAGGCCTCTTCTAAAATCTCATCCAATAGATATAAATACGCTTCCTTTTCCGTAGATAATTGGGCGGTCATCTGTTTCGATGAATCAGTAAACAATACGAGGCTCAACGCTAAGGCAATGATCAAAACCAAGGCGACGCCGGCAGCAAATATCGGAATACGAGGGAAAGAATCCCGAGGTTTTCGAAAAAAAAGTACCGGTTTTTGTTTTAGATCGGGTGTGAAATATTTTGCTTTCTCCCCCAAGCGGTCAAGTTCTAGAACAAAAGCTGTCTTTTTACGCCGGCATGCCGGACACGTCAAAAGGTGAGTTTTTATATCTTCCGACAGATCATTTCCGTCTACCAGGGATAAAAGAATCTGATCTTCGCTCAAATGAATGCCTTTGTCTTTCATATTAAATTTCCTTTAAGAAATGACCGGAGTCCGGGAGCTTTTTTGAACTTTTTCAGGGCTCTGTATAAATGGGTTTTGACAGTGCTCTCACTATTTTTCAAAGTTTCGGCAAGTTCTCTGATTCCAAGTTGATCAACATATCGCAAAATGAACACTTCCCGTTCTTTTTTGGACATTTGTCGAGTAAGGCCATGAAATTGACGCCAGAATTCTTTTCCCATGACATCGCCTAAGGCGTTGTGTGATTCCCCAAGTGATTCGGTATTCTCAGTTGGTTTTAGAGAAAAAAGCGACAGAAAATTTTTCTTTCGATGAAAATCCTTTATACGGTTTAAGGCAATACGATAGAGCCACGCTTTGAACCGGGTCGTATCTTTCAATTGATGAAGATTTTTGGACATCGCTAAAAATATCTCCTGGGTCAGATCTTCTGCGTCCATCCGCGAAACATTGCGGGAATATACCATGTGAAAAATCTTATTATAAAAAAAACTCGCCAATTCTTCCATGGATGCCCTGTTACCTGATCTGGCACCTTCAACTAGATTGGAGAGTTTGTGAACGGGATCGTTTGTCAATTTTGGACTCCATCTCCAGGCTACATCTGAAAAGTTGATTATTCAAATAATTCAATTCAAATTCATTCTCATCCAACCTTTATGGTTTATGACGAAAATTCGGATGATTTTGTTTACAAAAAAGAAGGTGTTCAAAAAGATAATCATATCCTTTTAAATTCTCAATATCATTTTATTCGTATTTATGATTTCTCAACTTGAGGACACACTGCGATAATACAAATCGTCTGATATTTTGAAGTTATAATTGTGAAACCGATCGAATTCATTTTTCTTGACAGACGGAAAGATTATAGGCTATTGAGGTATATACATAATACCGTCGGAATTCCATCAGATAACTGAATCAGATTCTCGCTATTAATATCTTC
Source organism: Desulfobacterales bacterium (assembly GCA_011049715.1). Taxonomy (GTDB): domain Bacteria; phylum Desulfobacterota; class Desulfobacteria; order Desulfobacterales; family UBA2156; genus UBA2156. The sequence continues at coordinate 58,336 of DRHF01000111.1, forward strand.
TATTCCTCCTCCATTACCTGATGCATTGTATCTCACTTTATTTAGCGGCATGTCCGGCGGGTTCATCTTTCACTTTATCCGGGGTTGGCGTTCCTCACCTTCAATAATCAGGTAGCCACTTGTCGTAACCGAGTCCTTTTTGCAGCTTTGGGCCCAATCTGGTTTAGAGGATTTGCTCCATTGATTTTTCCGGACATTATGCAATTGTGCCTATGTTTTAAAAATCAGCTCGAATTACCCTGCAAGGAATGGTTAACAAGCGTATGATAAGCGATATGCATGTATTTATTTTAAAGTCGCGGATGGACACTAGATAGGATTGCCGTCATAAAAGTCGGTTGAAGGAGGGTCTATGATAACCAAAGAAAAAAGAGAAACCAGAAGACTCCCTCACAACATGCCCATGGAGTTTATTGTCCAGGATCACCGTTATCTCGGTTTGATTAAAAACATAAGCAAAAGTGGGGTTTTTATCGAAACGAGAGAATTGTTTAAGGTCGGACAGGTTGTCTCAATGACGTATGCTTTTCCTCCCTTTAGAGGAAAAAATAAAACTGGTAAAATCATCAATGTTGACCCTCAAGGAATAGGGGTTAAATTCTGGCGTCTTAAAAAAACGAATATTTCTGGAAAATAGTGAATATAATCCCCGGAAATCAAAGGAAAGCCTCTTCAGCCAAGATATTTCATTAGTGGATCTGAATTTTCGTATTTTTTTGACATTTGAGAGCAAATTCCACAGAAAGCATATTGCGATAAGCGTGGTGTGTACTTCTGGTTGGGTCGGACTTGTACAGGTCGGTGCTTAGGTTTCTTTAATCGATACGATTTTCCCGTCAAGGAAGGTCATCTCGACTGCAAGATCTTTTATTTCATCAGCCGGAAGTCTTGTCGGGTCGCCGTTTAAGAGTACCAGATCTGCAAATTTACCCGGCGTGATTGATCCCTTTATACCTTCATCAAAGGTGGCCCTTACCGCATTGTTTGTATACAATCCCAGTGCAATCAATGGCGATATTCGTTCTTTTGCTGAAATGGTTTTACCGGTTTTTGTCTTCCGGGACACAGCCGCGTATATCCCCATCAAAGGATTTGGCGGAACAATTGGGCTGTCGGAACTACCTGCAACACTTACACCCGCTTTTAGAAGCGTATTGATCGGGTATAAATTTTGTATCTCATTATCTGCAACGGATTTAAAGTAGCGGTCCCCATTGTAATAAATAAATGAAGGTTGAGTGACAACCATGATCCCCAACGAGGCAATCCGTTTTGCTAAAGACAGAGAACAGATGGAACAGTGTTCAATGCGGTGGCGATGATCTGATTTGGGTAATTTTCCCAGTGCATATTCAATGGCGCTGCAGGCCGATTCAACGGCAAGTTCCTCAACCGCATGAATGGCAACTTGTAATCCTGATCGATGTATGTCCAAAACCAACTGGTTTAATTCAGATTGGGGGGGATGCAATTGGCCCGTCGTTGCATCTAGAATCAGTTTGACAGCGCTCAAGCGAAGTTGGTCTTTGCTAATAGGGCCTGAGTCACATTTACCAAGATTCTTAAATCCCTGCAAACCGAGCATCATAGTTGCCCTGGGTATAAATTTATTTTTTTCTTTCAATACGGATAGGGCTTTCCAATGTTTGATATCATTATGAGACGAAGCATCGTGTATGGAGGTGATTCCCATTGACAGTAGCTCTTGATTGATGAGCCTGATGCCGCGATTTAGTTCTCCTTCATCAAGAGGTGGTATTCGTTTTGACAAAAAATCATTCATCTCGAACAGGACCCCGTTCGGTTCGCCGGCATTTAGACTTCTATCAATCAATCCCCCGGAAGGATCTGGAGTGTATTTGGAAATACCGACATGATCTAATGCTAAACTGTTAAGGACATGGGCATGCCTTGATTGATGGGCGAGTTTTACGGGGTGTTTGGGAGCGGCTTTGTCGAGATCCCAGCGAGTGGGATGGCGTCCCTCGATTAGTGAGGACTCATTGTATCCCGATGCCCTGATCCAGGTCCCGGGAGCAAGCTTTTCTGAATATTCACGTATTTTGGCTTGAATATCCGAAATGGAAAGCAAATCTGCCTGGGACGAAAGATCCAGGGTCACCCGGTTCGCAGCCGAAGAGTGCAGATGAAAATGGGCATCGCAAAACCCCGGTAACAGGGTCTTCCCACCGCAGTCAATCAACTGGGTATCGCGTTGTCTTAACTCCTTCAATGCGTCATCACCCGCTACAGCTTCTATTTTGCAATCGCGAA
>DRHF01000112.1 GCA_011049715.1 Desulfobacterales bacterium
AGTATTTCCGATATTGCTAGTCTTGAAAGTGGCAAATCTGATCTCCAAAATGGGTGTAAACATAAAGAGGTGGAAGACAAATTTAACTCGATAAACGCAATAAAAGATTGACATAGTTACAGAATTACATAGATACCCACGGGCTTACGCCCGTAGCACTTTCAAAATGAATTAGACAATTTTAGCTTTGGCATTCACCCACGGGCTCACGCCCGTGGTCCTCTGCTAATTTTGATAGGGCAATTTCAATACAAACTGTTCGGCAATCTCCAACCCTATGGTCTTTTTGCCTTCAATTCTGTAAGGTTCTTTAGGGTGGAGGCATCAAACCATCCATACTCCACCACCGCTTTAGCCACAATTTTTCCAGCATCGCAAATTAGTCCGTTTGCCAAGTACGATTCAGTTCCAGTTGAGGCACACCGCAGGAACACAATTGTATTAGCTACTCGATTTCATAAGTATTTCCGCATTTTGGACACTCCAGATGATTTACACACATATTACTTTCTCCGAACAGCTCATGATGTGTTTAGAAGTACCACAGCTTCGTCTTCGACTTAGCCCCTTTAACCCATAAAACCTGTTACTAAAGCAAACCAACTGCTTCGACCTCGAAATTGGTATCCTTGGGAAGTCGGGCCACCTCCACACAGGCCCGAGCCGGGGGATTTTGCTTAAAAAATTCGCTGTACACCTCATTGATCAGGGGAAAATCGTTCATGTTTTTAATGAACAAAGTGGTCTTGATCACTTTATCAAGGTTGCTGCCAGCGGCTTCCAGTATGTTTTTCAGATTGTCCATGGCCTGCCGGGTCTCAGTCTTGATGTCGTTTGTGACCAGATTTCCGGTGGCTGGATCAAGGGCCAGCTGACCTGAGACAAATACCATGGTATCGGTCTTTACGGCTTGGGAATAGGGTCCGATTGCACCGGGCGCTTTTCCCGTTTCTACGATCGTGCGCGTTGTTTCCATAATTTTGAATTTTTCCTTCTTCGGCCCGGCGATTAAGGTCTCAAGGTCTGTATAAAGATCTCTTAAACCACCTGTCGGATAACCGTGGCAATGGTATTACCTCCACCGATGGTTATATCTCTTGATTACAGGTTTTATGGTTTGAAATCATCTCATCTGCAAACCTTAATTCGTATTAAAGATACTATAATAGTAACAATAATTCATCTATATAACCAATAACATTGCAATTCTCTGCTTGTCAAGGCCTTTTTTAAAATTTTTTGGCGAGCTTAAATTATGGTAGGCGGTAATTGAATCGCAATGGAGAGTTCAAATTTAAATATCAGCAGATGTGACAGCTTCTGATACTTCACTGGCTAATTTTGTAAGAATTCTTGGAAAGGATTAATAGAATCCAACGAATATTAAGAGGTTGGGAAATCAAGACTGACGGCACCAACGATGGTTTTTTCACGAAAGTTCATCAGGGGGGCTCCAATGCAAAAAAGCCCCGCTATATACTTTTCATTATTAATTGAGTATCCACGATTAGTCTTCAATATCTGGACTGCTAAAAAGTGGACCTTGTTTGCCCGAACCTTCACAAGTGCGGTGCATCAAAAAATCTGCAACATTTTAATTATATTCCTCGCGTTTAGCCAATCAGAAATAGTGCACATTGATAATGAGCCTGTCGAAAAATTCGTTTTGACGCATTCTTCTTTTTGAAAAATTGCGATTTTTAAATTATCGAAAAGTTTTTAATTTTGATGTGAATCGGCAATCCTTTTTGATGCTATATTCCTCCACCATTTCGTATTCATATACCATATCCTACCTTTCCCTATCTATGCCGTTGCATATTTCATAATTTTCTCGATGTTGTGTACCATACAATATAATAACCACTGGATGTTCACTTTGATTTTTCCTCTTAACGTGAAACGGTCTAACCTCTTTTGAGACCGAATATTGCCAAAAACAGGTTCAACTATCGAGAATCTTCGTTTATATATTTTTTGCCCATGCGCTGTATCGATCTTTTCTATCATTGCCTTGGTGATGTTCCCCGGAACTCTACTGACAGGCACATTCAGCCATTTCCGTTTTCCGCCTTTAATGATACACCGAAATTTCACCTCACACCCCTCGCAACTCCCTTCATCTGCCACATATTGATGATACAAAACACCATCGTACATGCTTTTCGCTCTTCGTTTTAAAATATTTCCCTGAGGACATTTATAAACATCACCATCTTCATCATGCTGAAAGTCGTCAATATTTAACCGCTTTATGCCCCTGTCTCCATGGCGTTGCTTAACTTTAAGACCCGGGGCTCTCTTTCTGAAATTTTTATCGGGAATATAGGCGTCAATGCCTTCGGCTTTGCATTTCTTCAAACTTTTTGAACTGTGATAAAGCGCATCTGCCGTCAATGTCGTCCCCTCAAAATAATCCTCACCATGACAGATGGCTTTCATTGTGGCTTTGGCACCGTCAATCAAAGGCTCAAGATGATAGCAATCCTGGCCCTCTCCAAAAACCTCCGCCTGGACAATCACTTGATGGCTATCATCCACTAACACCTGTCCGTTATATCCCTGAATCGTACCGTGTGAGCTAACCAT
>DRHF01000113.1 GCA_011049715.1 Desulfobacterales bacterium
AAACTAAAGGTGTAAAAGTTTAATGAATAAAGATAATTCTAATGATATGATACCGCAGAAATTTTATGTGGATTCTAATCGTGAAGAGACACACGATACCTTCACGTTATATCTTTCTTCCGAAGATAGCCCCAAAAAATTTCATTTTGAGCCGGGACAGTTTAATATGTTATACGGTTTTGGGGTGGGGGAGGTCCCGATTTCGATCAGCGGAGATACGTCCAGTCCCGGAACATTGATTCATACAATCAGAGAAGTCGGGGCTGTGACAAAGGCTCTGCGCAAACTAAAGCAAGGGGATTCTGTCGGTGTTCGAGGGCCGTTTGGAAGCAGTTGGCCCGTTGAAAAAGCCTTTGGAAAAGATGTTGTTGTCATTACCGGGGGTATTGGGTTGGCGCCGCTACGTCCGGCTCTTTATCAAATCCTGGCCCAGAGAAATGAATTCCGACATGTTGTTATATTATATGGTGCTCGGAGCCCTCAGGATATTCTTTATCGAAAGATGATCGTAAAATGGCGGGCTCATCTTGATTTGCAGGTGCGCGTTACGGTGGACCTGGCTGATAAAGAGTGGTACGGGACCGTCGGTGTTGTAACGAAATTGATTTCTAAGGCAAGATTTGATCCCGGCAATACGGTTGCACTGGTATGCGGTCCGGAGATTATGATGCGTTTTACGATTAAAGAATTGCAAAAAATCGGTATGAAAGAAGAGGACATTTACGTTTCTATGGAACGTAATATGAAGTGTGCAATTGGTTTTTGCGGGCATTGTCAATACGGGCCTAAATTTATCTGTAAAGACGGTCCGGTGTTTAGTTTTGACCAAATCAGGGATCTCTTCAGAGTGAGGGAGATTTAGGATGAAACAGAAACCAAAACTTGCCGTTTATAAATTTGCTTCCTGCGACGGTTGTCAGTTAAGCTTGCTGGACTGTGAGGATGAACTCTTGGCCATTGCCGGTGAGGTAGAAATTGCCAATTTCCCTGAGGCCTCACGCGCTGTCCAGGGCGGGCCTTATGATGTCACTCTTGTCGAAGGTTCCGTTACGACACCGCATGATGCAAAGCGTATTCAAGAGGTACGCAAATTATCCAAGGTGATTGTGACAATCGGCGCTTGTGCTACTGCCGGGGGGATACAGGCTTTGCGGAATTTCAGTGACGTTAAAGATTTCATATCGATTGTCTATGCCAAGCCGGAATACATCGATACCCTCGAGACATCGACGGCCATTGCCGACCATATCCCTGTTGATTTTGAATTAAGAGGATGTCCGATTAATAAACAGCAATTGCTCGAATTGATCTGTGCGTTTCTTAACGGACGCCGGCCCAATATTCATCAACACAGTGTCTGTGTGGAATGCAAACAGCGGGGAACGGTTTGTGTGATGGTTTCTCAGGGCACGATGTGTTTGGGGCCGGTAACACAGGCCGGATGTAATGCGATTTGTCCTTCTTATAACCGTGGGTGTTACGGATGTTTTGGGCCTAAAGAAACACCGAATACATCCAGCTTAAGTTCTTGGCTGAAAGAAGGAGGAAAAAGCAATCCGGAACTGATCCGGGTATTTCGCGGATTCAATGCTTATGCTGAGGATTTCCGCAAAGAGAGTGAGGCCCATGACGAATAGGACGATTAAAGTTGATTACCTTGCCCGTGTTGAGGGTGAAGGGGCACTGTATGTGAAGATCAAAGACAAGAAGGTCGAGGATATCAAATTAAAGATCTTTGAGCCGCCGCGCTTTTTTGAAGCCTTCTTACGCGGACGGGATTTCCGGGAAGTTCCTGATATCACAGCGCGCATTTGCGGTATTTGTCCGATTGCTTATGAATTGGGGGCTTCTTATGCGATGGAAGATGCATGCGGCATAAAAGTGGAAGGCCCGCTACGTGATTTACGGCGTCTTATTTATTACGGCGAATGGATTGAAAGCCATGTCCTTCATATCGGGATGCTGCATGCGCCGGATTTTTTGGGATATGAAGATGCCATCCAAATGGCCAAGGATCATTCAGAGGTGGTTAAGAATGTTCTGCGCCTTAAAAAAATCGGCAATGATATTATGGTGGTCCTAGGCGGCCGTGAAATTCATCCGATTAATTTACGTATCGGAGGTTTTTATAAAGTTCCTAAAAAACGTGAGTTAGGGGTTTTGTTAGACGAGTTGAAATGGGCAAGGGATGCATCCATTGAACTGGCCAAGTTGGTAGCGACATTTCCTTTTCCTGATTTTGATCAGGAATACGAATTTATTGCGATGCGTCATCCGGATGAATACGCCATTATTGAAGGACAGTTAGTGTCTAATAAAGGAATGGACATCCCGATTCGGGAATATGACGACCATTTGATCGAGGAGCATGTTGAGCATTCCACAGCCTTGCATACGCATGTCAAAGAAAGGGAGACGGCCTTTGTCGGGCCGATGGCTCGCTATTCTTTGAATTACGACAAGCTATCGCCTTTTGCCCAGGGAGTCGCCAAGGATATTGGTTTGGGAAAAGAATGCCACAATCCTTTTAAAAGTATTATGGTTCGTGCGGTTGAAGTCGTCTATGCGGTAGATGAGGCCATTCGTAATATCGAAGGGTACCAGGAACCGGATAAACCGGCGGTGGATGTCCAGCCGCGTGCTGCGACGGGTTATGGTTGTACGGAAGCGCCTCGGGGGATCTGTTATCACCGTTATACGATTGACGAACAGGGAATCGTTCAGGATGCGAAGATTGTTTCTCCGACGGCTGTTAACCTGCCGACGATTGAAAAAGATTTGTGGAATTTTGTTGAATCTAATGTTGAACTTTCCGATGACAAACTTCAATGGCAATGCGAACAGGCTATACGTAATTATGATCCCTGTATTTCTTGCTCTTGTCACTTCTTAAAATTAAACGTTGATCGGCAATGAAAGAATTTAACCATTTAAGTTGCTAGGGGTAAATTTTCCCATAGAGGTTCATTCGTAGGCCCCTCCGCCTGGTGTAGATCCTCCCGCTCATTGAACCGAAAGGCTTTTACATAACCCAATAATTTCTTTTATGACTCCAATTCTTTTTATCGGTATCGGCAATGAGTTCCGTCAGGACGACGGTGCCGGTGTTTATATCGCACGGGAACTGAAGAAAAAAAAGCTTGAAGGAGTTGTTATTAAAGAACATCGAGGAGAAGGCTTTGATTTAATGGATTTGTGGAAAGCTTTTAAAAAGGTTGTCTTATTTGATGCAGCTTCATCCGGTGCAGCACCAGGGACGATCCATCGCTTTGAAATTCCTCCAGATGAAGTCTCTAAAACTGTATTTTGTTGTTCAACGCATGCCTTTAGTATTGCTGATGTGATTAATCTTGCAGAGACATTGGATCAGTTACCGGAAAGTTTAGTCGTTTATGGAGTGGAAGGAAAAAGCTTTGAGCAGGGAGAAGGCCTTTCTTGTGAAGTTAGAGAAGCTGGTCAAAAAATAATAAAACAAGTAATTAATAATGCAAGATACTGACGCACATAGTAACCATGGTAATCATGAGAATAAACGGGTACGTGTCAGTATTTACGGCGCTGTTCAGGGGGTTGGTTTTCGGCCCTTTATTTACAGGTTAGCTAAGGAATTACATTTAAAAGGATGGGTGTATAATTCCGGTGCCGGTGTGACCATCGAGGTCGAGGCTCCACTTCCTGCCTTAGAAACTTTTCTCGAACGTATTCATCTGGAAAAACCACAACATAGTTTTATCCAGAATTTTCAGTATGCCTTTTTAGACCCTGAAGGTTTTTCTGATTTTGAAATCCGTAAAAGTGATGAATCAGAAGAAAAGACAGTTCTTGTTCTGCCGGATATTGCCACTTGTTCAGAATGCCTTAAAGATATTTTTAATCCCAAAGATCCACGTTACCTTTATCCCTTTACAAACTGCACCCATTGCGGTCCAAGATATTCTATTATAGAGTCTCTTCCTTATGACCGTGCTAATACCTCGATGAAAGGTTTTCCGATATGCCGCAATTGCCAGCGGGAATATGAAGACCCTTCTAACCGTCGATTTCATGCCCAGCCCAATGCCTGCCCTGAGTGCGGTCCCCATCTTGAATTATGGGATTCCAAAGGAAATGTTTTGGGAATTCGGCATGAAGCCTTGATTTTGGCTATTGAAGCACTTAAAGAGGGAAAGATCGTTGCCGCCAAGGGGCTGGGCGGCTTTCATTTATTTGTTGATGCCCAGAATGAAGAGAGCGTCCAGATGCTTAGAAAACGAAAGCACCGGGAAGAAAAGCCGTTTGCCTTGATGTTTCCGACATTGGATAGCATTGAAGCTCAATGTGAGGTGTCGGATAAAGAGAAGGCCATTTTGCTTTCGGGAGAATCACCCATTGTCCTTTTAACGAAGAGACTTAAAGTGGAGGGAGATATTGCTGTCACACCTGCCGTAGCTCCACGAAATCCCAATCTAGGTGTGATGTTGCCATATACACCTTTGCACCATACTCTTATGAGAGAACTTCAATTTCCTGTTGTGGCAACAAGCGGAAACCTTTCTGATGAGCCGATCTGTATTAATGAACTCGATGCCTTAGAGCGGTTGGAGGGGATTGCGGATGTGTTTCTCATCCATGACCGGCCGATTGTACGAAGCGTTGATGATTCTGTTGTCAGGATTATGATGGACCGTCCCTTAGTGTTAAGACGTTCACGGGGGTACGCTCCTTTGCCTGTTTCAATTAAAGAGCAGGGATCGAGTGTATTAGCAGTTGGTGGTCATTTGAAAAATACAATCGCCTTAAGTATTAAAGAAAATGTTTTTATAAGCCAGCATATTGGCGATTTAGAGACGGCCCAGTCTCTGACAGCTTTTGAAGAGACCATTGAGAGTATCAAAGAACTTTATGAACCGTCGGAGGAATACATTGTCTGTGACATGCATCCCGAATATATCTCGACAAAGGCTGCCCATGAAATGGATTTACCGGTGATAGCGGTTCAACATCATCATGCGCATATTGTTTCCTGTATGGCAGAAAATCAGATCGAAGGAGATGTTTTGGGAATCGCCTGGGACGGGGCTGGATATGGAACAGACAAGACCATTTGGGGAGGGGAATTCCTCCATGCCACGTTAACGGATTTTAAGAGGGTTGGTTATTTTAAGCCGTTTCGCATTCCCGGTGGGGACAAAGCCATTAAAGAACCGAGAAGAACAGCGCTGGGGTTACTAATAGAGATGTTTAAAGGTCGTATAGCGGATTACCGTGATTTAGCGACGATAAAGGCCTTTGATGTGGGAGAATTAAAGACAATACAGCAGATGCTCGATAAGGAGTTAAACTCACCGGAAACATCTAGTGTGGGAAGATTATTCGATGCTGTAGCCTCTTTGATAGGATTGCATCAGTATGTTTATTTTGAAGGACAGGCCGCCATGGAACTTGAATATGCCTTGAAGGGTTTGGATTTGAAAGACAGCTACAATTTTGAGATTGTTCTCAGAATAGCAGAAGAAATAGGCTCGGTGGGTGCCAAATCTGTTTCTGAAGTTTTTATTGCGGATTGGAGAGGAATTATCTCAGGGGTGATGACTGATATCCGCAATGATGTCTCCCAAGGGGAGATTTCTATTAAATTCCACAATACGCTCATTGAGATAGCTGTTGAGATGGCAAAGAAAGTGAAGCTTCAAAAAGTTGTCTTAAGTGGAGGGTGTTTTCAAAATAAATATTTAACAGAACACCTTATTGGGCGGCTTCGCGAAGAAGGGTTTTCATCCTATTGGCATCAGCTGGTACCGCCCAACGACGGGGGCATTTCCCTCGGACAGGCGGTGGTGGGTATGTGCCGGGCCAGGAAATTGAACAATAAACTTGAATGATAAGTAGTTCTTGAAAGTAGAAGAATTAATAATCATGTGTTTAGCTATCCCGGGAAAAATTGAGAGTATCACAGGCGGCGATGATCCTTTAAGCAAAAAAGGTAAGGTCAACTTTGGCGGGGTTATTAAAGAGGTATCGATGGCCTTTGTACCTGAGGCCCAAGTAGGACAATATGTGATTGTTCACGTCGGGTTTGCGATTAGTATTGTCCAAGAGGAGGAGGCGATGAAAGTCTTTGAATATTTGGAGGAAATGGGAGAGTTGGAGGAACCGGAAACATCTTAACTTCACAAGGTCACATGTGACTTGTGACGTTTATCCTGTGACATTTATTTAAGGAAACTTAGATGAAATATATGGATGAATACCGAGATCCAAAGTTAGCGCAGAAGTTATCCAGAGAACTTCATAAGATAACTACCAAACCACATGTCATTATGGAGGTTTGCGGCGGACAGACGCATGTGATTGTGAAATTCGGGATTGATAAGCTCTTGCCTAAAGACGTGGAACTAGTTCACGGGCCTGGCTGTCCTGTATGCGTCACACCTTTGGAATTGATTGATAAAGCTATTGAGATTGCATCTCTTAAAGAAGTGATCTTTTGCTCATTTGGAGATATGCTGCGTGTTCCCGGTTCAAAGAAAGATCTTTTTTCCGTTAAGGCGGAAGGCGGGGATATCCGTATTGTCTATTCCCCGATGAATGCTCTAAAGATTGCTCAAGCAAATCCAGAAAGACAGGTTGTCTTCTTTGCTGTGGGATTTGAGACAACCGCACCGGCCAATGCCATGACGGTTTATCAGGCCAAGGAGCAGGGCATTGAGAATTTTTCCGCTCTTGTTTCACATGTCCTTGTTCCGCCGGCGATCGAAGCTATTCTTTCTTCCCCCAATAACCGTATTGAAAGTTTTTTGGCTGCCGGACATGTCTGCACGGTAATGGGGTATACCGAATACGAACCGATCGCGAAAAAATATAATGTTCCGATTGTTGTGACGGGCTTTGAACCTTTGGACATCTTGCAAGGAGTTTATATGTGCGTAAAACAGCTCGAGGAGGGTCGGGCAGAAGTGGAGAATCAATATGTCCGTTCGGTCGTTCGTGAAGGCAATAAACATGCTCAAGAGATTGTATCTCAGGTTTTCCTAGTGATTTCAAGGAAATGGCGGGGGATCGGAGAAATTTCTCAAAGCGGTTTGGGTATGAAAAAAGAATATGAGAAGCTTGACGCCGAGAAAAAATTTGACCTTAGGAATTACGAAGTTGCTGAAAGCGAGGAATGTATCAGCGGTTTGATTTTACAGGGAATTAAAAAACCGTCAGAGTGTCCGGCCTTTGGAACAAAATGTACACCGGAACACCCACTTGGGGCGACGATGGTTTCTACCGAAGGGGCCTGTTCTGCGTATTACAGATATCGAGGATCAGAACTACGTTCTCCTCGCTGTGCGCTCATGCCTGTTGCGGGCTGAGGCACTTTGAACTTTTGTGCCAGTCCCGTCAAGGTAAACCCCAATTCACTCGATGCCAAATCGCATAAAAGGCTTCTGGTTTTCACTCTCGCTGGTTGTTTACCCGGCTGAAAGATCTCCTAGCATGACCGTCAAAAGCCTGCCCATGACAGGGGAAAACGGGCAAGTACCGGTGCGCAGCAAAAGGTGAAAGTGGTTTGCTTTTATGAGCATCCCTCTTTTCCAAACGGAACGATATAGTTACTTTTTATTTGTCCTTGGTCGGTGCTTTTAAGCCTATTCTATGTTTGCGCCGACAACGGCGGCAAGCTGCATCATATTGATCGTCTGGCCTTCTTTCAGCTTTGTAAGGTCAGTGACCTTGCCTGATTTGCTTTTGGATTTTGTGTTTTTGAAGATCGGGAGCAGTTTAGCATCAGCTACAATGAACTTGCCTGCGTTCTCAGGCTTTCCATTTTCAGTCTTTGTCTGAAGTTTATTCGCTTTAATATAGTCCCATAGTTTCTTGGTGATCTCTGTCCTGGGAAGTTCTGTTGCTCCCAGAAGCTCTGCCAGCTCATTTTTCAGCTTTACCGGTTTACTCAGTCCTTTTCCTTCTGCCATTTTTAACTCCTTCCTATTTAGATTTAAATGAAATTATCTCCAGGTCAGATCGTCTGCCCATTTTACTTTTTCAAGAATATTTTTTAAGACTCGCATGTGGATTAACATTCCACAAATCGGTATTTTTAGGGTCAATAGCGCTGTTTTTGGGATTATTCGGGCAAAATTGGCTCTTATATTTGCATCATATCGTATAATATCTATTAGTTAACGCGGTCCGCGTCCGATTCTGAATAACACAAATCAACCTAGAAATAAACTTATATTTTTATGGGAGTCCCTATTTTCTTAATCCAATGGATGCCCCCCAAATCCGAAATCGGATCGGCTCGATCTCGCTCAGAAAGTCTCTGAAAATGTTGTCACACTGGTCAATGTGAGAGACTTACTATCAGTTTTACTTTGCGGTTCTAAAGCACTCGTCGAGTTTCCTAAACCTTTTTAATCGTTACAATCCAATCCACCGGTCCATCCTGTTCGTAATCCCACGCAAACAGTCCTTTATGCTCTGCTTCAAATTGATAGTAGAGCGGCTTTGGATCATGGTCATTAATAATCTTCAGTGTTTCTCCGGAATCTAAGCTGTTCCAAATTTCAAAGATTTTCCGATGCCGTTCAGCGGGAGGCATGGCCCTCAAATCTAGCGTTTTAATTTTGTCGTTCATGTGTTATCTCCTTCTGGCGTGGCATAATAATTCAATAACACAGATCAACCTGAAAATAAACTTATATTTTTATGGGCGTCCCCATTTTTACAATTCCGTTTTGATAACGTCTGCCAGTATTTTTATCGCGTGATCAATCGTTGTTTTATCCGGCATCGTAAAGTTCAGACGCATGGTTTCAATCCCTTCACCCTTGGCGGTATAAAAATATTTTCCAGGCACAAAGGCAACTTTTTTCTTGACCGATTTCCAGTAAATTTTTTCCATATCCAGATCTTTAGGACCTTCGGCCCATAGAAACATTCCGCCTTCGGGATTTGACCATCGGAACTCATTTGGAAAGTATTTTTCCAACGCACCCAGCATCGCTTCCTGTTTAGGCTTATACAGATCGATAATCTTCGGCAAGTGCCGCTTCAAATATCCCCCTGAAAGATATTCGGCGGCAAGGGCCTGATTAAACGTACTGGTATGCAAGTCAACCCCCTGTTTTACAATCACCAACCATTTACGGATCAGATCCGGTGCCACACAAAAGCCGATCCGCAGTCCGGGTGCAAAAACTTTGGAAAGCGTACTGACATAGACAACATGTTCCGGCGCCAGGGTTTTAATCGCCGCGAGATCCGTACCCCGGAATCTTAGAGCACTGTATGGATCATCTTCGACTAAAAGGGCATTGTACTTTCGGATAATGGCGGCGATTTCCTGCCTTCGCTCTATAGGTATGGTTCTGCCGGTTGGGTTCTGAAAGGTCGGCACCAAGTAAATGAATTTTATCGCGCCGGTTTGAAGAACTTCGTCAAGCGACCGGGGGATAAGTCCATTTTCATCCGTTTCCATGCAAACATACTCCGGCTCGTAAGGATTGAAGGCCTGAAGCGCCCCCAAATAGGTGGGGGCCTCCACCGCAACCCGATCTCCTTTTGAAATAAGAACCATCCCGATGGCATCCAGAACGCCTTGAGATCCGCTGGCAATCAAAACTTGATCGGTCGATGCCTGAATGTCCTTCTCCTGCAAATAGGCTGCCAGGGTCTGGCGTAAAGGCATGAAACCTTCCGTCTGATCATACTGGAAGGCCGCGGATGAGTATTTTTCAATTACATTGGTCACCAATTCATTGATAATTTCCAGGGGAAAGCTTTCCGGCGCCGGGATACCTCCAGCAAGAGATATCATATCGGGTTGGGAGACCACCTTTAAGATTTCTCGGATAGCGCTGGCTCCCATTGCGTCGGTTCTGCTTGCCAGCAATCTCTCAAAATTCATAACGTCCTCTCTTCCGATCTATGGTTTTGATCTTAAACCGCAAAGGCACAAGATCGCTAAGATGCTTATTTGTTCGAAAGATAATATTAAAAGCGCGTAGAAGAAAGCACCTATTGGTGTAAAAAAGTTATGAATCTTCCGACTTCCTGTCGCAATATTATAGAAGGTTTCAATCCATTTCTTTTTTAGATTCACGATTAAATCCCTCTTTAGTCGATCAACAGGGTGTATAACAGTTGAGATGAGAGGCTTTTTAAAGCGGTCACGCTTTAAAAAACCCTATCCTGTCGATTGGTTGTGCATTGTTTTCATTATCTTTAATCCATATTCAATCATCAATTGATTGAGACTCATTATGGCTTCTTTAAATATGGGCATTTAAGAATACATACCATACAACCATTATCACCTAGACAGGTTTGAACATCTAATATCTCTTCTCTGGAATTTGGATGATCATCAAATTGACAAAATGTTAATGATTTCTTCGGACATTTATCTATACAAGCCACACAATCTCCACACTTATTTTGAATTGGTTCATCAGGATTCAGAGACATATTTGTCAAAATAGCGATTAATCTATGAATGGGACCATAGACTGGTGATACGATTAACAATGATCGTCCTTGCCATCCAATGCTAGCTTGTTTTGCAAGAATTTTTAGCGATAATAACCCCATACGATTATCCGGATCATACTCATCTTCAGGATGGATGACCAGATATTGATAATGTTTTTTCTCAAGATATCCCATAATATCATAGGCTATTTTCTCAAGATAAATTGCAGTTTCATCACCAGAGGCACGTTTACTAATTTTTCCATACTGAGCGCCAATAACGATTGCGAACGGATACTTTTTTAAGAGGTCTGAAAAATTAATATTCAAACCAACCGGAATGTTGCCCAGTGCAGATAACCCAGCGATTCCAACTATATCAATCCCAAGACTACAAATAAACGATTTTATGTTTCTGGTAGAATCGATTATATTCGTATCTGCTGTGGAATTCATTATTATTCTCCTAAAATAACAATCTAATATCCGCTATTTGTGCATAAGCAATACCGGCAGGAATGGAGCGCAGCAGAAGTCCCGTCCGTGTGCATGGCATTGTTCTGTTTTTCATTTATCTCTGGAAGTGCTTTGGTCGATCTTGCTGATTGCGCTGCGAGTTCATTTCGTAGCCACAGCATAGAATTCCACACCGTGCTTACGGGTCGTCCCCACCTGCGCCAGAACATTTGTCCAGCCTGATTCTTCGAGGAACAGGCCAAGCTTTTTCTCGAGGGCGGCAGGCATCACGATTCTGAGGAAGTAAAACGAGAAGAGGACGGAGGACGCCATCAATATAGAGAAGTTGAGCCAAGCAATCATTTCAAGTCCTTGCATTCAAGTGAGAATGTAACGCTGCGCACGCTAACAAGTGATTATACGGATCTGGATATCGTCATTTTTGTAATGTTATCCGTCAAAATACGCGACTTCGAGTCGCACCACAGATATTGAGATAATCAAAGTGATTGAACTCAGTGAAATTATTGCATATACAAATTGATACATGCAACCTATCGCATTTTCACGGTTGCTGTCAAACTGCGGGCCCGAAAAATGGGGATTTTTACAAATAAAAAGGGCAAATCCATGCGATAAGATTCACCCTATCAACCTGTGATCAAAATCAAGTATCTCAGGAATTTTCAGATTTGTGAATTTATTTCGTTGACACCCGTCTATAATCAATATATTTATACACCATAAGCCAGAACAGGTCCTACTTCACCTAATCTCCGCGTCAGGCTCAAATCTGATCCTCGAAATGCACCGCGTATGCCTGTGGCTAAAACTCTTGCTATTCTTGATTTTGAACTAACTAAAACGTTTTGAAATTGGCTTTTATTTCCTATTTTTTGGAATATAACAGGCGTGCTAAGAGAGGAGGCCATTATGTCTGATCAAAGACCACCCTATTATTTCAAAACAACTGGCGTAACATATCATTGGGAAACAGAATGTTCAGAAAATAATTATCCCGATACCGATTGGCAAAAAAATAGCTTCCAACCATATGGTAGGAAACAATGTGAAGAGTGTGAGCAAAAATAGTCTATCTTAAACCAAATTATGCACGCCTGTTATATGTATTCAATTCATGTGTAGTTTAGTTGCGGTGTGAATGCGGGTTAGCCTTTACTACCTGCACAAATCTTTAGATTCTCATAGCAAATGGGATATCCTATATCTCCCTGTCAAGCGGAAATGAGGAAAAGAGTGAGCGGTGAAACCGAACCTGCTAAATTATAGCCGGGTGAAGATGTAAATTGGTCTGATTTTATCGTTCAACAAGCTCAAACATGTAGTTTTTCCGAATCTTTCCAGATGCTGCACTTAATATTGTCCGGATTGCCTGAGCTGTTATGCCCCGTTTGCCAATAACCTTTCCCATGTCCATCTTTGCTACTCTTACTTCCAATACTATGGTGTGGGAACCTTCAATTTCGTTTACAGAAACCTCATCCGGTTGATCAACAAGTGCCTTAACAATTTCAGTGATCAGATCCTTCATAGTTCACCTCCACTGTTATCTAATGGATATTGGGGCTAAATTACACTGAACTCTCATCAATATGCGATATCACGACAATTTATTGACTTCAAAAATCTTTCATTTGTATGGAGATACATCAGGTTATAAAACGGGTCAGACTCCCGGCCCGGCATCGGTAACAGCTTTTGCTAGTGCTTCTCGCAATATGTCTGACCCACTGGCACCTTATTCTGGCATGGGTATTTGAGGCAGAATCGATTCATTAAGCAGAATCTGGGCCTCTATTTTCATAAACTGATGGTAATTTCTTTTTCTCATAGTCACCGCACCAACCTGTGTTCTGGGTAAGTGGCCATTTCGCTTCATACAATTCCGCAGGG
The DNA here is from genome assembly GCA_011049715.1 of Desulfobacterales bacterium. Taxonomy (GTDB): domain Bacteria; phylum Desulfobacterota; class Desulfobacteria; order Desulfobacterales; family UBA2156; genus UBA2156. The sequence continues at coordinate 12,811 of DRHF01000113.1, forward strand.
CTACTGTTCCATTGTGGCACAATTATGGGTTGAGGAGCATACTTTTGACAATAAGCATAATCGCCTACTTCTATTTCCTGTCTTTTCCAAAACCCGCAGGTTTTACATGTTCCATTGCTCATGTTGCCCTCCCTCCTTTCAGCCATACTGACCGACCGGCACCAGATTTTTACAGGAGAATTTAAAGCAGAATTTCTTAACTCTGTTCGGCATTAATACCCGGTCGCTGTTGCATTTGAGGCTTTGGCTTTCTTAAATTCACCACACGATTCTAAAGACTTGGTCATCGGCCTAAAGCCTCTGCCCATACCCTCATGGTCGATGGTTGCAATTTGCGGTGGATATCTATTGCAAACACCACAATCGTTGTGGACAGCTGCATTCGGGTCCCAATACACACAATCCTCACAAATTTTATCTTCCATGTTACCCTCCTTTTTTTATTCAGGACTTACCACCCT
>DRHF01000114.1 GCA_011049715.1 Desulfobacterales bacterium
ATCACCTCTGTATTGACCGATGATCTCTTCGTACCCGTAAATTCCTTCCTTTTCATCACCCGGTCCCATGACTCGGATGATCGCCTCGAGCCCGGGCAGATCATGGCGGATAGCGGAAACCTTCTCCCAAATGCCCGAGCCGGGTAATTCGCCGAGTGCCACCAGGATCTTGGTGCCTGAGGCGTGACATATCTCGCGAATGGTAGCGGGCTCCAGCAACGGGTTTATGGGATTGACAATACCGGCTGCCTCAGCCCCCCAAAGTACATAGTGCGTTTGCGGCAGATTGGGAAGGAGATAGGAGATGACATCCCCGGGTCCGATGTTAAGGTCATGAAAAAGATTTGCCGTTCGTGTGACCTGGGCCAGAAATTCGCGGTAGGTTACCTGCGTGGGGTCGGTATAGGTATCCCCTGATTGAATAAAGCTGATGGCTGTGGCCTCAGGATTGAGAGCCACCCCGTGTTTGATCAGGTCATAGGTGTTGAAAAACTCGAGTCTTTCCGCAAGCGGGGTTTCTTCAAACGCTTCAATATCGGCCAGATTTACAATTTTAAGCTTTTCCATGAAGCGCTTTTATTTTTAAGAAGTAACTGTCGGGAGTATATAATCCTTGTATTCAGCACGCAGTTTTATCTTCAAAATCTTACCGGTTGCCGTGTGAGGCAATTCATCAACAAAAAGGACATCGTCGGGTAATTGCCACTTTGCGATTGATCCCCTTAGATGGTCGATAATTTCATCCTTTGTAACGTCGGTATCCTGTTCTCTTACAACAAGCAGGAGTGGGCGCTCGTCCCATTTGGGATGGGGCACGGCAATTACCGCCGCTTCCGCGACACCGGCGCAACCGACGGCTTCGTTTTCAACGTCGATGGATGAAATCCATTCACCGCCGGATTTAATAACATCCTTGGAACGATCGGTGATCTGCATGTAGCCGTCCGGATCGATGGTCGCCACATCGCCGGTGTCAAACCAATCGTCATCATCCACCACAGAACCGCCCTCAGCTTTGAAGTACCCGGACGCAATCCAGGGACCCCGCACCAATAGATTACCAAAGGCCTTACCGTCCCACGGCAGTTCCTTTCCCGCACCATCGACGATTTTCATGTCGACCCCGAATACAGACCTGCCCTGTTTTAGCGATAACTCCATTTTTTGGTCCAATGAAAACGATTCGTGTTTTTTCTTCAGGTTGCAAACGGTTCCTATGGGGCTCATTTCCGTCATTCCCCAGGCATGAACCACGTTAACGTTGTACTCTCTATGAAATGTTTCAATCATCGCCTTTGGCACGGCCGAACCGCCGATGACGGTTCGTTTCATCGTGGAAAACTTTTTATTGTTTTCTTTCATATACCCCAGCAACATCATCCAAATGGTAGGCACCCCTGCTGAGAGGGTTACCCCTTCGTTTTCCATCAGTTCATAGAGCGCTTCACCATCCATTCTGGCACCCGGCAGTACGATTTTGGCACCGCTCATCGCAGCCGCATAGGGAATACCCCAGGCGTTGACATGAAACATCGGAACAACCGGTAGGATCGTTTCCATAGTGGATAATCCCAATCCGTCCATGGTGCAAACGACATAACTGTGCAGGATGGTCGATCGATTGCTGAATAAAACGCCCTTCGGGTTTCCGGTCGTGCCGGATGTATAGCAAAGGGACGATGCGGTCCGTTCGTCGAATGCCGGCCATTGATAATCATCATCAGCCGTTGCCATCAAATTCTCATAACAGTAAACGTTGGACAATTTGGTTTCCGGCATATTGGCCTCATCGGTCATGATGATGAAGCCCTCGACCTGTGGGAGGTGATCGATAAGCTTTTCGATAAGCGGTAGAAACGTCAGATCGATGAATATATATCTGTCTTCCGCATGGTTGATGATATAGATAATCTGCTCGGGGAACAACCTCGGATTTATCGTATGGCAAATGGCGCCCATGCCGGAAACGCTATAATAGACTTCCATATGACGGTATCCGTTCCAGGCCAGCGTGCCGAGTCGATCGCTTTTTTCTACGCCGAGCTTTTCAAGGGCTTTTGCCAGTTGCCGTGATCGCACGGCGCAATCCTTATACGTATACCGGTGAATCGGCCCCTCTACGGTTCGAGAAACAATTTCACCATCACCATGATTCAGCGCTGCAAATTCAACCAAAGATGAAATCAATAACGGACGATCCTGCATTAAGCCAAGCATGAAGCCTCCTCTCTTTATACTTCCAACCATTCTTGACGAATTTTATTGTCTGCCCGCAGCTCGTCAGGGGTGCCTTCAAAGACCAGTTGGCCATGCCCCATAACAATCACGCGTTTAGAGATTTCCATGGCGATGGCAAGTTTTTGTTCGATCAGCAAAATGGAAAGGCCGCGGTTTGCGATCTCCTTTAGCAGGTTCGCAACCTGTTCCACGAGTTTGGGGGCCAAGCCTTCGGTCGGCTCATCGATCATAATCAAATCCGGGTCCCCCATGAGCGTCCGACAAATGGTCAGCATTTGCTGCTCACCACCAGATATCATCCCACCGAGTACGTGGCTTCTTTCTCCCAGATTGGGAAACATGGTATACATGTCTTCCAGGGACCACCGGCCGGTCCGCCCTTTTTTTTTCTCTCCCAGAAGCAAATTCTGAAGGGTGGTCATGGTAGGAAAAATATCGCGATTCTCAGGAACGTATCCCAATCCCCTGTGGGCAATTTCGTGGGGAGGAAGCCCGCTGATTTCCTCCTCCTTAAACTTAATCGAGCCGGTGTGCTCAACCTCACCCATAATGGCTTTGATGGTGGTGGAACGTCCCACTCCGTTTCGACCGAGCAGGCTGACAATTTCCCCTTCTGCGACAGAGAAAGAAATTCCCTGAATGATATGACTTTTGCCGTAATAGGCATGGAGATCGTTTACTTCCAGCATCTAGGCGACCTCCTTCCCCAGATAGGCTTCCTGAACCTCTTTGTTGTTGCGAATCGCATCCGGCGCATCGGTTGCGATAATCTTTCCGTAAACCAACACCGAAATCCGTTGTGCCAAATCAAAGACCACCCCCATATCGTGTTCGACCACCACCACGGTTTTGTCTTTGGATATCGATCGGATCAGTTCCACAGCCTGTTCCGTTTCGCTGTGGCTCATACCGGAAGTGGGTTCATCCAGAAGGATCACCTCGGCGCCGCCTGCTATGGTGATGCCGATCTCAAGGGCTCGCTGATCTGCATAGGGAAGCAGCATTACCGGGACATCGCGCTTTGGATACAGGCCGATACTCTTCAACACTTCATTGGTACGCTCGGTGACATCTTTTCTTCTGTCGACCAAACGCCAGAACGCATACTTACACCCGCTGTGGTATAACAATCCGTTGCGTACGTTTTCAAACACACTCATTTTAGGAAAAATGTTGGTAACCTGAAAGCTGCGGCTAAGACCCATCCGATTGATATCGTAAGGTTCTTTGTTCGTGATGTCATCTCCATTCATAAGAATAGACCCATCGGTGACGCGATACATGCCGCTGATCAGGTTATAAAGCGTCGACTTCCCCGCTCCGTTCGGACCGATGATGGCGTGAAGTTCACCTTTTTTGATTTGGAGATCGACGCCTCGGATAATCTCGGTCGCTCCAAAATTTTTATACACGCCGATTAATTCAAGTGCATCCGTCATCGCAACATTCTCTCTTTTACCGTGTCCATGACATCGTTCCAATTTCGAGTGACAATCGGAAAGGTAACTTTGCAAAGACCTGTTCCGATTAAAGCAATGATACCGAAAGACAGCCAGGATAGAAAACCCGCTAATTCCACCTTGATTCCGTAAATACGGGTGATCGTCCCGAGACTGTAATCATCAGAGGCAAAATAAAGCATTTCAGTGAGAGCAATAATCCCGCCGGCGGTTATTAATAAAGCGACCAGAGCGTTCAAATAAGGAAGCGCCATTTTACCAAGTAAACGATAGTCGGTTTTCCAAACCGGTTCGTGGCGTAGAATCAGACCCGCAATCCCTGTGGGTGCTAACATAACCGTTAAGACAAAAATGACACCCAAATAGAGGTGCCAGGCCAAACTAAAATCGCTTAATACACCATTTAGGAATGTAAAAAGGATAGCGCCGACAATCGGTCCCAAAAAATGGCCCATGCCGCCAAAAAAGGTCATGAACAATATATCTCCTGAGAGCGCCAAGCCGGCAGCCTCAAAGCCGACGTGTTCGAAGTGGAGGGCGAATAAGGCACCGGCCAGACCGGCAAAAAAAGAGGATAACGAGAAGGCGAGCCAGCGGACACGCTGGGTGTTGTAACCGATAAACTGGGCCCGTTCCGGGTTGTCCCGAACCGCATTGGACATTCGGCCAAAGGGGGTTTTGGTGATCGCATACATGGCGATCATGGCAATGAGACACCAGGCGCCGATGAGATAATAGACCTGGATGTCCGGCCCAAACGTAATACCAAAAGGCTCAGGGCCGATAAAACGGTTCCCCTGAATCCCCTCCTCTCCGTTGAAGAAGGTAATCATGACGAAGGTCAGGGCCGTCATCATTTCCACAAAACCGAGAGATATCAAGGCGAATATGGTGCCGGCCCGTCGGGTGGAGACAAATCCGATCAACACGCCGAAAAAGAGTCCAACCAGTCCTCCAAACAGGGGTAGCAGGCTGATCGGAAAATAACCGATTGAACCACTTTCCATTTGCTGTAGAAAGTGGATGGTGAAATAGCCCCCCAGTCCATAGTAAACCGCGTGCCCGAAGGACAACATGCCGCCCTGGCCGAGCAGCATGTTGTAAGCCAGAGCAAAAATGATCATAATCCCCATCAGCCCCATCAACGAGATACTAAAACCGGAGGAAAAAACAAGGGGCAAGACCAGAATGGCGACTCCCGCCAGCAACCAAACACTATTTTTTTTAAGTAACCGTATCATACGTCACGGGTCCCAAATAATCCTCGCGGCCGGAAAATCAGTATCAGTACCATCAAAAGGTAGGGCAGGATAGGGGCAATCGACCCGCTGGTCATGCTAATCAAGTCTTTACCCACACCCATGGCTTCAGGGCTGATGCCCAGCGCGAAGAAAAAAGTTTTAAACGAAATATCGTAGGAAATCGCCATATTGGTCAGGATGCCGATGGCCAGCGAGGCAATCACCGCCCCGCCCAGGGACCCCAGACCGCCTATTACAATAACGACAAAGATGATGGGGCCAAGATGCGCCGCCATCCCCGGTTCGGTTCCCAGTACATTGCCCCCGAGCACACCGGCCACCGCGGCCAGGGCGCAGCCAAAACCAAAGACCATCATAAACACCAGGGGAACGTTATGCCCCAGCGCACCTACCATATTGGGATGTGACAAGGCCGCCTGAATGATGTAGCCTACCCGGGTTCGGGCGATCAGCCAGTAGAGGGCAACCATGATGCCGAGGGATATCAGAACCATTAAAACCCGGTAAGCGGAATACCCCAGCCCGAGCCAGGTAAAGAGGATAAAGTCCAAGCTCTTTGGAATGGCATAGTCTAAGTCGACTCTTCCCCACACCATCTGAACAAGTTCGTTAATCACGAAAAAAAGACCGAAAGTAAAGAGTAACTCCGCCACATGACCAAATTTATGAACCGGCCGGAGTCCGTAGCGCTCTACCAACGCGCCCAAAACCCCCACGATAAGCGGCGCAAATATAAGCGCCGGCCAAAAGCCGACTACGGTACTGATCGTATAAGCGAAGTACGCGCCCAGCATGAAAAAACTGGCATGGGCGAGATTGAGCACCCCCATCATGCTGAAAATCAGAGTAAGCCCGCTCGACAGCATAAAAAGGAGCAGCCCATAGAGCGCACCGTTAAATATGGAAAAGATTAATGCATTCATTGCAACCCTTTACCTTGGTCGGTACCTTCTTTCAATGATTGAATATTTTCGATTGAATATTGAATATTTAAGAAATTCTATTAATTTTAAAACATGGAAATTTTTCGATCTTGAACATGAAAAATGGCCCATCACCGGGATCGATCATGGGCCATGATCGTAATACTATTATCGTTGATGCTGTTAAGGTTTCGGTGGTCGCTTCATCTTGCAGGTCGTCGGCAGGGTGTTTTCTGCTGTTGAAACCCAACCGTCCGTTTTCCAGCCGATACCGAATGTTTCGCCACCATAGACAAATTTGATCGGCGCGTTCGGATCTATCGAGCTGACGACCATCGGCATGGCAATCTGATGATTTTCGGCCCGCATCACGATTGTGTCTCCGTGTGGACCCGGGATTGTCATCCCTTCCAGCGCATAGGCAACGGCCACAGGATCATCGGTACCGGCTTTATCCAACGCAGCGGCGAACATTTCTATCATAATGCGATAACGATCGGAATACCAGGTGCGTTTGTGTTTTTTGAGGGACGCTGCGTTGATGGCCTTCACTTCGGCCCGATCTTCATCGTTGATATGGCTTTCGGTAATCTGTTTAATTCTGAGTTTAATGCCGGTCTCTTCACCGTAACCTTTAACCGATGTCGGAATACCGGCGTAAATGGAATAAAAATCCACATCGAGTCCTGCCGCAGCAACCGCTTTGGCAAACCGAATAAAATCCGGTCCCCAGTTTCCGGTCAGCACGGCATCGGCTTTGGAAGCAGCAACCTTGGCCACGTAAGGTGTGAAATCCTGGACCTTTCCAAAAGGAATCATCAGGTCATCACCGACCAGTTCGACATTCGGTGCAAGCTCTTTCAGATACCGGTTCACGGCTGCTTGGACCGCTTTTCCATAGGCATAGTTTTGATTCAACGTGTACAATTTTTTTATCTTGGGGTTTTTCCCAATCTGTGTCACCAGCGCGCTTATTTTCATGTTCGCATCGGCATCGAAGCGGAAATGCCAAAACGAGCACATCTCATTGGTAAATGCCGGCGTTACGGCGGAATGATTGAAATAAACGATCGCCTTATCCGGGTTCCGTTTGTTGTGTTTGTTCAGCGTTTTGATGATATTGAGGGCATGATTTGACCCGATACCCTGCGAGATAAAACGAAGACCCATGTCGATGGCTTTTTTCACCTGCTGGGTTGTTTTTTCAGCTTTCATCGCATTGTCAAGGGGCACGATTTCTATCATCCGTCCGCCGAGAACCCCTCCCCGGGCGTTAACCCGATCGGCAGCTAATCTGATAGCGTCCAGGCCTTCGAGTCCTACCGATGCAATCGGGCCGGATAACGGTTCAATGAATCCGATCCTGATCGGCTCGGCGGCTTGAACCGAAAAAGAGAGCAAACTTACCAAAACAAAGCTGAGCAAATAGGTAAAAAATTTTCTTGATTTCATTTTTCCCTCCCTTGAGTTTAGTTAAAGTGTTTTAATATAAGAGTTTGGTTGAACCACCACGAAGTCATATACATAATTTAAACATCCAAAAGATGTCAACACCAATTTTTACAGTCATTTTTTTGGCAATTTTTTGTAATATAATTAATAAGATTGCCGTATAGCGTTGTATACGCTATACATTAAGGACAGGGACGATTATTTCTTTATTGTTGACCGCAAAAAAGATATGATTATTGCAGCCGGATACAATGTATATCCGAAGAGAGATCGATGAAGTGCTTTACCAGCACCCAAAAATCCAGGATGCGCTTTCAATCGGCTGTGGGAAAAATCCTACGAAAAACCCTCCGTACCGCGAAGGAAGCAAAAAGTAAAAAATCCGGGGTTTGAAATATCCTCCAACCTTAAAATGAGAAAAGGAGTGTAGAATGATGAAGACGGATTACAAAACCATAAAGGTGGAACTGAAGGATGGAGTGGCTGTACTTGCCTTTGACAATCCACCGGTAAATCAGATGTCCCCGCAATTTGCCGAGGATTTTAGAGAGGCGATAAATGGGGCTTTCGAGGATGAGGAGGTTAAGGCTCTGGTTTTAACCGGTACAGGGAAAAATTTTGTTGCAGGCGCTGATATCACACAGCTCCAGGCGATGAAGGATCGGGATGAAATTTACCAAAAAGTCCTGGAAGGAACCCGATTCTTTAACAGCATTGAGGTTGGCCCCAAACCGGTAGTGGCGGCCATCAATGGGAACTGCCTGGGCGGTGGTCTGGAGATGGCCATGGTCTGTCACTACCGTGTAGCTGCAAAAGGAGTCAACCTGGGACAACCCGAGGTTCTGATCGGGCTTTTTCCCGGGGCAGGCGGTACCCAAAGGCTCCCCAGGCTCATCGGTCTTCCCAATGCACTGGAAATGATTGCCATGGGGGGTCCGATCCGGTCTGAAAAAGCCCACCAAAGGGGGCTCGTCGACGAAGTGGTCGATCAGGAAAAACTGCTGGAAACCGCCTTGAAGGCGGCCGGACGTTTTGTGTCGGGCGAACTGAAGATAAAAGACCGAATGACCCGCAACATGCATGACCGGCTTCCCAGCGCAGCTGAAAAAAAGGCGATCCTTGGTTTTGCAAAGGGGCTGGCAGAAAAAAAAGCAAAAGGATACATTGCGCCGTTTATGGCCATCGAGGCCATGGAAAAAGGTCTCAGCTATGACATTGAGGCAGACATCGAAAGAGAGGCCGAGCTTTTCAGCCACTGTGCCATTTCCGACATTGCCAAAAACCTTATCGGCATATTTCTCAATAGTCGATCCGCCGGGAGACTGCCCCGTACCAAAGGCATAACACCACTCAAGATCAATAAGGTCGCTGTTCTGGGCGGGGGGGTGATGGGGTCGGGTATTGTTAACCCGCTGCTCAAGGAAGGTTTTGAGGTTATGCTGTGGGACATCAACGACGCGGCCGTTGAAAAAGGGGTGGCTTCGGTTCGCGAGACCTTTGCCTACTCGATTAAAAAAAAAAGATGACCCCGGCGGATCTGGACGATTTGATAAAAAACAAGCTGACCACCACTACCGCTCTTAAAGATCTGAAAGACGTGGACCTGGTTATTGAAGCCGTGCTCGAAGAGATGAAGATCAAAATGGACATCTGGAAGCAACTCGAGGTCATCTGCCGACCTGCTGCCATCTTTGCGACCAATACCTCGGCTTTGCCGATCACCGATATGGCCAAAGGCCTTACCGACCCCGGCCGCATGATCGGGATGCACTTTTTTAACCCGGCCGACCGGATGCAGCTGTTGGAGGTCATTTGTGCGGAGAAAACCTCTGATCTTACCCTGGCCACCAGTGTGGCTTTTTGTAGAAACATCAAAAAG
>DRHF01000115.1 GCA_011049715.1 Desulfobacterales bacterium
CAAGCTCTTCGTCAACCCAACCATACTCCTTCTTAAAAGCCAAATTGGTATCAATCAGATTTCCTTCTAAATCGTGAAAGCACAAAAGATCAGATCCGTTCTCAAAAAGGTCACGATATTTTTCTTCGCTTTTTCGTAATGCCTCTTCTGCTATCTTCCTCTCGGTGATATCCGCAACTATTCCTCGAAATCCAACCGGTTTGCCATTGGAGTCCTTCATAAGGGACGCTGATGACTCAACATATCTTTTGGTGCCGTCTTTTCTTATGCTTTCCCATTCAATTCCTTTGACAGGTTTCCCCGTTCTATATACCTTGTTGAAGTTTCGATATACTCTTTTTGCAGTCTTTGGATCCATGTACTTCCGGTTATTTACTCCTATTAGTTCATCCCTCGAAGATCCACGGATTCTGCACATTGAATCATTCACAAAGGTAAAGTTACCCTTAAAATCAACTTCGTAATACCCTTCATCAATACTTTCAAGAATGGTTCAATACCGCTCTTCGCTCTCAAGCAGGGCTTTTTCAGCCTGCTTGCGCTTAGCCATTTCCTCTTCTAACTCCTTCACTCTTTTTCCCAATTCTTCATAGGTTGGTTTATGTTCCATTAGAAAATCCTCCGGATACCATAAAAACAAAAAAGCCCTTGCACTTTAATCCCGAAAAAGATGGAATGCATGAAGTGCTCGCTTTGGTATAATGTGATTCTGTTACCTTCCTGCCCATGTGAAACCGGTCATTTTGCTAATTCTTTTTTAACAGCAAGTCCTATTTTTTCTAACTTAAACGGCTTCTTTATATAAAGGCCTGCACCTAATTCTTGGGTTTTCTTCACTTCATCTGTTTCAGCAAACCCACTGACTATGATAGCCTTTTGGTTAGGGTGAATCTTTATTACCCTCTCGTATGTCTCACGACCATTTATGCCTGGGTCCATAATCATATCAAGCAATAATAAATCTGCAGTATTTTCTTTAAAATATTCAACAGCTTCCTCACCACTGGAAACGGCTTTCGTTATATAGCCAAGGGTATTCAACATTTTGCAGGTTATCTCTCGTTGGCTCTTCACATCATCAACAACCAGAATTGTCTCTCCGTTTCCTTTGTAATCTTTGATGGGTATGGACAAAGCTTTATCCGATATTTCATCTCTCGTTATCGGAAAGTACAACTCAAATGTTGTGCCTTTCTCGTCAGTTGTCACATCTATGTATCCTTTATGGTCTTGTACGACATTCCATACCACACCCAGACCTAAACCGGTACCGCTTCTACCCATTACCTTCTTTGTATAGAACGGTTCAAATATCCTCTCAAGGTCATCTAATGGTATTCCTGGACCATCGTCTGATACAGCCAGAACAGCGTATTCACCAATGTTTACATCATCATATCCCCTTAGAGGCCTGTCTACATAACGGTTCATGGTCGATATGGTAACATTGCCGCTTCCTTCAATAGATTCCGAAGAGTTTGAAAGTAGGTTCATCACCACCTTTCTGATATGAACATTAGAACCGCCTATGTTAAGCAAGTCGGCATCAAGTTTGGTCTTGACCGTAACCGTAGGATGAAACTGTTCAAGTTGTTTAAACTCAGGGGAATTCAAATAGTCACCGACCAGATCATTTAAGTTCAGAGGTTCTTTTGTGGTAGCCACTCCTCTTGCCACGGTCAACAGATCCTGGACAATTGCAGCCGCCCTGTGTCCGGACTCCTGAATTGTCTCTATGGACTTCCTGAGTTTGCTGTCTTCAGGTAAATCCATTAAAATTAATTCCGGATAGCTTACAATCCCTGATAGGACGTTATTCAGGTCGTGGGCGACACCACCTGCCAAAAGTCCGAGGGATTCCATTTTCTTTGATCTAGCGCGCTTTTCTTCACTCTCCCGCAATACTTTCATCATCCGTTTACGTTCGGATACATCCCTAATAATACCTCTGAAACCAACTTTTTGACCATTTTCATCTGTCACCAGAGAAGCTGAAGTCTGTACAGTTCTCGTTTCCCCATTTTTCCTGATAAGCTCATACTCAAATAATTTGGTGGGTATTCCAGTCTTCCATATCTCATTAAATTCTTTAAATACTTTTTTCCTGCTTTTTTGGCTTAAATATTTATCGTTTTCCATTCCCATTAATTCATCAGGGGGGTATCCAGTGATTTTGGAAAATGCTTCATTGAAAAAGGTAATAGTCCCTCTCTGGTTAACTTCAAAATAGCTATCTTCTATGCTTGCAAGAATAATTCGGTATTTGTTCTCAGCTTGCTTGCGCTCAACAATTTCTTTTTTAAGTCTTTTGTTGAGAATGAAAAGAATAAAAGTTACTAAACTGATAACGATGCTTACAACAATTAAAATGTCAATGGCCCAGTAGATCCTTTTATAGTCACGGGCAGGATTCGGATCGTCAATAAACCCTTTAAGTGAATAATCCGGATCAAGCAGCCCGATACGAACATAGGTATCAGCGATGTGTCGCCAGCGTCCAGGGTTCATATGACCAATCTCAACCAGTCTCGGTGCAATAACCTCTTCCATTGATTTGGCTTCGTATCGCAGTCGCGCCAATGATACGTTCGACTTATATTTAGTTTTGATCAACTTGATCAGCTCTTCCTTATGTTCCATGGCATAAGCCCAACCCTTCAAGCTTGCTTCTCGAAACGCTCGGACTCTTTTCGGGTGCTCTCTGATCTCTTCCTCAATCGTAAACAGACTATCTCCATAAAAGTCAATTCCGTAACTTTGCGGGCGAAGCAAACTGTACGAAATCCCACGTTCCTTTAGAAGAAAGGGTTGGGTAGTGATGAAAGCTGTCGCAGCATCAACTTTGCCTTCAATCAATTCAGTGTAATTATAAGAGTGTTCAATAAACTCGATTTTATCCAACGAAATGCCTTCGTTGAGTATCATTGCAGGCGTTTGAGCTTCGTCAACTGAGCGGACCATCACACACGGCGGCCAACCAAATCCTGAGGCGATAGAATACCTGATTCGCTCTTTGACAGCAGGATCAATGGTGAGTGTTGAAAAATAGCGGCAAGGGCTACAACGGGAAGTCCTTTGTTCCTTTGGAGAAGGATACTAGAGCCGCTAATACCAGATTGTGCCCTTCCTTCGATCACCTCCTGGTGGTGTCCATACCTGCCTTCGTCTCCTTGATTATGACATCCAATCCAACATCCCGGTAATACCCCTGTTCAACCGCAGCATAATACCCTGCAAACTGGAACTGGTGAAACCACCGTAGTTGCAATATGACAGTTTCAGGGTTTTCGTCAGAGGCTTTTACTCCATGGCTTGGAAATAAGAACAGTATGACCATTAATAGAATCCCATAGAAAAGTATTAACGATTTAGCCTTCATCGTTTACTCCTTTTACAATTTCTAAATATGTGTTTGCGACTTTTATTATAGAATGATAATAGTATCCCACATACAAAAAGTATTCTTCAATATTATGACCCGCCAAAAAGTGCACATCTCTGCCCAAACCGATACAAGGGCGGCGCATCAAGGAAACCGCAACATTGTAATGTTGCAATGTGCATTCTACTGAATTTATATTCATCGGTATTTTCAACAAGTCCACCAACTCATCGATGAAACGTGTTCGGTACTTCTGGAGGTAATCTCTTAAATCCTCTGGTAAACCTATACAGTTAATTTCCTTTCAGTGCTCGTTGACGATTAACGGCAGCACCCGCGCAAATGCCTTTACGACGTCCGGATGAAATTGTCCCCCAGCGCCTTTTTTCAATCTCGCTTAAGGCCTGAAGCGGGAGTTTTCCTGCCCGGTAAGGTCTGTCGGTTATTATCGCATCATAAGTATCTGCAACGGAAACGATGCCTGCCCCCAGCTTGGCATTTTCGGAGATTGATTTTTCCCCACTCCCATAAAGATCCTGATACGTTCTGTGATGTGAAAGCACAATAGGAACCGCTTCTTTGAGGACATTTCCCATGCTCGATAATATGTTGGCACCTTTTTCCACATGGGCATCAACCAATTTCTTTTCTTCGTCACTTAAGGAGGATGCCTTTTTAATCAAATCCATACTAACATCTACTTTTCCGATATCATGCAAAAGGGCTGCTGCCTTGATGTTTTCGATCTCTTTTCTCGGCAATTGCATGGCAATCGCAATTTCTGTTGCCAACTCAGCAACTCGGATACAATGTCCTTTTGTATACCGATCAGCAGAATCCATGTATTTGGACAGAATCTCAAGAACACCCATATAGGCATTTTTAAGATCCTGAATCCGCTTCTCCTTTTCCTTAAACAAGGTGCCGACGACGTAACTGACCATAATAAGAAAACAACCCCACAGTATGAGATGAAGTGCGATTTCAATGGACTCTGTTTCAGAAGTTTTCCAAAAATTTGGCACTGCCAGGAAAAACAGGGTCACCAGAAGCACACACAGCAGACTGAGCAACACGGCGGATCTGCGTCCCAGAAAAAAGCCGGCCAGCAGTGCTGGGAGATAGTAGAAATTTAAAAAGGCGAATTTCTGATCTATAAAATAGTGGATGAGCAAAACCGAAACTAATACGACAAAAACCAAAATCTGTTCAAAATTATCACTGATATATTGCTTGAGTTTTTCCATTTCTATGCTCCTCCGGGTTCACCTGATTTTATGGTGAAACAATCGGAAAATTGCCCGTTATTTTCCCGACCATAGATGTTGTGGTGTTCATATAAAAGATAAAATTTATAGCAGGAGACAATATTGAGGTATCAAAAAGAGCAGGCTTTGTAAGCATTCTCATTGCCTTATTCATGTTGCTTTCCTATAGTTTTTTCATCATTCAATATTGGTCATATCAACTAGTTTGTGGAAATTAATATTATTTTTTTTTAGCGCTTTGATAAAGTCACAAATCAGGTACTTTCTTAAACTCATCTATGGTGTTAGGATCTCGTTCGCTTCTTCGATGCAACTGCTGCAGAGAGGATATCTTCCGAAAATTCAAAAAAATGATCGTGTGAACCCAAGAATACCGGTCCCGCACTCCGTACGGCAGCCTCTTTTTTTTGACTGATTTTATCAGCCAAACACAATATCTTGGTCCCGGGAAACCGTTTCTTCAAATTAAGTAAAATGTCTTTGTTCAACTCAACCCCCAGAGAATCGGTAACAACTATGGCTGTAAAGGATTTACTGGAAATCACCATATCGATTTCTTCCAAAACTGAAATGAATCGAATCTCATTAAAGAAATCGACCAGGAGATGGGCCAGTTTTTTCGTCTTCTCATTTCTCTTTGCTATAACTAAAACACTTCTTTTGTCAGATCTTTTAGAATTTTTTATATCTGCCATTTTACTTGACCATCTCAGAAACTATCGTTAGGGTTAAAAGCTATTTCAAAGTTTCTTTTTTCGATTTTGGTTGCACACTTTCCCTGGTATCACCTCTTTTTTTGGTTAAATTTGATTCCTATAACCCTCTTGGCGATAAACCCTCCGCCAGTCTTATTCTCATGGAACTGAACCATGAATTTCTGGTTATGAATCGAAGGACAAAGCAGTTGGAAGGTTGGCCGATGTTAATTTCTACCCAAGAGTGCGGGCTGTGATGAATCTTCAAATATTTCCAACTGATAAGTTTTTTAGGCATAGCGTATGCAAACATTATTTGTCCTCCCTTAGCTTTGTTGAAATGTTGACATTTATATTTTCCACTTTTTCATTTCCATGTTCTTTGCCCTCAACATATTGCAATCGGCGTGCCAAAAAGGGAAAATTATGTGTAACATCTTGATATGGCTACTGTTATAAAAAATTATTTGTTTTGAGCAGGTGTGTTAAAACTATCACATTGATCGAATGATAAGGGGAGAGACTATCATTTTGATTGTTGGAGACTTGTTTTTTGGAGAGGAAACGGAAGGAGGGGTCAGCTTTTAATGCCGTACTTTTTTAACTTTCTATAGAGCGTGGCTTCCCCAATCTCGAGAATCTCTGCCGCTTTTTTACGTTTGTTACCGCTTTTGGTCAGCGCATTTTGGATGGCTGCGAGCTCGTACGCAGCGAGGTTGTCACTTGAAGGAAGATCGAAGTTTTGGGGGGTATCGCCCGGAGGAGTATAAATGCTTGACGGAAGATGTTCGGGAAGAATAATATCTGTCTTTACCAGAGCCATAGCACGTCTGATGACATTCTCCAGTTCCCGAACATTACCCGGCCAGGAATACCTTTCCATACACATGAGAGCCTCTTGGGAAACCTCTTTTACACGAGTAAAGTCGTTGCTCAGGTATTCAATAAAATGGGCCGCCAGTAGTGGGATATCTTCCTTCCGATCCCTCAATGGAGGAATTTTCATATTAACCACGTCCAACCGGTAAAAAAGATCTTCCCGGAAGTTCCCCATGGAGGCTTCCTCGGTCAAATCCCGCTTGGTCGCAGCCACAATCCGGATGTCCACCGGGTGATTTTTGGTGCTGCCTACCGGACGAACTTCTCTCTCCTGTATCACTCTCAGCCGTTTTGTCTGTACACCAATAGAGAGTTCGCCCACTTCATCCAAAAACAGCGTACCCTTTTCCGCTGAACGAATCAGGCCTAAGGTTGTGAGATGGGCGCCGGTAAAGGCACCTTTGACATGGCCAAAAAGCTCGCTTTCGATGACTGTTTCACTGATAGCGGCACAATCTACCGGTACAAAGTTGTTTTCTGAACGGCGGCTGTGATGATGAATCGCATTTGCCACCAGTTCCTTGCCGGTTCCGGTTTCAGCTTGTATCAGAACAGACTCATCGGTCGGGCCTATTTGGACAATCAACTGTTTTAGGTTGAGGATGGGGGTAGAATTTCCCACCAGACGATTAAATCCGAACTTAAACTCTATTTTGTTCCTGAGTTTTTGATTTTCTTCTTTTAATTCCCATATATGATAAAGTTGTCGTACCCTGGCTTTCAAACTTGTTATCGAAAAAGGCTTCTCCAGAAAATCATCAGCTCCCTGCTTCATTGCCTCGACCGCCTCATTGATGCCGCCTTCACCTGTTATCATAATGACCCTGACCGAGGGATAGTTGTTTTTGATTTCTTTCAGGAGTGTAATCCCGTCCATTCCGGGCATTTTCCAATCAATGAGGGCAACGTCTATTTTTGTCTTTTGCATTAAGTCGAGCGCATCCATACCGCTGGATGAAGTATGGAGATGATAATCATCCTCAGAAAAGACCTCTTTGAGAAGAGATAGGACGACGGGGTCATCGTCAACCACTAGCAAAGAGAATTGGGTTCTGTTGCTGTTCATAATTCAACATTACCAAAAATTATTACCAATGAGGTCGTAATTATGTAACCATTAACGCAAAACGTACCTGCAGTCAGGGCGCTTGGGAAAAGCGAGCATGATTTTGGAATTTTTTGTAATCGACTTAACATGCCAATAACTGCAGATTTAAGTTGATCTGGGCCGACGACGGCTTTTCTACTCATACCATGGTTTTTAACAGAACGCCACACTGTCCCTCGTTTCTGCTTTTTTCAAAATCTTTCTATCGATATCCGTTGCAAAAATATTGATGCTCAGGTCACTTTCTTCCTTTTCAAACAATTCATTGATCAGGATAGCGATGGAGTAGGGTTCTTCACCCATCGAGCAACCGGTTGACCAGATCCGAAGAGAATGATCATCGGTTTTCTTCTTTTCATAAACAATCTCCGGGAGGATCCGGTCTGCGATATATTCAAAGGCCAGTGTGTCTCTAAAAAATCGACTCACATTGATGGTCAATACATCGACCAGATAATCGAGTTCCTCGGGCTGTTTTTTTAAATGGAGGAGGTATTCAGGATAAGTTTTGCATGATGTGGCAGAAAGCCGCTGGTTAACCCGGCGCTCAATCATGGAAGTACGATATCCGGAAAAATCAGACCCTCTTTTTCCTTTTAGATAACCGATAACGGACTTCAGGTCATTATTCATTTCGGCAAGATCTCATTAACGTAATTCCAAAATAATTTTGAGCGGCCACAAGTGCAACATGCTTGCCCAAACCGTCACAAGTGCGCCACATCCGGAAATCCGCACACCTGCTAATCATATTCCTCGCGATCTGAAAATGAGAAATAGTATCGTTTGATAGCTGCATGCGTTCAGCAACGACAGCCCTATCTTTTATCCAGAATCTCCCTTAGTTTTTGTGACAGATCTTTCATGCTGAACGGTTTCTGGATAAAGCCATTGCAACCCCGGGGTAATATTTCCTTTGCAGGCCCATTTATACTGTATCCGCTTGAAAGAAGGACTTTAATATCGGAATTGATCTCTTTTAGCCTGTCATAAGTTTCACTGCCGCCCATTTCAGGCATGATCATATCCAATAAAACCATATCAATTTTGTCTTTGTTTTTTTTGTAAGTTTCGATCCCTTCTCTGCCGCTCTTTGCCAGCAATACCGTACATCCCAAAGCGACCAACAGCTCTTTACCGACATCAACGAGCATCTCTTCGTCATTTACAACCAGAACCGTCTCCTACTTCATCCCCAAATCTTGTCCACTTTCCTTTAAAACGCTACATTTTCCAACCAGGTATCTAAAATCTCTTTTTACCGTTGGGTCATAATTTGTGATACAGATATAATTTCGGGTTTTGTCATTATTTTTCCCTCCTTATTAGTGTTTATTGCTTACAAACTGATCTTTATTCATAAGATTTTCTACGTGCCGCAGGAGGGAATCTATCATCATAGGTTTTGCCATGTAGTCGTCTGCCCCTGCCTCCATGATCTTCTCCCTGTTCTCTTCGGTGTCATATCCTGTGATGGCCAATATTTTTATGTGGAAGGTATCCGGGTTTTCCTTTATTTGTCTGCATACCTCAAATCCGTCCATCTCCGGCATGATCAGGTCCAAAATAATAAGGCCCGGCTTAAACTTGACAACCTTGGCCCCGGCTTCAAAACCGCTTGATGCCGTTTCTGTTTCGTACTTTTGATCCGAGAGTATCTTGGTAAGCATAGCCTGAATCCGGGGATCATCATCTACGATAAGAATCTTTCTGCTTTGGGAACGATTGTCGGTCAGGGGATACATCCCCTTTTCAAGAACAAAGGCCTCCAGATCTTTTTTTAGAACCCTGTAATGCCCGCCGGGTGTGCGCGATGCAGTGAGGTCGCCGGACTTGATATGTCGCCGAAGAGTTTCCTTGCCCAGGGAGCAATACTTAGCGGCCTTGCCGATAGTGTATAGCTTGTTATTCATTCTTAAATAATAGCTGTAGGTATGCTATTAGTGCGTTTGGTGCGTTTGGTGCATTATTAAGCAAAACCGAATGCTTTGTCAATAAAAAAAGACACATGGACGACGCTTGTCTTAATTCTTTTCTTTCCCAGCACTCAAAGATACTGCATAAATCTTTGGATTCTTAAATATTGAAGCATACATCTGCAATACTGAAAAATTCGGCGCTTTCGACCTGACCCTGCTGTTTTATTTTCGCGCAGTGCAAAGGGATATATTGCTTTTCCGATCTCCGAATGATATTGTTGGGCATGAAAAAAATTTGGGTTAACAGAGCCAGGTCATTTGAAGATGCCCAGTATTTTGATAATGCGTATTACTTGAGTCTTTCAAGTACGGAAAGAGTTGAAAGCGTTCAAATCTTGCGTGAAGAATATTTTAAATCCCACGGTCTGAAATTTCGTGAAGACGGAAAAAGATTACGAAGAGTTTTTAGAGTTATTAAACAAGCATAATGTGCGATATTGTATTGTCGGCGCCTTTGCATTAGCGCTTCATGCCCGACCGCGCTACACAAAAGATTTGGATATTTTAATCGAACCGACAACCGATAATGCAAAGAAATTATTGATTGCGTTGGATGAGTTTGGATTTGGGTCCCTGAAGCTTGCAGTTGAAGATTTCTCGACCCGGGGAAATATCATTCAACTTGGCTACGAACCGGTCAGAATCGATATCATAACTTCGATAAAAGGTCTGGAATTTGCTGATATCTGGGAGAGCCGAATCCAAGGACCTTACGGTAAACAAACCGTCAATTTTATTGATCGCCAAAACCTTATACGGTCAAAAAAACTTTCGAATCGTGCTCAAGATAAAGCCGACCTGGAATTGCTACTATCAGAATCATAATCCACTTCAGGGCCGTTGTCGCATGTCTACATCCTTTTCAAGTTCGATTTTGAACACAACTTCGATTTTCTCTATCAAATATGGTTTTTTGACATGAATCCTCGTTTCGCTCGGGACGCGACCAGGGCTAAAATTTGACACAAAATAGACCCAATAAATTCAAATGCCGTAACTTTTAAACGTTATTAGGAAGTTATAGCATCAGTTGGGTTCAGATTTGCTTTAAGAATCGGTTGCGCCTATTATACTGATGGGTGATTGTCAGGT
Organism: Desulfobacterales bacterium; assembly: GCA_011049715.1. Taxonomy (GTDB): domain Bacteria; phylum Desulfobacterota; class Desulfobacteria; order Desulfobacterales; family UBA2156; genus UBA2156. The sequence goes on from DRHF01000115.1 coordinate 10,404, forward strand.
CGATATCGGCCGCTTTTTTTATTGACATAATATCGTAATTTATCTACGAGTTTTTAAAGGTACGACTTTGATATAAATTTTGCCAAAACCAATAACTGACAACTGACAACGAATAACAACTAATCGAGTTTTGAGTCGATTAGGGTACCATTCTTCTTGAAAGGAGGAATATATGATCTCAGGATGTTATACTGCCATTGCAACACCTTTTAAAGATGGCCTTGTCGATTATGAAGGGTTGGATCAACTCATTGGGTTTCAGATCGAAAATGGAATCACCGGAATATTAGCCGCCGGAACTACGGGCGAAAGCCCTACCCTGAAATGGGATGAACACAATAAGGTAATTGATTTTATTGCTGAAAAAACCAAAAACAAATGTATTGCCATCGCAGGAACCGGGAGTAATAACACCGCGGAAACCCTCGAAGGAAGCGAACATGCGGTTAAAGCCGGTGCAGATGCACTTTTATTGGTTGATCCCTATTATAACGGACCGAGCTCTCTTGAAATTCGTAAAGAATATGTTTCACCTGTTGCCGCTGCCCATCCTGAAGTGGAAATTATCCCATACGTAATCCCGGGTCGAACAGGATGCCAGCTATTTCCTGAAGACCTTGCACTTCTATTTAATGAGTATAAAAATGTCAGCACGGTTAAGGAAGCCACGGCGAATCTTGACAACATGAAACGCACCCGGGAATGTTGTGGCCCCGATTTTACAGTACTCTCAGGCGACGACGGCATGACATTTCAAATGATGGTGAACCCTCAAATCAAGGCCGCGGGTGTTATATCTGTCGCATCCAACGTCATTCCCGGAGCAGTGACGGAGATGGTGCGTTTGCTCGACAGGGGTGAAACGTCTGAAGCCAAGAAACTCCTGTCATATATCGAACCTCTTTTCAATCTCGTAACCGTTAAAACAATGGAAAAGACACCACATGGCGAGGTGGAATGCCGGGCAAGAAATCCGCTCGGCCTGAAGGCGCTGATGTCACTTTTGGGCCTGCCTTCAGGCGGTTGTCGGCAACCCTTAGGGAAAATGACCCGGGCCGGTTTTCAAAAAGTTCTGGATGCGGCCCGGACCGTTCAATCCAATAATACTGACATTTTTAAACCGGTTGCCGATTTTTTTAACGTCGATATTGAGGAGCGGTTGAATAACCCGGCAAACTGGGGAGGGCTTTGTTACGAAGCGTATTAGTACCGTAGAGATTATTTTTGTGCATTTTGTGGCAAAATATTTCTGAATTTTGTTTTTCTCGCGCAAAGCCGCAAAGTGCGCAAAGGAAAAACAGGAAAAATTCTTGGCGTTCTTGGCGCCTTTGCGAGAGATTTTTTGGTTACGGTTTTCGGCATCCGTTTTATTTGTCGTGAATCGTCCTTTTTTTAGCTGCATCCGGCTTGAGTTGAAAAGCCCCCTCTTTAAACAAAATATTCCGAAGCCATTTCAGACCGAATTCTAGTAGATCGATTTCATTTGTCTCTATTTTTTGAATTGTCTTTCTATCAATATCGTAGCGATCGAAAAAGCTGCTTTCGAAGACGAACTCCCTGAATTTATCAATGTTGTAACTGACCATAAAAAACATTTTTTTGGCCTGTTCGATTAATTTAATGTTGGATGGAAAAGATCGTTTTCTTAACACAAGATCGGCCCAGAGCGTATTGATTTCATCATGGATGTCAACACCCTGGTCTTTACGCCATTCACGGACGCGCCACCCTTTTTCTTCTTCAAACCCGAGACAATGGAGCTCATTGACAAAAAAGTAGAATCCTTCGTCATCCGCACCCTCTTTGTGGACCAGGCTGGCCACACCCAGGGGGTAGTACCGGCAAGTGGTAGGTCTGTCCGGGTAGACGATGCATCCGTCATCTCTTACAAAGGGACACGATTCAACATCATCATCCATCATTTTTAGCGTGATCATTGGCAAATCGGTCTTTTCAAGCAGATGGGGCTCGGTGTAAATGGCTAAAAATTCCTCCGATGAGAGTTCGAGTCGGTTTTTAAGCCGGATCACATCATAGGGAGTCAGGGTAATTTTTATGCTCCGGCAGCATTTCGTGAAACAGTCGACGTCTTTGTGGCATTTGAATTTAAATTTGCTGTCGGAACTAAATCTCTCGGGTCTGATCCCGGCCATTCCTTCTGAGTTTTGCATGCTGTCTCCTTTTGGTGACCTCCTTATGGTGGGAAGGGCAAGAACACCTTGATATCATTTCTATAAGATTCGGTCAACTTCCGATGGAGGGCACGCGATAATCAAGGTGTGGGGTGGTTGGGTGCGTTTAAAACCCAATTTCCCTCTTAAGTATGTTAACACAAAATTTATTAAGGCTTTGCCCTTTTTTTAAGGCGGTGACTGCAACCTGCTCGTGTAAATCTCTACCTAATCTTAAATTAAATTTTCCGGAATATCTTTTTTTAGCCGTTGCTGCTGGAAGCTGACCCCCGTCATGTTCATAAATCTCAATCCATTCCTCAACAACTTGGCAAAGTTTTTTATAAACTCTTGCTTCATCATCTCCATGAACACCACCCAGCATTAAACCAGGGGCGCGGCCAATATATCAGCCATCTTCATCGGACCACTCAACAATTTTTAGATAACGATCACTTTTTTTCTTCATTTAAAACCCTTTCTAATGCCTTAACATCTTAATGAATAGACTCAATATTGTTAGATTCGTAAAAAGTCTTTTCATCAGTCATTGCGAGGAGCCCCGATTCTCGAGATAAACTCCGCGACGAAGCAACCTGCGGCGGCCCCACACATCCGGCGCTGCAGGTATAGGAACTGGTTGCTAATCCTCTTTTTTGCCAAAATATAAATTTGTTAGAATTTATCTCTTGACATCGGTATTTACAAACTTTATGCACATGAATGATTGTATACAAAAAGTATAATAATTTTATATTTTTAAAATAAACAGGCGAATTGAATATTATTGGATCAAGTTAAATCGAATGAAAGAAAATAAAAAAACGGTCAGTTCGATCGCTTACGAAAAAATCAAAAAAAAGATCCTCCGTAATGAACTCGATTTTGGCCAACAATTGTTAGAAGATAATTTTTCCAGCGAACTGAGGATAAGCCGAACTCCCGTAAGAGAGGCGTTAATCATGCTGGAAAAAGAAGGATTAATAACCAGATCCCAGGGCAGAGGCTTTTGTATACAACGATTTAGTGTGAAGGATGTTGATGATTTTTACCATTTCAGAAATATATTAGAAACCGCATCAACAGACCTTATCATTTCAAATATTACCAAAGAAGATATTAATGAGCTTCATAAGGTATTAGAAAAGGTCAACACGATTATTGAAAAAGGTCATCCCGCAGAAGCCATGGCTGCGGGCCTGCAGTTTCATGTTAGAATTATTGAAATCTGTCAAAATGATATGATCGTCAGGTCTTTGAAAAATTGTTATGATAAATTGATCTTAGTGACTTGGTCCTACTATCAGATCGAATCGTGTATCAAAAGTGCTAAGGAACATGAAGAAATATTGGAAGTTTTAGAAACGAAAGATTTGGATAAATTACGGATGCGTACCCGTCAGCACCTTGATAGCGCGAGAAAGAGAACACTGGATATTTTTAAAGTCGATACTCAAAGGCTATACATCATGCCTTAATAGTCGGGTCCCTTTTAAAAAAAAAGGAAATGTAATGGCTGTCACGGAAATATTTTTCCTTCAATGTGGATTCCTTACCCTTGATCGCTCCATATTTTTTACGGGAGTTGACATTGGCCAACCGATGAAGGTCCCTGTCTGCGCTGTGTTGCTGATACATCCAGAGGGTCCGGTTTTGATAGATACCGGCTTAAACCCCGATGGATTGACCGACCCCGAGGGTGCATGGGGTCCTCGAGCCAAGTTGATTAAACCGGACTTTACCGATGCCGACCTCATCCCCAATAGGTTAAAGGAAGTGGGGCTGAAAGTTTCGGATATTAAAATGGTCATCATTACACACCTTCACTGGGACCATACAGGGGGATTACGATTTTTCAAACATTGTCCCATTGTAGTCCAAAGGGAGGAATACCGTTTTGCATTCAATCCGGATCCTTATTTCGCCTTACAGAATATGCGCAACCACTTCGATTTTCCCCTGGATTACCAAAAAAAAGATGGTGATCAGATGGTATTGTCGGGTATATCTGTGCTTAAAACACCGGGGCATACTCCGGGGCACCAATCCGTGTTGGTGAAGTTGGTATCCGAACGCTTTTACCTATTTACCGGAGATGCCATCCTGACCCGAGAGAATCTGGATCGTAAGATCCCTTCTACGAACAACTGGAGCAACGGGCTTTTACTTGAAAATATGTACCGGTTGGGCCACCTTTCACAGTTGCTCGGCGCCGAGCTTATACACTCCCATGATATGAACCAATGGGAAACTTTAAAAAAATCTCCTGAATCGTATAGATAGTCTGATGCAAATATTTGGAATTAAAATTGATAAACTCGTAAAAAGACCATATTGCTCTCTAAACGCCCCAAAATGCTCAAAGTCGTTCGCAAATGACTTTTTACGAGACTGTCAAAATTGGATAAATGGTCTAATGAAGTTTCTCAATCAATTGGGCAAGCCATCTGAAACATCAACAGGAAAGGAGGGATGATTGAAAAATGAAAGTCGAAACGATCAGAAAAAATATGCACTGTATTATCCGTTCTCCTCCGGATAGAGCAGGCAACGGGTAAATCCGGGGGATATAAGATTTAATCTCCGGCAGCCCGGTGGAAGGTTGGACGGACTCTATTTCAGGGGTGGGGATGGACAATTCCTTTTGCTTAACAACTTTAAATACTGTAAATTAAGATAAGGAGGGTAAAATGGCATCTATATACGATCCTATAAAAATCGGAACCATGGAACTTCCCAACCGCTTTGTACATGCGCCTACGGTGAGGAACAACGCCGATGAGCACGGTTACCTTACTGAAAGGGCGATCCGTGATTACCTTGAAGGGGCTCGGGGTGGCTGGGGATTGTACCAAGTCAGCGCCAGTTTTCCACATCCTGAGGGAAATCCCTTTCGATGCATGGTCGGAATACATGATAGCCAATCTGTTCTAGGGCATCAGAGGGTGGTCCGCAATTTTCATCTCGAGGGCATGAAAGTTTCGTGTCAGATTTTACACGGCGGCGCTATCTGCGACCCCAATATGACCGGGCATCCGGCTGTCAGCGCAACTGAAAAGGGAAGCGTTTATGGCATACCATGCAAGGCATTGAGTACCGATGAAGCCGAAGAACGTGCTCAAATGTACGTCGATGCTGCGGCTCGCATCCAGGAGGCCGGATACGATGCCGTGAATGTTCACAGTTGCCAGGGCACCTTAATTCAGCAATTCATGTCTCCTTATACCAATACACGCACCGACAAATTCGGCGAAGACCGAGGTCTATTCCCTGAAATGGTAGCCAAAGGAATCAAAGAGAGATGCGGGCAGGACTATCCCGTTATCTGGCGGCTGGCAGCGCATGAGTTTATGGAGTACCTTGGTGAACCCGGCTATACGGAAGAATGGGGCAAAACGATCGCCCAACGGCTGGAGCCATATGTTGACTGCTTCGACGTCACCGGCGGACGTATCGGATTTACGGCCATGTACGCATTTCCTTCACCCTATCCTGAAAGGGCGACCAGAGTTCATCTGGCCACTGAAATTAAGAGCGTCGTCAAAGTCCCGGTTATGGGAGTGGCCAAGATCATGGACACAAAAATTGCAGAAGACGTGGTAGCCAGTGGTCGCTGCGATCTTGCAATGATGTGCCGACCGGCAATTGCCGATCCCTGGTTTGCCCGGAAAGCCATTGAAGGTCGACCGGAGGACATCCGCAAATGCATTGCGTGCAATGTATGCCTCCAGTGCCTGTGGGATCAACAGTACGTGAATTGTGCGGTTAACCCTACCTATGGTAAGGAAGAGCAGATGGAACTTAAACCGGCCATACGTCCCAAAAAAGTCATGGTCATCGGCGGCGGGGTCGGTGGCATGGAAACGGCCATAACATGTGCCCAAAGGGGCCACAGGGTAGATTTATACGAAAAGGATGAGGAGTTAGGAGGCTTGCTCCAACACGTAGCCTCTACCCACCCAAGGCTGAATACGCGCGACCTACGGAATATCGTGGATTATCACATCGCTCAAGTCGAAAAAACAGAAGGTCTGACCGTACACCTGGAGACCGCGGTAACCGCCGAACTGGTTGAAAACGAGAATCCGGACGCAGTGGTGGTGGCAGTGGGTTCGGGAGAGAAACTTCCTGAAATTCCCGGGATCGACCTTGCAAATGTTGTGACCAACGAGGACTATCTGAGGTCGGAGGGCGAGATGGAGATCGGAGATACGGTGGTCGTCATCGGCGGAAATTACGGAGCAGAGACAGCCGTATCCCTGGCGCGGGACGGAAAGAATGTGACCATGGTTGAGGAAAGTGACACTGTGAACAGACCTGTCTATTCCGTCGACCTTTATGCACGTCTCTTTCAACTGGACGGTTACGTTAAAGATGAGAATATAACGGTCCTCACCGAGACCCGTGCAGTTGAGATCAATGGGGAGGGAGTTGTTGTGGAAAACGCAGAAGGACGCAAGACGCTTCCGGCTGATTCCGTGATCATCGCTTGGGGTCGGCAACCGCGGGTGGAATGTTACGAAGCCCTCAAGGGCAAAGTAAAAGAGATATACAAGATAGGAGACTGTAAAGAAGTTCGTAGCGTTGAATGGGCTATTGCAGAAGCGGCTAATGTCTCACGGCAAATTTAAAGACCTGTGTAAAGTTTCAATTCCCAGAGTCCAAATCAACTATACAAAAAGAATACCGGGAAGCGGCGCCACGGCCGCTTCCCGGCGCATTTTGTACGCCGGACCGTTTATCGGGGTTTTTGAAACCTCGTCCCTTAGACGCCCTTTCAAATGGTCGATAGTGCTTTGAGGAACATGAAGGAACATTATGGATCAACGGAGGGATAAATATTATCTGATTATTGATTTAACGCGGGAGACGTTTGAAAACAAAGAGATTAAACCTGAGATAATCGAGAACTATCCCTCTGGGATAGCGCTTGCCACTTATCTTCTTCGTTTAATCATGCCGGTTGGAACTGATCCGCTGGCGCCAGAAAGTGTGGTGGTTTTTGCACAAGGGATATTTGCCGGCCGGCCTTACCCCGGCGCCACCCGGGTGGGAATAGCTGCCAAATCACCTTTGACCGGTTTGTGGGCCGGAGGTACCCGGGGTGGAAAATTTGCCTGGGCTTTGAGTCAAACCGAGTGGGCGGCGGTGGTCATTCGGGGAAAGGCTCGGGAATTGTCTTACCTGTTTCTGGATGAGGGACGGGTGTTTTTTCGCCGAACCAAAAAAATGGAAGGGTGCTCCGGTTCAGAATGCCGGAAGAAGATGACGGAAAAATGGGGCCCGGATTCAGCGATCGTCTGTATCGGACCGTCAGGAGAATCTCAGGTGAAATTTGCCATTCTGGATGACGGGTCTTTTGAAACCCCGATTCGGGGGGGATTGGGTGCTATTTTTGGTTCTAAAAATCTGAAGGCGATGGTGGTAAGGCCCTATCTTCCTATAAAAGACGAAAAACCCGGTGAATTTCTCGAGGCGGTTCTTCCTTTGATTAAGGTTTTTCAAAAAACAGAATCAAACACCTCCTTTGATATCGGAACCCTTAGCGTTTTGAAAAAATTAAGCCATGAAAATGCGCTCCCGGCTCGAAACTTCCAGGCAGCTCACTTTTCGGAAGAGTGGTTACACTCGTTGGAAAGTTTGGATGTTCAGAAAAGATCTTGTCCGGGTTGTCCGCTGGCGTGTTTGGAGGTTTTTGTTCCCGAAATCGATGCCCGATTTTCAGGAAATGTTGTCAAAATTCCACTTAATCCTGAACCCTTGTGGGCCCTGGGCCCCCTTTTGAATCTTACGGATTTGGACGAAACGCTGGCAGCTCTTAGAGCCTGCAGCCAATATGGTATCGACCCGGTTTCTTTCGGTATTTTGGCGGCCTGGTTGGCGGAGTGCCATGAGAGGAAGGTTCAACTGGGAATTGCCGGGGACCTAGTGCCGGAGTTCGGCAATGGATCATGGTTGCCGGAGTTGTCTGAAAAAATAACAAAAGATCGGGGAATTCGAGGGTTTTTAGGTCGCGGCGTCTTTGAAACGGCCCAGAGAACAGGTTCGGTCAGTCGGGAATTTGCCATGCATTTTTGTGGACTCGAATTGTCATTTGTTGACCCCCGGCGTGGTTTTTGGCCGCTGTCCTTTCTTGGGCCCACTATCCGGATCCCCTGGAACGATAATAGTCTCACTTTTGGACTTCTGGATGAAACGGACTCGATTCTTAACCTAATTCAGGCGGAAAATCGTTGGGCGCTCTTGGAATCTATCGGCATCTGTAAATGGGTGGGCCTTGTCCAGGATAACCTTTATGAAAACCTAATGGTTTTTTATCGGTTAATCTCAGAGAAGGACAAATCAGAAAAATGGCTCGGTGGATTAGGGGAAAGATGTATGAACCTGATCAGGGCCTTTAATTGGCAGGAGGGTTGGCGTCCGGAGAATTTAAAGCTGCCGAAAATATTTTTCGAAGAAGATCTGGTTACTCCCCAGCAGGTCTACCCGGCCCTGAAGGCTGGGAAGTGGCGGGAGAGCACGGTAAAATATTTTTCACATTGGGCATCGACTCTGGAATGAAAACCGATCAACCTGCCGATCATCAATAGGAGAAGCGTAATGAGTGAAATCGAGAAGCAGGCACTTAGAATTGGCGTTTTTCTCTGCCACTGTGGTACCAATATAGCCGGGATCCTCGATATGAAGCAACTGGGTGAGTTTGCGAGTCATCTGCCCGGAGTTGTTCAAATGGCCGAAAATCTCTACACATGCTCAGAACCGGGGCAACAGGAGATTGTAAAGTTGATCAGGGAAAATAATCTCAACCGGGTAATGGTGGTAGCCTGTACGCCGAAACTTCATGAAGTTACATTTAGAAAATGCGTAATTGAAGCCGGTCTGAACCCCTTTTTGTTGGAAATGGTCAACGTGAGGGAACAACTTACCTGGGTTCATTCCCAAGAGCCTCAATTGGCGCTTGAAAAAGCCAAAGATACGCTGGCTGCGGCTGTGGCCAGAGCCAATCTTCTGGAGCCTCTGGAATATATCCGGGTTCCGGTGACCAAAAAAGCGCTGGTTGTGGGCGGGGGGATTGCCGGGCTAACCGCCTCTTTGGATTTAGCAGAAGCGGGAGTGGATACAATTCTAGTGGAACGGAAACCGAGTCTGGGCGGACGAATGGCCCAACTGTGCAAAACTTTTCCGACCATGGACTGCCCCATCTGAATACTGGCCCCCAAGATGGTTGACGCGGCGCGTCACCCCAAAATCAGTTTAATGACCTATTCGGAGGTGAAGGAAGTAAAAGGCCATGTCGGTAACTTTCGCGTGACCATAGAACACAAACCCCGTTATGTCACCGACTTTTGCAATGCATGCGGTGATTGTGTGGAATCCTGCCCTATAAAAGTGCCGAATGAATTTGATGAGCAGTTATCACCCCGGCACGCCATATACCAATCTTTTGCCCAGGCGGTTCCCTCGGCCTACGTAATCGACTTGGACAATTGCATTCGCTGTTACAAATGTGTAGATGCCTGTGAAAGACGGACAATAGATTTCTCCCAGGAGACTGAACAGATCGAACTGGATGTAGGCAGCATTGTCATGGCGACCGGATTTGAGGTTTTCAATCCTGCACCACTATCGGAATATGGATACGGCCGTTGGCAAAATGTCATAAATGCCCCGGAACTGGAAAGGCTTCTTGACCCTTCCGGACCGACCCGGGGCGAATTGGTCAGACCCTCTGATTTTTTGGCGCCCCGTCAGGTTGCTTTTATTCAGTGCGCCGGTTCGCGGGATGAAAGATACAACTCTTACTGTTCCGGATACTGCTGCATGGCAAGCATAAAAACCGCTCTGCACATCCGGGAAAAATATCCTGAAATCGAAGTCTTCATCTTTTACATCGATATTCGGGCTCCCTACAAGGGTTACGAGGAGTTTTTTCGTCGGGCCCGTGAAAGGGGGGTCAAGTTCATCCGCTGTAAACCTTCTGAAATTGAGCCGAGTGCCGAACAAGGGGGGCTGGTGCTTCACGGTGAGGATCGCGAGCGAGGCCGCCCCATGAAGTGGGAGGCGGATCTGGTTGTTCTTTCCACCGGTGCTGTGCCGGCCAGAGGAACCGGTGAAATGGGAGGCCGCTTAAAGGTAAGTCTGGACGAAAATGGCTTTTACAAGGAATTTCACCCCAAACTCAGACCCGTTGACTCGCCCACTGAGGGCGTATTTTTAGCCGGAGCAGCCTGCGGACCCAAAGACATACCATACAGTGTTGCCCAGGGAAGCGCTGCCGCAGCCCGCTGTTCTCGCATATTAATGAAAGAGAACCTTCTGATTGAGCCGATTGTGGCCCATATGCTGCCTGACCAACCGGATCGATGTCTAAATGTGAATAAAAAGTGCGGGATTTGCGTGGAGCGTTGTCCTTTCGGCGCCATGACGGCTCTGCCGGGTGAACCGGCCTTTGTTACCGAAGCCAAATGCATGGGATGCGGTACTTGCATCCCCGACTGCCCGCAGGGCGGGATCTCCCAGAACCATTTTCACGATCTTCAGATATATGCTCAGATTCATACCTATTTGAATGACCTTCCGGAAAACAAAATACTGGCATTTATGTGCTGGTGGTGCAGCTACCCGGGCGCGGATAATGCGGGAGTGAATCGTTTGCAATATCCACCCTCCTCCCGTGGGATACGGGTGATGTGTGCCGGCAGAATCAGAAAGGATTTTATTCTGGAAGCATTCCGAAAAGGGGCTGGCATGGTCCTGGTCTCCGGATGTCATCGTCAGGACTGTCGTTATATTACCGGACAGCATTATGCAGAACGCAGGATGACAAGACTTTCCAAGACCTTGGAACGTATGGGTATATCTGCCGAACGTTTCCGGGTGGAGTGGATTTCCGCTGCTGAAGGAGAGAAATATGCCCGGGTGATCAGGGAGATGGACCAGGCCCTTAAAAACATGGGTCAAAAACGAATCAAGGCAGAAAATGCAAAAACGCATTCAGAACTGCAAAGGTGTTTGGCACATCTCTCCGATCTATCACTTTTCCCTGTAAAGACGGTAAAAGGTGCTGCCTGAAGAGGCGAAATGGAACAGTTCAAACGGTTTTTAATGAAACAAGATATTCCCCGGCGCGTTCGTGTCTGTTATCAATGCGGTGTTTGTGCCGGAGGCTGTCCGGTCGGCAAATGGCGGTGGGATTTTAATCCCCGGCGGTTTATTGAGATGATTCTGCGCGATGAGATCGATGATATAATAAAAGACGATAAAATTTGGCTTTGTGCTGCTTGTCATACTTGCCTGGAACGTTGTCCCCAGACGATCGAGGTTTCGGAAATAATGATGCAATTGAAAAATGCCGCCGCACGGATCGGATCCATTCCTGAAAATCAGGTCAAAATGGGTCGGGAAATTATGAAAACCGGTTGGACGCAGACGCCGGGAAAAAGAACCTTGCGGATTCGCCGGGAACTCGGGCTTCCCGAAATTCCCCGGGGGATAAGATCCAGGGAGCTCCGGAGCTTGATGGATTGTCTGGGGCTGCCGGAACAATTAAAGAGACCCGAAAATAAAGATAATAACGGACCGGACAGTTCCGCAGTAAACCCAACAAACGAGAAAAAAGAAAAGAACACTGAGTGAACTGCAATGGGTGAAGGCTCTTCTTTCAATCTGTATTCAGGATGTTCGATCAGGACCCGCCTGCCACATTTGGAAAGAACCACACGGACAGTTTTTGAAAAATTCGGAATCCACTTATTTGAGCTGGAAGGGGCCTCATGCTGTCCGGAACCGGTAGGAATGAAGGGATTGAACCAGGAAGCGTGGTTGACACTGTCAGCCAGAAACCTGACTCTGGCACGTACCAACTCCCTGCCACTCATGACGCTTTGCTCAGGCTGCTGCAATACATTTCTGGAGACGGAGCATATTCTTGATCAAGGCCCATCATTGAGGAGAAGGATTAACCATACCCTCAAAAAAATTGGTCTTCAGTACTCCCCGGGACTGATGGTGGAGCATTTTGCCCGTTTTATATTTGAGAAAATAGGCCTGGACAGACTGACTTCCCGGGTCACCGACACATGGAAGGGGCTCCCGGTGGCACTCCACCACGGGTGCCATTTTCTCAGGCCCTCTCACATTATTGATTTTGACGATCCGGAAAATCCCACGAAACTGGAGCAATTGATCAGCGGGCTCGGTGCGGAGGTAGTGGATTATCCGCGCAAGATGCTCTGTTGCGGTTTTCCGATCCAAACGACAGATACCGATCTGTCATTACGGCTGGTATACGAAAAATTAAAGCTGATGAAAACATATGGGGCCCGGGCTGTGATCGTTCTTTGTCCATCCTGCTATCTCCAGTTTGACCTGATGCAGCGGTCCATAGAACGAAAATTTGAAGTGTCTTTCCGGTTGCCCGTTTTTTATTTAACCGAATTTATCGGCCTGGCATTTGGACTCGCACCCTCGGACTTGTGTCTTAACTTCCACAGGGTCGAGGCCCTTTCGATCGTCAGGGAAATTTTTCCCATAAAAATATAATCGTTAAGAGCAATAAAAATGCGCCTTGGAAAAACAGCTAAAACAAAGACACTGGATCATCGTGTGGTTTTAGAACGGCAGATGATAGGGCTTGCCCAAACGCTGGCCCTTGATCAGAACAAATGCACAGGTTGCCGGGATTGTCAGGTAATTTGTCCCCGCGAAGCCATTTCCTCCACCGATCCGGTAGTGGAGAAGGGGACACTCAAAAGGCCCATCAGAATGGATATAGATCCGAATTTGTGCCATTTTTGTGGCCAATGTGCCATTGTTTGCCCCACAAAGGCCTTTTTCTGGCGAGAAAACCAGGAAGAGATCCCGGGGTTAATCTCAAGCGGCATTTTTCCTGTGCTACAAGAAGAAATAAATATCCAAACAGACAAATGTAAAGCGGATTGCGGTTCGGTTTGTGCGTCCAGTTGTCCGGTTGACGCGGTTACGGTGAAGATTTATCGTGACCCGGATACAGGTGAAGAAAAAATTGCTGCGGTTGAAGTGGATAAAATCGCGTGCTTTTACTGTCATAAGTGTGAACAGGCTTGTCCCTACGATGCAATCAGGGTTGATTGCTCACGATACGGAATCGTAATTTTTTCACCACAATACTGTCCGCAAGGGTGTTATGCCTGTACCGATATCTGCCCCTCGGGTGCGTTGCACGTGGAAAATGAGCGGGTTAAACTGGACGAGTCCGCCTGTATCTATTGCCGGTCATGCCAAAACGTCTGCCCGGTGGACGAGGCCCTGGAGATTAAACGGGAGAAAATACGGCATGGTCCGGTTTGCTCCCAGCTATGGGTGGAGATTCAGGCAAAACTTGTTTCCGGGCCGGCCAAGGCAAGGCTTATAGAAGAAATTGCTTTGCGCAAAAGAGATAGAGCATTTCGAACCCGTATCGATTAAAAATAGGAGAATCCATGATCAAAAAAAAAGTCATCACATGTGATCGGAATCGATGCACCGGCTGTCACTTCTGCGAAATGGTCTGTTCAGGCACCAAAGAGGGTCTATTTGATCCACGTGCGTCCAGGATTCGAGTGTTGGAAACAGAGGACGGGAAATCCAAATCTTTTACCTGTGTGCTTTGTGAGGGCGATCCGGCTTGTATCCTCTCCTGCCCGCGTCAGGCCCTGACACGGGACCCTGAAACCATGGCCATAGTGGTACAGGATGACAAATGTGATGCATGTGGCAAGTGTTTGGAAGCCTGTTGTTACGGGGCTTTTTCCATGGGGCTGGAAGGAGATAAAGTTCTCGTTTGCGATCTTTGTCACGATCGGGAGGAACCGCCCTGCGTTAGGTTTTGTCCTTCAGGGGCGCTGAGCCTAAGCTCGATCATGCCGATTCCAAAAAAAGTAGCCAAAAATCAGATCAACATTAGCCTGGGTTGCAACAACTGCGGAGAATGTGTGCCCATATGCTCCTCGGGAATTTTGAAGATTAAAGATGGATGGCTTGTGCCGACAGACCCCAGCAGGTGCCAGGTTTGTGAACATTGCGCAACCAACTGCCCTATCCGAGCGATCAAAATTAACCGGCGTAGTAAAATCCCCTTTTGATGATGTGCTCAAAGGAGAGACAACCATGAGAACATGGAAAACATGGGATGAGCTGTTAGCGGAACTGGAAGAAAAAGAAAAATTAGCCAGGCTTTCAGGCGGCCCTGTAAAGCAAAAAATGCAAAAAGAAAAAGGGAAACTTCTGTGCAGAGAGCGGATTGAGGCATTAGTGGATTCGGGCTCTTTCGTGGAAGTAAATATGCTGGCTGAAACCCAGACCTTTGAATTTAATATGCAGGAGAAGAAGATAATGGGAGACGGGGTGGTCACCGGTTTTGCCACCCTTAACGGTCGCCGGGTTTGCATTTACTCCCAGGACGTCACTGTTTTTGGGGGGTCCGCGGGGCGGGATCACGGCGAACAGATTAACTATATCCTGACAATGGCCAGAAAAGTGCAAGCCCCTGTCATCGGTCTTTATGAGTCCGCGGGGGGACGTCTGCAGGACGGCATGCAAAACGAATCGGGATACGGACGCATGTTTTATGAGAACACCCAATGTTCAGGTGTCATCCCTCAAATTGCCGTGATTATGGGTGCATGCACAGGCGGGGCTGTCTATTCTCCAGCTATCATGGATTTCATCATCCAGGTGGAAAAAACCGCCCACATGTTCATCACCGGGCCGAAAGTTATCCAGGAGGTTACAGGTACAAAGGTCTCCTTCGAAGAATTGGGTGGGACAGGGGTCCACTCCAAGGAATCAGGGGTTGTGCACCTGGTTGCCAAAAATGACCAACACTGTCTGGAACTGATAAAAAACCTTATGTCCTATCTCCCTCAAAACAACAGGGAATCTCCGCCCGTGGTCCCCACCGGTGATGATCCTTTCAGACCCAACGACGTTCTCACAGAAATTGTTCCAACAGAGCCCCAAAAGACCTATGATATCAAAAAGGTTATCGTTGAGATCCTTGACGCGTCCGAGTTTTTTGAGATTCAACCTTTTTATGCCCAGAACATCGTTATTGGCTTTGGCCGTATAGACGGCAGAACCGTGGGGATGGTGGCCAATCAGCCGCGCTTTTTAGCCGGTACCATTGATATCGATGTGGCGGATAAAGCCGCACGCTTCATCCGCTTTTGCGATTGCTTCAACATCCCCCTGATTGTGCTTGCAGATGTGCCCGGTTATCTGCCCGGCGTGGATCAGGAGAAAAAGGGAATCATCCGGCATGGGGCCAAAATGCTCTATGCGTTTTCAGAGGCCACTGTCCCTAAAATTACTTGCGTGCTTCGCAAGCTCTATGGAGGGGCCATCCCGGCCATGTGCTGCCATGAGACCGGCGCAGATATCATGCTTGCTTGGCCCACCGCGGAGTTTGCCATGGTCGGAGCAGAAGCCGCGGTAAATATTCTCTATAAGCGAGAGATCGCCGAAGCCGAAGATCCAATCAAGGCCCGGCTTGAAAAGATTAAGGAATATAAAGAGTCGATCCTAAATCCCTACTATAGCGCCTCCAAGCGGTATATAGACGCGGTCATCCATCCCAGGGACACCCGGGCCTGGCTTGTACACTCACTTCGACTTTTGGAGAGAAAAAAAACCGAGCAGATCATCTGGAAAAAGCATGGGAATATTCCCCTTTAAGCGTTCTTGGGAATTAGTGAGCATCGCCGGCGCAAAATCTAAGCGGCTAATTCAAAATATTTATAGTGGAGGGAAGTATAAATGGCTGGCCCATTAACAGGGATCAAAGTTTTAAGTTTCGGGCGTGTTCTGGCAGGGCCTTTTGCTGCCATGATGTTAGCTGACCTCGGTGCAGATGTCATTAAGATAGAGGATCGAAAAAAGGGGGATATGGCACGGAACAATGGACCCTTTATCGAAGATATCAGCTCCTATTTTCTCAGTGTCAACCGCGGGAAAAAGAGTATGTCCATGGATCTCAGGCATGAAAAAGCCAAAGAGATCATCAAAAAACTTATCCAAAAGATGGATATTCTAGTTGAGAACTTTCGACCCGGTATTATGAAAAAGATGGGACTGGAATATACAGCCGTCAAAAAGCTAAATCCTCATATTATATATCTCTCAATTTCCGGGTTTGGCCAACATGGTCCCTATAGCCATAAGCCAGCCTTTGATATGGTAGCCCAGGGGATGGGCGGAACCGTAAGTATAACCGGTGAGCCGAATCGTCCGCCGGTTCGTGTTGGATATTCCATAGGAGATATGGGTGCGGCCCTTTTTGCGGTCAGTGCAACACTGGCAGCACTTTACGAACGAGAACGAAGTGGAGAGGGTCAGCATATTGATGTGGCCATGTTGGATGGTCAGGTCGCACTATGCGAAAATGCATGTGCCCGATATTTCGCTACCGGAGAGGTTCCAGAACCTATTGGATCCAGGCATCCTATTATTACGCCTTTTCAGGTTTTTCCGACTCAAACCGATGAAATGGTCGTCATCGCTTTTGGTCATGGGGAATGGGAGAAGTTATGCAGCGTGATTGGACGAGAGGATTTGATCGCAGATGAACGTTTTAAGACCGTGGCGGATCGAACCGGGAATCATGCCCTTTTGGAACCCATTCTATGCGAAGTATTCCAAACCAGGCCGAGAAATGAGTGGCTATCTATTTTTGAGAGAGCCGGTTTGATCAGCAGCCCCGTTAATAACATCGAACAGGTGGTCAAGGATCCGCATGTACGGGCACGGGAAATGATTATAGAGGTGGAACATCCCCGATTGGGAAGGCTGAATTTGGTCGGAACACCCATGAAATTTTCCCGCACACCCTGCCAAATTAAAATGACCGCACCCGATTTAGGAGAGCACAATGATGAAATTCTCAAAAAAGAATTGAATCTTTCCATGGCCGATATAGAGGAATTAAGGAAAGATAGGGTCATTTGAAAAATGTCCATTTTGAAGAAAATTTTTGATTGGGATCGGCCTCATATTTTTCCATGTTGACACAGGAGTTTTTCCAACTCTATTATCTGCTTTAATTAAAGGATTTCATAAAGAAAAAGATTGGGGGAGTCGAAAGATGATAAATCTCAGTGTTAACGTCAACAAAGTGGCTACTTTACGGAATGCCCGCGGGGGCGACGAGCCAAATGTTTTAGAGGCTGCCCGCACCTGTATAGAGGCCGGGTGCCAGGGCATCACGGTTCATCCGCGGGAAGACCAGCGCCACATACGAACCACTGATGTCCGGGATCTTGCCCCAATATTAACCGTCGAATTTAACATAGAGGGAAACCCGAGACCCGATCTCATCGATCTGGTCATGGAGATCCGTCCCGACCAGTTTACGCTGGTCCCGGTTGAAGCGGACGAAATCACCTCCCACCATGGCTGGAATATTCAAAAGGATCAAAAAGTTCTCAGGCCGGTCATAGAACAATGCAAGGCAGCGGGTATCCGCGTAAGCCTTTTTATGGATGCCATACCCGAAGCCATGGCAGATGCTTCAGCTATCGGCGCTGACAGGGTCGAGCTGTACACCGGGCCGTATGCATCGGCCAAAACCGATGCTGAAAGGTCCACAGAGTTTGCCAGAATCCAGGAATCCCACGATGCGGCCCTCGATGCTGGCATCGAGCTTAACGCCGGACATGACCTCGACCTGAACAATCTTCATCGGCTCCAGAAACTGGAGGGAATTAAAGAAGCGTCAATCGGGCATGCTCTTATCTGTCACGCCCTATATGTTGGACTTTCCCAGGCCGTCAAAGACTTTCGAAAGGCCTGCGGGCAGTAGCTCACTATCTAGTGCCCATCCATAAATGGCCCTTTTTGCCCTGCTCGGCGTTCTCCGCGGGTTTTCGGCTACGGCGTACAGAAAGTACGCCTCACCGTAAACCCTTGTGCGGCCTTGATCAGGACCAAAATTGCTCATTTCTGAATTGGGCACTCATAGAGACGGTTTAAGAACCGCGGATGGACACTATCTATGATTACAACATGTTAAATCAGAAAGGCAATTGATGAGGTTCAGATCATGACGAAAAAAAAGGTACGGATAAATGAATCTTAATCAGTTAAAAATCTTTTATCTTTCCTCAAAGCTTGGAAGCCTTAGTGCTGCCGGAAGGGAGCTCAACATTACTCAGCCGGCGGTAACTAAAGGAATTCAAAGACTCCAAAACTATTATGAGATTAAGCTGGTCAATCGTTTTGGTAAAAAAATGGCACTGACCGATGCAGGAGAGGTCCTCTACGGCATTGCAGAAAAAATATTCGAGATGGAAAAACAGGCTGAAGAGAGTATCTGTGATTTTCAAAGACAAAGAAGAGGATATATTCAGATCCACGCAAGTGAAAGTTTTGGTGCGTATTATCTTCCGAACATCATCAATCCGTTTGTTAAGATGAATCCCAATATTCACGTTTTGGCCAGCATTTTGCCGACCGAGCAGGTGATAAGCAATACCGCCAATTTGGAGAATGATATCGGATTTATCTCCTATCCGGTAGAAAATAAAAAGCTGATGATTCGGGAGGTTATTGAAGATCGCCTTGAAATCATCACCCCTCCCGGCCACCCGCTCGCACGGAATAGCAGTATTGAACCTTGTGACCTGGAGGGCCGGTCGATCATTATGCATGAAAAAGGGTCAGCTACCGCAATGATGTTTGAAAAGTATATGCAAAAAAATGATCTTTCGATCCATATTCCCCTGGAGTTCTCCAGCAATCGGGCGATAAAACTGGCTGTTGAAGATGGGATCGGTATTGGGATCACATCCCATAGAATTTCAAAGGATGAAATTGAGGCGGGGAAATTGAGCGCCATTCCTTTCTCAGACCGCTCAATGAAGCATAAATATTATCTCGTCCATCACAAGGACAAATACCTGTCAGAGACACTCCAGCGGCTGATTCAGACAGCCGATGAATGGTCAGCCGAATATACCGAAAGCCTTTCCGATCGTTAGTTTTCATTTTTTTGGAGATACATCCATGCCATTTGAATTGACAGAATCGTAAGGGCATCGGTTGCCACGCCATTACCGATCATATCGACAACCTCTCCAAGAGGATATTCAACGACCTCCAGAATTTCATCCTGATCGAGACGCTGTTTCATAGAGGTGAATTTTCTGGCAAGATAGACATGGGTTTTTTCATCGGAGTAGGCCGGGAGGATATGGACCTCCGTCAGTTTGATAAACTCTTCTGCCTTCAGCCCGGTTTCTTCTATTAATTCCCGTCGAGCACAATCGAGGGGAGATTCTCCGGGTTCAATGGTGCCGGCCGGGATTTCAAGCAGAAAATCCCGCACAGGATGTCGGTACTGAAGGATCATAACGACCTTCCCGTCTTCTCGCAAAGGGACAATAGCTGCAGAACCCGGATGCCGGACCATTGCCATCTTTGTTTTGGCATCGTTGGGAAGGGTAATATCTTCAACCACAAAAGAGAAAAGCCTTCCCTGGTAAACCCGTTCCGTCTGTTCGACCTTTAGTTTTTTGATGAATGAGTCTTTTTTGTCCATTCGCTGTTACCGCCTGTTTATTGATTTTTCATTTTCATCACATGTTGCGAGGTGCTCTATGGTAAAACCGCAACTCGAATTGCCTCACCGGATCCTGCAATATGCAACCCCTTATTAATGTCGTGCAGGTTGACTCTGTGGGTAACGATCTCATTGAAAGGAAACTGATTCTGTGTTTCTTCCAGGAAATTGACACCCATTTGCAAGTGTTTGGCATCGTAATTATGAACACCTTTAATGGTCAATCGTCTCCAGACGATGTCGCACGCATCGTATGAAAAATTTGCATTTGGAAAAGAATTGCCGATTTCAACAAATCGACCCCCGATTCGTAGACACTTCAAACCCAGAGGAATAAGGGAAGGAATTCCAGCGACCTCCATTGTACAGTCGACACCAAATCCATCGGTCAGGCTTTGAATGGCTTTTACGATTTCGTGGTCCTTCATGTTTCGCGTATTCAAGATATCAGTGGCGCCAAAACGTTTGATAAATTCCAATCGGTGTTCAAGGATGTCTGTTACAATAATCCGGCGGCTTCCATAATATTTCGCCAGGGCCGCTGCATAAAATCCGAGTGCACCGGCGCCTTGAATCAAAACATTTTCAAATGGCTCTATGCCGATGGCCTCCCATCCGGCGACAACCGTTGCCAGAGCGCAGTTTGCCGGTGCGACCTCCTCGTCGGTCAGCGTATCCGGGACCTTGATGACGCAGGTTCCAGGGGTGATATAGCAATACTCTGCAAATCCGCCGATAAAATGGGGCGGTTCAGCGCAGCTGTCATGGCCGTATTTCTTGAGGTGGCGGCATTTCATCATTAACCCTTTTTCCCGACAAAAGTAGCATTTTCCACAGTTGTCCATGATCGTCCAGGTGATTCTATCCCCAATGGCCAAGGGCCGATCTCCGGAATCATGTGTGACACCGTCTCCAAGTTCAACAATTGTACCGACAATTTCATGGCCTAAAATGATGGGAACCGGAGCAGATCTTCGGCCAGTCCAGGAATGAACATCCGAACCGCAAATCGTACAACAGGTGATTTTAACCAAAATACATTCTTTTTCCACCCGAGGCAGAGGGTATGTTTCGATTTTCAGATCGGTGTTCGCTGATTTCATGACAGCGGCTTTGGCAGTTTGGTTCATTTTTTCTCCCAGCCTCGGATGGATTTTCGAGAAATCAAAGGGGTGACATTTGAGATGTTCAGATAAATTCGGATTCAATCAGATCCGGGAGTTCTTTTACACTGGGAATCACATGGGTATGCCAGTATTTTCCCCAAGCTGTCACCGGTCGGGGGCCGCTGAGAACACCCACTACCCCGTGACAACCGGCGTTTCGGCCTTCGAGCATGTCCGCCGGCGTATCTCCAACTTTTATGACTTCATGGACGCTCTGAACATCGAGCTGAGCCATGGCATAAAAAATCATAAATGGTGCGGGTCTTCCACGATCCATAGGGCTGTGCTGCACATCCACAGAGATATCCACCAATCCATCTCTGACCCACCCCAGCCCTTCCATAATTGCCTCCGTGATCTGTCGATGGAACCCTGTATCTGTCGCCACTTTTATCCCGTGTTCATGGCACCATCGGAATGTGTCCGATGCACCGGGGACCTCTTTGACCTCGGATCTGTAGTGCGCGATCATGATTTCCTCATATCGATTAAAAATTTTCTTTGCCGATTCATATGTGCTCGGATCCTGGGTTTTCTCGAAATCTTTGAAATCGATTTCTTTTCCCTGCGCTTTGGCGATGAGGTATTGATAGAGATGAATCTTATTTGTCCCCATATGGAGTAATATTTCTTCCGGCGTGGTTTTAAGATTAAATTCCATTGCTGCTTTATACAAGCAATCCCGCACACCGGTATCATCGTAAACAGTCGTTCCTGAAAGATCGAACATGACCATACTGATTTTGCCCATTTATAAAACCTCCTCAAAAAAGTCACAGGGTTGAAAACAATTAATGTGTTTTAGGCTTTACCGACTTTATTTCTGGCCCAGGCGGAAATTACCTCTGAAATGACAACGAGAAAAACAATTGAAAGCAGTATCGCCGCCACGCGGTGGCTCTGAATCTGTTGTATCGTTCTTCTTAAGTACCAGCCCATCCCACCGGCGCCGAAGAACCCGACCACGGTGGCCGCTCGAAATGCGGTATCCCATGTGTATATCGAAATACCTGTCCACGCCACCCTGACTTGTGGCAAAACCGAATATATAAATACTTGTATATGGTTTGCTCCGGTTGCCTGAAGGGCTTCCACCTGACCCCGGTTTATCGATTCGATTTCCTCGGAAAAAAGTTTACCGGTGAATCCGAGGCTAAACAGGGAGAGCGCCATGACACCGGGAAGCATGCCAAACCCCAAAATCGTCACGAAAAGAATGGTCCAAATCATTTCGTGAACCGCCCGGCAAAGCATGAGTATAAACCGGGAGATGGGATAAAGAAACCGCTTGTTGGGGGTCATGTTAAATGAAGCAAACCAGGAAAGAGGGATCGCAAGGATGATGCCGAAAAGCGTGCCGAGGTATGCCATCTTAACGGTGTCATAAACATAGCCAAGGTATTCACTGTCGAGAATGTAGGGAATGTCCGGGGGGTAGTATCGATTTCCAAAAAGATTTCCCAACCGGGGAAACATGGTCAGAAGCCGGTTGAGGTGAATATTCAAATAATCAATGGAAATAACGATGAAGACCAATATGATCAGTGTGATGCCATATTTGATCAAAGACTGAGGATATTTAAATCTGCTCCAGGTTTTTTCGGGACCGGCCGCCTTATCGATGGTGCTTGAGGTCATACGGGATCCTTATTGATCTGTTGATTTCGATTTTTTATATTTAAATAATTGCTTTGCGGCTAAAATATGATCCCACTTCTCCGATGGCGATGAGAAAGAGAATCGCAATGATGACGGTCGTCACACCGCCATAATTATACATCACCAACTGTCTGTGAAATGTTAATCCCAAACCACCGGCACCAACAAGGCCCATGATTGTCGCTCGTCGAATGTTAATATCCCATTGAAAAATGGTGTTTCCGATAAAAACCGGTAAGATCTGGGGGATCACCGCATACAAGATGATTTGAAACCCGGAAGCACCGGTTGCCCGGATCGCTTCCATTTGACCCGGGTTGATATCCTCAATGGCTTCAGCGGTCAGTTTTGCTATGAAACCGATCGATCGCATACCCACGGCAATAATTCCGGGAAATGCACCAAGGCCGACAGCAGCCACGAATATCAACCCCCAAACAATTTCGTGAACAGAACGCGACAGGGTCATAATGGCACGTCCGATAGGGTATGTGATCGGTTTGTAGGGTGTAATATTATGGGCGGCAAACCAGGAAACAGGAATCGACAGGATGAGGGCAAGGATGGTGCCAAGGCTTGCAATCATAAATGTTTCGATGGTCGGTCGGATAAGATGTTTGAACAAAGAAATATCAGGGGGAAAAAATCGCGCCAGTGCTTTTGCTATCGACCCAAATGTTCCAATCCGGTCCCAATCGGTATCCATGATAATCGTAGTTTGGATGCTCGCGATGACCAAAAGGATTAACAAAAAATAGAAAGAATACCGGAAAGTCTTGTATTTTTTCCTGTTGAAAAGGATTTTTTTGAGGTTTTGTTCAATTGCGGGTTGCGTCATTTTCAGGGCCCTTTTTACAGTATTTCCATGGCATAGATTTCTTCGAGAGTGCTCTTGTCCACCTCATTTGTCGGCCCCTCAAATTTTTTGATGCCGTCTTGAAGACCGATGACCTTGTTTGAAAAATCCAAAGCAAGTTGAACATCATGGATGTTACACAAAACCGGTACGCCGACCTCCTTTGACATGTTTTTGATCATCCCCATGACTTCACGAGAAATCTTGGGATCGAGGCTGGAGGTAGGTTCGTCCACGAGCAAAAGCTGAGGCTGTTGAATGAGCGCCCTGGCAATTCCCACTCGCTGTCGTTGACCGCCGCTGAGCGCGTCAGCTCTTCTGTCTACAAAATCGCCCAATCCGACCCTCTCCAATAACTCTAAAGCCTTCTGGATGTCTGATCTTGGAAAGAGTCGAAAAATGCTTCTCACATTACCGATGTAACCCAATCGACCGGAGAGGACATTGTCCATGACAGACATTCTTTCCACCAGGTTGAACTCCTGAAAAATCATCCCCATGTCCCGACGGGCTTTTCTCAGTTCTCGTTTTCCTGCTTTTGTAATATTTTTTTTATTTAGAATAACGGTGCCGCTATCCGGCTCAACCAGACGGTTAATACATCGTATCAAGGTCGATTTTCCAGCACCACTCGGCCCGATGATGGCAAAAAAATCATCCTGCTCCACATTAAAACTGATCCCTTTTAAAATCTCCGGTCCGGACCGACTGTAACGTATTCGAAGATCCCTGACTTCAAGTATTGCCATTCATTGGTTCCTTTCTTCGATCTTTGCCGCCGTAAACAGTGCCGGATTCTTATCGGCTTTGAGTATAGCCCGTGAGGCTTTTACCCCTCTTATCGTTTCTGTACGGGGACTCTATTTTTTTTGCGCTCAAAAGAATTCGGTCTATATCTTAGATATTTGGTTTTCTTCAAAGGGGGTGGTTTACCGTAATAACCGGAAGTGAAATATCTCCTTGAGTGCACCCGATGAAAGACCTCGAATTGTCAAATTGGAACAGACCACCCGGTATCAGATTCACTCAAGGAGCATGCCTGACAGAAAACGATATAAAAAAAATCGTTTATGACTTCTTTTTTCTTGCTTCTTTGGCCTTCTTCAAAATTCGAATAACATCGTAATCCGAATCGGTCATTTTCACCATTTTGTTCGATTTCACATTATCCAACCATTTTTTGGCTTCAGGCACTTTATGCAACGTTAAAAATGTCTCTTCTATCGTTGCCCTTAAATCAGGGCACAGGGACATCCGGTAGGCAAAGGGATCTTGCGGAATGGTTGCAGACCACCATAGATAGTTAAAATCTTCTTTTTTAACCATGCCTCGATCGATAACATTATCGAATCGATGGGTAGCGACAAAGGCAGCGTCTGCTTTTCCATCATAGACCGCCATTGTGGAAAGGTCGTGTCCACCGGAGTAAACGACTTTTTCGAAATACGATTCCAGAGGAGCGTCTTTGAGTATGTCTTTCGAAAAAACAACCCGTGGGAACAGGTTGCCAGAGGTGCTTCCCGGATCCGTCAGGGCGAGTACTTTACCCTTAATGGAATCTATGGAAGTTAACCCACTGCCCTTTTTGGTGATTAGAACTGCTTTATAACCCGGACCTTCTTCAACGATATGACCGGGTCTTTTTGCATAGGTAGTAAAAACCATGATGTCAGGATCTTTTTCATGGGCAATCACATATGAGTACGGTCCTAAAACCGCCACATCGACCCATTTGTTAATCATGGCTTCAACAACGGTGGCATAGGAGGTCGGCATATAAAATTCTACCTTTTTCCCTGTTTTTTTTGCAAGGTAGTCGATGACCGGTTTGTAAATGGTCAACTCCTGAATAGTCTCTTCGGTAGGAATAATGGAAAAGGTCAGTGCGTCAGGATTCTCGCATTCAGCCGCGAGAGCCGGCGGTCCTAAAAAAACAATCAGAAAAAAACTCAAACATACGATGCTTATCTTTTTCATCGAAGAACCCTCCTTTGTTCTGTTTCTGGTTATAGGAAAAAAATACTTTTTTTTTAAATATCACCCCCTTTCGCATAGAACCGTGTATCGATTAACGTTTCTGGACATGGACACTTGCAATGTTGCTATAAACGGTGGCAAAACTTCCATCTTTTTCAAGGAGATAGGCATCCACTCTCAGGGAAATTTGGGTTCCGACATCCTTGTCAAACAGTCCCCATAACTGACTGAGCTCATCGGCGGTCTGCCCGACACGTTTTAACCCTTCCCGGGCCTCTTTGCCCCTTGCTAAGCCAAATTTGCAGCTCCATATGTTGTCGTTCGCCACTTGATCTCCGTTTTTTAAATCACCGTTGTCAGTGAGCAACCCAAGGAGATACATGTTTTTGCCATCTTTATAGGTTCGGTAAATTTCAACTTTATTTTTATTGAGTTTTGGGTTTGGTGTGATCGAAATTTGGGCAACCATTTCATTTTTTTCATCTATATAAATAGTATCCGGTTTTATAATCAGGTTCCCCAAAAGCTTTACGGGTTCATATGTGATTTTCAGCTGGGCGGTGTAAACTTCACCTGTGTCGAGATCCCTGGCGCTGATGGTGATCGTATTCTCTCCGGGCTGCAAGGTCACCTCAGGCACCCGCCAGTTTATGGTGCCGTTGGCGATGCCGCTGCCTCCCCGGTTGTTTTTCCACTGAATACTTTCGAGATTCTTGACGGTCAAACCGGCAAGACTGATTGTGGATGAAGTGGTTTTATCCAATTCCGTAAACCGCGGTTCCGTAATTACAATCGCAGGAAGCTCTCTCTCTTCCTCTTTGACTGTCTGTTGGCTCTGCGTCTCCTCTTCTTTTCCACCACAACCCTGTAATAACATGCCCATGCTCAACATCAAAATGAGCAGGGTTTGAAGAAGAATATTCTTTTTGTTTTTAGGCGTCATTTTACAATTCCATCGCTGACTTATTGAGATTCTAAAAATACTGTCTGAGGTCATATTCGGATAAAACGAACTGTAAACAGCTGATTGTTAAAAAATGTATAAGAGATGATGAAATTCGACCCGGCTGTCAAGCTAAATATTCGGAAAAAAGTAAAGGGTGCTGTTAAATAAATATAGATGGGCTCAACAGCATTATCTTTCGACTAAAAAATCCAGGATGCCACCCCGGTGATTTGACTCGGGTCCTTGACCATAAGCGTATATGGGAATCCTGCGTTTCAGCCTGGCTTCGATGCCAGGTTCTGCAGTGTCTTTCATTTTTTACCGAGAAGCGTTTCGAGATCGAGCAGTTGATCTAACCGATGAACGATCGGAATAGACGTTTTTATATCCGGCCAGGAACGCTTTATGCCTTCATGTTTCAGCCATATGGGGGTCAACCCGGCATCCCTGGCCCCACAGATATCGATTCGCCAATCATCGCCGACATATACCGACTCGGCCGGTAAAACGTGCAGATTTTTCAGACAGAGGTGAAATGGCTCCGGATGGGGTTTCGGGGGTACTCCCCCCTCACCCGCTACGATGACAAGCTCAAAATACGGCTCCAGTTCCGGGAACATGTTCATGCGATGGGTCCCGTACCCCTGCTGACCCTGGGTGTTGGTGATAAGGGCGACCCTGTATATGGCGGACAGGGATTTTAGAACAGGCTCGGCTTTTGGGAAAAGAGTCGTATGGGCTCTTACCATCATCCAATATTCCTTCTCCCATGTTTCGAGCAGGCATAGGTCCGGCTCTTGGCTATAATAGAGATAAACCTCTTTCCAGAGCGTCATCCTGGAGAAAATCGATTGTTCATGTAGTTCTTTTCTGAATCGGCGGTAATTTTTTAAGAAATCTTCCTGCAGTGTCAGGCTGAGATTCGAAAATATCTTGGCTTGTGCATCTTTTTCTGCTTTGCGAAATCCATTTGCAGAATCGACCAATGTCTGGCCAAAATCAAAGATAACCGCTTTTATCATGGCATGGTTCAGCCTTTCGGGAAAAACGATCTGCTAAACAGCCGCTCAAAAAAGATATTGAAACCGGATGTGAAAGTTGAAGTTCTAAACCCGACCCCACTTCTCCAGATAGTCGCTGCACAGCTCCTCTTCAGAAGGGATGTACTCTTCTTTTGGAATCGACAGCAGGGTATAATTGAGGAAGTGACTCCAGTTAATATTCTCACTGACGATGTTCCCGGCCCAAGAACCGCAGCCCAGCGTATCTGTGGTCGGCAGCCCTGTGGTCCAACCACCGCTGTTGGCATGCGCATGGGGCATGTTGCAGACCACCCGTCCCACATTGGCCCTTAGGGCGAGCTTTACCCGCTGCTCATCGTTCTCGGAATGGATTGATACGGAGTGACCTTCGCCGGAAAACGCAAGGATATTTTCCAGACGATCAAGCATTTCATCGAAATCAGTCCATTTCCAGACGGTGAGAACCGGTGATATTTTTTCTCCGGAGAAACGATCTTCCGGACCGACTTTTTCTCCAATCACCATCAGGAATTTTGTGCTTTTAGGAACAGACAGCCCTGCATTTTCAGCAATAAAGGTCGCAGGTCGGGCCACGATACCCCTGTTGAGATGTTCCCCGTCGGGCCACATATACTGTCTCAGTTTTTCACGTTCCTCGGTGGTGCATAAATATCCGCCTTCTGATTTTAGGGCGTCGAGCATGTCGTTGTAAATGTTTTCATACAGTGCAACCGCATTTTCAGATGAGCAGGAGGCTGAGTTGTTGGCGATTTTTGAAAGTTTGATTTTATGGGCCGCGGAGGGAATGTCGGCGGTTTCGTCCACAATGGATACCACATTTCCGGCTCCCACGGTTTGGGCCGGTTTGCCGGCTTCATAAACAACTTTGACCAGGGCAGCACCCCCGGTGGCCACGGCAAAGTCACAGTTGGCCATCAATTCGGAGGTTTTGGCATGGCTCGTCTGTTTGATGCACTGTATCAGGTCCACTGGTGCTCCGATTTTTTCGAGTGCTTTGCGTATATGTACAACCGTTTCGTTTGACGTTTTCGGGGTTCGCGGATGGGGCGAAACGATCTGGGCGTTTCTAGTTTTTAACGTGGAGAGGCCCAGACAGCAGATGGTGGATTCCGGGTTTGTACATGGAACGACATTGGCAATTACACCGATCGGTTTGGCAAATTTTCGGATCCCCAATGCCTTGTTCTCTTCGATTAGGCCACAGGTCTTGAGGTTTTTTTGGTCCCACAGTGTGCCCAAAGTCTTGTTCTTGATTTTATTCACTTTGTCTTCAGCCACACCAATACCGGATTCATCCACCGCCATATGGCCGAGCTTATGACGAACGTCTTCTTTCAAAAGCTCCCAGGCCACTGCCTGAACCATCTCGTCGACCTTTTCCTGGGGCCAATATTCGACCGTGTGAAACGCTTCTCTGGCTCTTTGGCACATCTCTTGAATGTTATCTTCCATTATATTTCTCCCTATTTTTTAATGTGTTGGTATTCAATTCATCCGACCGGAATGACCGGCCATATTCCCTTCTGAAGAATAAATGTGATTTAGCGGTTCAGCGGCAGCGTAAATCCCATTTTTTTAAATGAGTCCTTGGCAACCACAAAAAAGTCTTCCACGTCTTTGTAGGTTATCTGCCCCAGATTACAAAGCCGGAATGTCTTTACCCCGAACATTTTCCCCGGATAGATGGTAAACCCCCTTTCGTAACAATAGTCATGGAATTTAGTGAAATCGAATTGTTCACTCTCTGGCGCTTTGACTGTAACCACCAGATGTCCCTGAATTTCTTTATCGATGACCGATCCAAGACCCATTTCGTTTAACCCCTTATGGATGGCTTCCCAGCATTGGGTCAGACGCTCCCAACGGGCGTGTTCCCCTTCCTCCCAGTATTCCTTGATGGCCTGCTGTAAAGCATATACTGTCTGAACCGGCGGTGTAAAATGCATCTCTCCGACCCGTTTAAAAAAATCATACTGCATGAACAGGTTGCAATAATAGGAACGCTTAGGATAACTGGCTGATTTTTCAATCTCATCGATCCTGCCGACGGTCCAGGAAGCGCCGACCATCGCAGCCAGCCCTTTCTGGGCAGAGGACATGAGAAAATCAATATTCTCTTCTTCTATCCGAATCGGTCTCAACCCATAGGTTGAAATGGTGTCGACCACGAAAAGACACCCCTCTTGATGGGCAATCGCTCCGATTTCTTTAATCGGGTTCAAGACACCGGTTCCGGTTTCATGATGAACCGTGGCGACGACCGCAATCTCCTTGTCTTTCTCCAGGGTTTCTCTGACCACATCAAGGTCCGGGAGACCGGTTTCCGGAAATTTCAGGTTCACGCAGGGGATATGATAATGGTTTGCAATTTCAACCATTCGGGCGGAGTAGGCGCCGTTATTCACCACGCAGATCTTTTTTTTGTCAGGGACAAGTGAGTTGACACAGACATCCTGGACAATCGTTCCAGACCCGGTAAAAATAACCGCCGTGTACTTCTCCGGATCACCATGGACGATCCTGACCAGTTCTTTCCGGACCTGGTCTATGATTTCAACGAACTCCGGTTCTCTTGGGCAGATATCCGGAACCACTTGAGCATATTTTACCGTGTCGGATGTGGTTGCCGGCCCGGGATTTAACAAAATGTTTCTTTTAACAGGTTTTACCACTTCCATATTTTCCATCCTATAGTTTTCCAACTTTTTTTATGCCTGATTTTTTGCTGGGATCTTCGATCTCTTCAACGATGCTGAACCCGCTGCCGCTAATGTTTTTCATCTCCTCAAAGCGATTGGTCCATTCCTGCGGTGTCTTGCAGATTACCGATTTGGCGTATTTGGTACGGTCTTTCAAGGGGGGTACCGGACGATCTTCGGGGCCGTCGTAATCTTCCTTTGGGGTTAGCTCCTGTCCGAGTCGTGTATATTCACCCCTTTCGACCTCTTCAATGTAATGGGCCCCTGCAGCAAATGCACGGGTCACCGCCAGGATGGCCCAGGTCGCCTCAGGGGTAAAGCCCAGATCCATCATGGTTGCCCCGGTGGCGCCGAGCATATCGAGATCCACGGATCTGTCACAGATCTTTTGGGCCGCTTTGACGATTTCCTCGGTAAAGGCGGTGTATTTGCCGGCAACCCCCAGCTTTTTCGCACGCGTAAACATGCGTTTGGCGGCAACGTCTTTGATCATCAGCCCGGAGACGCCCAGGGCTTCATCATTTAGATTTTCCTTTACCAGTAAGGCTGCGCCCGTTTCCAACGAGCATTCTCCATTGTCTATTCTGTTTAGATATTTTTCCAACCGGTTGCCAAAAGCAGAATATGCGCCATAGGCGTGCCCAAAGGCAAGAATTGAAGTCCCGCATGCCTGGGTCAGAAACGTCTTTGATTTGGCAACAATTCTGGACAAAACCGCCGGCATGGACAGACCGTCTTCAAGGGCCATGATCATGACGTAATTGAGCATTTTATCTTCTTCAATGGTCGGTATTCTAGCCTGATAATCCACAAAGAGCATGTCAACTACACCGTACCCTTCCTCCATAAGCTCGGTGGTATCATATCCCCTGGAAACAATGCGATGAACATTTTTATATGCGACTTCGCTGACCCACTGAAACGGGGCTCTTTTCGTGTCCCTTGGAACGGTTCCGTATTCCCGGTCATAGTAATCAAACGGATTTTTGGGGCTATCCAGGTTTCCTATTTTTCTTTTTCTTTTGATCTCGTTTAGATCACCCATTTTTTGTATTCTCCATCTTTTTTCTGCTTCTTGGCATATGCTTGCCGTTCCGTTTGTTTCGGAACGATTCTGTCTTCAGGGCCGATATATTTTATCATGGACAGATCGATCATCTGTACCATCGGTTCATTTCTCGACGCTCCCCAGGCCCGCCCTTTTTTCATGTTGTATAAGGCATGGGCTGCGCAGCTGAAACCTCGCGAGACACTTCCAATACACCAGCCGGCGTTCGGTGAAAACCCGATCTCCATCAACGCCGTATTCCCGGAGCCGACCACATTTACACCCACATATGATCTGCCTTCAGCTTCTCGCCGGGCATGAAAATATTTTTCTAAAGCCCGTTGAAACTCTAAATAGACGCCCTCAAGTTCCAGTTCCTCCTGTTTGAGGTGAATCGGCTCAGCACGGGGGTCGCTATTGATATGTTGAGGCTGGCCCATCCCCATAACCGGTTTTCCGGCATCAAAATATTCATCGACCAGGATCTTGGCCATCTCATCGACCGATTTACCCTCTTTCTTTGCCCGTTCGAGGTATTTATTGAGCATATATCCGTGGGCAGCACCCGGCCCATGAACCCCCCCGAACGTCATCACCGCCGAGGCGACTGCACAGGGCAGGTTGGGCCTGCCGGCGATAACACCGATGGCGCCGACCGCAGAGGGTGACATGGAGTGCTCCATGAAAACGCCCATTTCGTATTTAAGCAGTTTTTCTTCTTTTTCTGTGGGGATTCTGTTCTGGAATAGGACAAACAACGTATCGTAAAAAGAATACCCCTCCTCCGCCAGATCGCTCAAATTATATCCACGCAGGACGGTTTTTTCTTCTGTCTTATATGAAATGGTCGTTTTTCTGCGTAACAACGGTTTTCTGTCCATATATTTTCCTCCCTCGGGTGTCTGGTCGCGCCTTTATGGCCAGAATTGTTTTCTCCTGGCATGATGATGGATTCACCTGCAAATATTGAGGGTGCATTTGTAATTCTTCGCTGATCTATAAGTCAAATTAATAATAATCATACTTTGAATGACATCAGGTTATTAATTTTCTTTGATCAACAGTGTTTATAGATCGTCCTTCATCCGGTTATCCGAACTAAAAAAAATGCGCAACTCTGTTCAAGTTCTGGGGAAAAAAGGCTGAACAATTGGCATGAAAATGAAGGTATCCCGGAAGGGTTGAGAAACGGCTGTCGATTTTAATTGTTTACCCTCCCAGGCCGATCGATATAACACCGATTGTAATCACTACCGCACCGATCAATTTCTGACTTCCATGTTTTTCACCGAGCCGGCTAACACCATAAAAAGAAGAAAAAACGATACTGACTTCCCGCACGGCAACCACATAACTCACCTGTGAAAGTTGCATGGTAAAAAGAATCATCATGTAAGTCAAAAGGACCAAAAAGCCGAGGGAGAGGATAGACCATTTGTTGATGCTCCATTCTTCCGCTACCTGCCCGCGCGGTTTTGTGAATACGAACATTCTTTTCTTGGTTAGGTAATTCCAGCTCGCATGTATAGCAGCAGCCAGGAGCACAATCCCCAATGCAAGACCACTCATGTAGCTTTTCTCGCTTGAGGTTTTACCGGTTGATCGCTGATGATTTGATCTCTCGTTTCTGTCTCAATTTCTGAGTATCGATTTTAGGATATCAGGGCGGTTGGTGATGATACCGTCAACCCCCATTTTCAGGAGACGGAGCAGATCACGTTTCCGATCCGGCGTCCAAACAAAGACGCTTATCCCGAGCCGGTGAGCTTCCCTAATATTGTCGGGTGTAACATATTTATAGTATGGGGCCCAGAACCGGCCTCCGGCCGCTTTTATCGCCAGGGGTATTGAACCGTTATAGTTGTCGATATCAATTCCGGCTGTCCAAGGGGAGGGTCCGGGCTGGCCCGGTTTAATGTTATTTAAACGGTTGCCGATGCGGGAGAGGTAGACCGTCGAAATTTCAGGGGCGATTTTTTGAACATGGACGAGGGCGCGCCAGTCAAAGGAAAGTATTTTGACACGTTTTGAAAAGTTTTCTCTGTCTAAGAGGTTTACGACCGCTCGGGCCACCGGTTTAGGCTTTCGGCTGGCTTTTGTATTTTCAGGTGAGGTTTTGATTTCAATCCAAAGCCGAGTTGTTTTATTTTGAAGACTTCGGATCAAATCGATCACTTCTTTTAAGGTCGGGATTCGTTCCC
This sequence comes from Desulfobacterales bacterium, assembly GCA_011049715.1. Lineage (GTDB taxonomy): Bacteria > Desulfobacterota > Desulfobacteria > Desulfobacterales > UBA2156 > UBA2156. Next base: position 43,742 of record DRHF01000115.1, read on the forward strand.
CATCGACCGATGTCTGATTTGGATACCGTCTTGCATAACCGGTATGCGGTTTCATGCGGCCGACATCAAATCCCTTTAACTCCCCCAGCGAGAGGTTCTTGACCAAAAGTCCGGTCCACATATCAAGCCATTCACCGTTCGATGTCCTAGTGATCTCCGGTTTAAGCGTGAAATCATGGTAGACGACTAAGATTTTATCAGCCGAAAGGTGAACATCCAGCTCGATCGCATCCACGCCGAGATTCAGGGCTTTTTTAAAAGCAGCGAGGGTATTTTCCGGAGCCAGGCCTGCCGCCCCCCGGTGACCGATCACCAAAAGTTTATTCGGTGATGACGGGATCGTTGTCCTTAACTGGGAGTTTCCAAGGGCTTGACTCGTTATGAAAAAGAACAGTGCCGCTGTGGAGAGCGTCATTTTTAAAGGCAGTTTTTTCAGTATCGCAACTGATTTTTTCAAAAGATAAGACCTCGCCATCGGCGCGGATGGTCAGACCGACTCTATCCTGACGACCGTTGAATTAAACACAGGCCCCCCACCCAAATGCTGGGGCGTGCTCGGGCAGACCGTATTAAAGGGTACACCATTTTTCCCAGGAAACTGTTTGGGACTCCACAAAACACCCACGGGAACATCGTCCGTGATCTGTGTAGATGCGCTGATTTTACCCAATGTGTTTGCTAAAAAAACCTCGTCGTTGTTGTTGATGCCGTTTTTTTCAGCATCCTGGGGATTGATCCACACGATCGCCGGAATCGGGCCGAAGATGTCTTGGAATTGGGTGTGAGTGTATTCTCGCACCGCACTGTTTAATAAAAGATATTCATCAGGTCCTGTTTTTGTAGGTTCAAAATAGGGAAAATCAGTACTTCCTTTTTTCCCGTCCGATTCGGAAACGAATTCTATCTTTCCTGAGGAGGTCTGATATTCATCCAGAGGCTTGTACTTCATCTGAACCTGGTTTCCATCCAAAAGCTGCTGGAACGTGTCTTTGGCCAATGCACCATCAAAGGCTTTTTCTAAGGCTTCCCAAGGGGGCTCATAGACCATTTCGGAACCGGTGTTTAGCCGTTTAGCCAGACCCACCATGACCTCGATCTCATCTTTACTCTCTCCCAAAGGAGCGATGACTCGGTTTGATTTTCTGACATGCCAGTGGGACCAAGGAACGACGATATCTTCCTTTTCCAAATAAGATGTTGCAGGCAACACCACGTCTGCAAATTCAATCGTCTCGTTCCAGTGGGGATCGTGAACCACCATAAAAACATCATTTTTTACAAGCCCTCGGCGAAACGCGGTCTGGTTCGGCAAAGTCAGCGCCGGATTTGTTCCGTAGACATAGATGAACTTGAATTCCCCTGCCAAAACAGCGTCGCTTAAGGCCACTTGACTCGTCACTTTCGGTGATTTTCTGACCAGGCTTTGGCCAGTCAGATAATTGGTATCCACATCTATTCCGCTGCTGTTGCCATAAAAAAATCCCCGGTGTTGACCTATCAGTGAAGGAAGCAGGGAAACGGCCCGAACAGCTTGGGCACCCTGATTTGATTTTTGGAAACCGATGCCGATCATGGTTGCGCTCGGTCTGTGCTCACCATAAACTTGGGCCAACTTTTCGATACGGCGCCCTTGAACGCCGGTTGCCGCTGCAGTTTTCTCCAAAGTCCATTTTTCGACCTGTTCTTTGTACATATCAAAACCATTGGTCCAGGCGTTGATAAACTCGCCATCAATCTGATTTTGCTGAATCAGGTGATTTGCAATACCATTGGCCAATGCCACGTCTGTTTCCGGGCGTGGCGCTATCCATAAATCAGCTTTTTTGGCGGTTTCAGATCGTCTCGAATCGATTACCGCGATGAGTGCTCCCTGTTGTTTGCGGGCATCGTTGGCCAAAGCCCAGATGTGGGGTGCGGAAACGACCGGATTGAATCCCCAAAACAGAATCAGGTTCTGATTGACCAGTTGTTCCGGTTGAAGCCCATATCCCAGTCCGTAGTGAAGCCCCAGCCCCGCGTGACCGGATAGGCTGCAGATGCTGTGATCGGTTTCCGTTGCGCCCAGGGCTTTCCAAAGCCGCTGGGAGAATTGCTCCACCAGAAGCCCCATGTTGCCGGCATAATGCACCAACAAAAGCTTCTCCGGTCCACACCGATCCAGAACCGTGTTGATCTGTCTGGAAACCGTGTCGAATGCCTCCTTCCAGGACGCACGGGTAAAGTTCCGTCCGGGTTTGGAACCGTTTCGGATCTGGGGATAGAGAATGCGGTTTTGATAAACCCGCTCGGGATCTTTTGGACTGCGCATACAGGTAAATCCCCGGGTTACCGGATTTTCACTGCTGCCGCTTAATTTCACCAACCAGCCATTGTTGTCTATCTGGGCTTCCAAAGAGCAGGTGCTGTAGCAATCCCGCGGACATACGGTCTTAATTGTTTTCATAGGATTCTACTCCCTTTGTTATTTAAATGGAATAAATTCTCAAGTTTCGACCTGGTATTTTGAGAAAAGTCGCATCAGGCATAGGGTAACCAGATGCGGCACTGTGCCCCATTGGGGGTGCGAAACTTGAGTGAATTTATAATATGACAAATCATGAGTGTCAAACATCTGTGGCGTTTTCAAAGGCAGATCCATCATATTTCAAAAATATCCATATCAGCTGCAAATTATAGAGAAAACAAGGACGCCTTAATCTCGGTGACGATCGTTAACCATAAAAAGCAGGATTAAACCGTCTCTTAACATTCATAATGGGTATTTTGATTACGTATTAAATACCTAATAAAAAAGTATTGTTTTTTTTCGCCCAATATGATAAAAAAAGATTGTTTCCTGTTTTTGCTAGCTTATTCGCTACATTCGATATAATATCCAGACGCCTTTAAACGGTTGATGGCATGGATTGGATAATAAAACCCAACTGCTAATCTGTCCAATGGAAAAAATTCTTGACATGGATACTTTTATTTATGTAAATATCGAAGAACTTGTTCCCCGTTTGACACGCCGCAAGGCCTCGGACGGGGTTATTTTTTTGTGGAGGGGTTATGCACAGTGAACCCCTTAATAAACGAACTGTCGCTTTCGTAGATGGACAGAACCTTTACCACTACGCCCGGGAATCCTTTGGTCATACCTACCCTAATTATGATGTTACAGCCCTGGGCAAAATAGTCTGTATGCAAAAAGGCTGGAATTTGACTCAAGTCCGTTTCTACACCGGCGTTCCTGATCATCAGGACAATCCTTTTTGGAACTATTTCTGGTCACACAAATTGGCGATGTTGGGAAGGCAGGGTGTGATTACCTACCACCGATCGCTTCGCTATCGTAACCGGCGGGTTAAACTCCCAGACGGTACCGAGCATACCCTTTTGGTCGAAGAAGAAAAGGGAATCGACGTGCGGATAGGTATCGATGTTATTCGCATGGCACATCAAAACAAGTATGATATAGCCGTCATTTTTAGCCAGGATCAAGACCTTGCAGAAGTGGCCACAGAAATTCGCACAGTTGCGCAGGAACAGGATCGTTGGATCAAAATAGCCTGTGCTTTTCCATTAAGCCCAACCAGTGTAAATCGTCGTGGGATCGACAAGACCGATTGGATTCCTATCGACCGAGCGACCTATGATGCCTGCCTTGATAAAAGAGATTACCGGCCGAAACTAAATTAGTGCCCATCCACGACTTTAAAATAAATAACTCAAGTTTCGCACCTGATATTTTAAGGAAAGTTGCATCAGGCATAGGGTAAAAAGAAATTTTATTTACCCCACACCAGATGCGGCACCGTGCCCCATTGGAGGTGCGAAACTTGAGTAAATAATAGAGGTGTCCAATTCAGAAATGAGCAATTTTTGTCCTGTTCGGGGTCAAAAGGGTATGATAGGAATGATCTGTTTTAAAATATGACAAATTTTATCGACAAAATTCATTTTCAAGAACTGGCCAAACAAGATCCGGCTGATGTTTGCAGGCGAGCATTATGTAAATATGATGATGTGAAGAAGTTTTATACGGTATCTTTGTGGGGTGAGGAATACGCTATATATCCCCATGAGTTTAAGATTGATCGTATCGGTAAAAATGTTCAAAGCCCCCATGATTATTTGTATCTCTTTATTATACATTACCTTTTGAAATCAAAAGAAATTGACATAAGCAGAGAATGGATATCAGAAAAAGATATTCCTGGCGGCACTACATTTTTCCGCGGCCCTCACGCAATACCAACCCATTTAATCTCTAAGCGATTCGGCAATAATATTAAAAAGTTCAGGAAAAGATGTGAACAACTTCATGGTATTCCACTTGATATTGTAGATGTGGCATATCGCTTCGAAATAACAGCGCATATTCCAGTGGCAGCTCTATATTGGGAAGGAGATGATGAGTTTTTGCCTGAGGCGAAAATACTATACGATAGAACCATTATTGAGCATTTGGCATCTGATATTATATTTGCTTTAGCCGTTGAAATTTGTACAAGATTAGGAAGCCCCCACGGCTAACCCAGATCTCTCTTTTTCGTTTTATAGTTTTAGACGATCATGGACCCGCACCATGGGAAAATCGTTATAGCCTATATACCATCAAAAAAAAATTCTAGATATTGACCCAATGTTGTTGAAATGAGGTGTGAATTGTTCCAATAATTCTCGATGATCCACAATGCCGATCCCAGCCCTGTAAAGTAATGGGGGTTGTAATGACCCTGATAAAGATCGCATACTCCTCTGATCAAATATCGACCCAAACGTCTCCGATCCGACTGTGATCGCGTCATGGCCAAAAGCGCGGGTAAGACGGAATTTAAATCCTTTTTTGAGAACTGCCCATAAAATTGCTTATAGCCGGGGAGGGCGGTATCTGCCGGTTCGATTTTTCTTGAATCCTTGGATTTGATCCCCATGAACCTGATTCCGGCCTGGAGTAGGTGTTGATACGCTTTGAAATTGAACAGATGCCGAACCCGTTCAATGGCGTAGAAAGTGATGGTATGGTGGAGGTTGACGATTCCGTATCCGGCCGTCGCCTGCAGCAATTTTTCTTCAAGTGCCTTTTCTGAAATATTGCTTTCCGCTGAAATTGCAGGGGATGTTGTATTAAATCTTCCTTTACAGAAATAATCTGCCAGGCAAACCAAGACCGGCCATGGATCATCATCAGGCCGTGAGAGCATTTCAAGCAATATAAATGCCGTACATGAAATAGAATGGCCCAACGAGTCGTTTAGATATCCACTGCCCAGAAGAAGTAGATTTCGAGAAAGCGCCATTATGCCTTTTTGTTCTAGAAAAGCTTTTAGAGCGTTTGCCGTCAACGCGATGTCCTGATAGCTGATCGCGGTTTCTATGTCGCTGAAAGAGATACCCTTTTTTTTGGCACTTGCCTTAACCGGCTTTTTGATTTTAGGCCGCATGGCATACTCTGCGATTTCGATCCGAATGAGAGTGGGTATATCTTCAATCTCCAGATAGGGGATAAATTCTCTGATTATTGCATACATCTTCGGAAGATGGGGGTTAATAAAAGGGGGGTTGAGTATCGGTTGCACGGCCGGAAAAAGTGAAAGATGGATGTCCCAAGGATCTGCTCCTTTTTCAAGAAGCTGATCATAAAGCTTTAGCGCGGTATTGATTTCTGAAGCTGCAATGGCTTTTAGCAGATTGCTTGTCAGCATCGTATTCCCTACCCTGGTGTTTTGTTATCAGATAACCTGCGTTTTCCACGCTTCCACGCCCTTGCAAAAGACCGAAGCGTTTTCATAAAACACAAACGTGGTTGATTTCAGCTCTTCCGGTCCGACTGACCGGTATCGGGTCCGATCAGCCGGGCCAGAAGATGAATAAAAATGATCACCACCGCGATCGGTACGATCACGGTAATCCAAGCCATCGGTATTTGCAGCCCTTCGTTGAGTCGATATAAACCCCGATCCAAGAAACGACCACTGTGGTAGAGAACCGGTCCCAGAAATACTACTACAGCAACGGGCCGCACCCAGGCGTAACCGATGATCCGAACCTTCGAGCCGGTTTGCGGCGGCTGAATCAATCTAGGGTCGCGGTCGGCCCTGAACGCCACCGTGGCACCAAACAAACCACCCCAGATCATACAGTAGCGTGCGGCATCCTCGGTCCAGACCGGCACGGCCTGGAAGATATACCTGGCCAGCACCTGAAACAGCACCAGCAGCAGCATCAGGCTCAGAAATCCGATACCTGCCGCCCGGCAGAATTTATCAATTCCGTAGCTGACCAACACAATGGCCCGGCGCATCGGCTTCCCCTTATCGTTGTTTCTCAGCCGCCTGAATAAACATCGTCACAATTTTCTCAGGTACGATGTCGGTGTAATTGGGTCTGATTAACGCAGCAAACTGGGCCTTTTCTTCGGATGAGTTGACATAAACCTGCATGCCGGCCTTCTTGAGAGCATCTAAACCCTGCACCTCTGCCTTCTTGACCCACGCCTGGACAGCGGCGTTCGCTTTTGCAGCACCTCCATCGACAATGGCCCTGTCCTTATCGTTCAGCCCTTTGTACCAGTCTTCGGAACCGATTGCGATCCGAAGTGCCGGAGCCACTTTAACGTCCGAGTAGTATTTGAGTACCTCGGTGTGTTTGAACATGATCGGCACGAAACCCGGATTCATGTAACCGTCGGCCACGCCGGTCTGCAGCGCGTTGTAAATTTCAGGCCATGGGATGATCACCGCGTTGGCACCCCAGATCTCCAACCATTTGGCCTGTTTTTTATCCAGGGCACGCATGCGGATGCCCTTGAAGTCGGCGGGGGTCTTGATGAATTTTTTGGTGGTGATGATACCGGCCATGTCTCCCACCGGGATCAGGCCCAAAACACGGACACCCCTCTTGGTCGTTCCGGCATTAATTTTGGCTAAAAGATCCGTGTTTTTGAGTACCCGGAAAAAATGGTCCATGTCTTCAAAAAGAAACGGAAGATAAAAGCCGAATATGGTAGGGTCGAGGCTTCCGGCTTTGGCCAGATCAGAATTGGATATTTCCAGGAGCCCCTGGCTGACCTGGTCAAGTTTTTCGGCTTCGCCGCCCAGGGCGTCTTTGGCGTAAAGCTTGACTTTAATTCCTTTGGATTCCAGATCCTCGGCAAATGTCTTGGACCAGAGATAGGTGCCGCATTTCTCTGGATCGGGCGGACAGTCCAGAGCCAGCTTTATCTCTCCCCCGGCAAAGACCTCGCCGCCCATTACCAGAACTACTGCCAGGCTGATGATAACACATAGGATGGTTTGAGATTTCTTCATGACTTTGTCTCCTTTCGTTTCTTATAAAAACCCCAAGATACGGGGTAGGTAAAGCGACAGCGACGGAACCAGCGTGATGACCAGCAACACGACGATTTCCACCAGGATAAAGGGCAGTGTCGCCTTTGCCAATGTCCAGTAGTTTACGCCTGAAATGGCGGAAACAACAATCAGGCAGCCGCCCAGGGGCGGGGTGATAAGTCCCATTGTCAGGTTTAGGCACAGAATGATACCCAAATGAATGGGATGAACGCCCTGCGCCACTGCCGCCGGCCCAAACAACGGCACCAGCAGAGCCAGCGCCATCGGAATATCCATGAACATCCCGGCGATCAGGAATATCAGATTGATCAGCAGCAGAAAAGATGTGCCGGTCAACCCGGTTTCAATGGCAAGTTCAGCTATGCGTTGGGGCCATTGTTCCAGCGAACCGATGTAAGCGGCGCAGGCAGCCGCAGCCAGGATCATAAATATCGATCCGACCAAAATGGCGGACCGTTCGAAACATTGCCAGATGACTTTGAAACTAACCCCGCCGTAGAAGAAACCGGCCAGCAGTGCGGCCGCTACCGCCACCCCGGCGGCTTCGGTGGGGGTGGCGATGCCGAAAACGATGCCGCCCAGAATAATGGTCGGCAACATCAGCGCCGGTACTGATTTAAGCAGGCTGGACCAGAACGCCGGAACCGGTGTGCCGCGGCCGCCCGGGTGACCGTGGCGGTGGGCAAAAACGGCATTGGCCAGCATCAGAGCAGCCCCCAACAAAAATCCGGGAAATATGCCGGCGGCAAACAGACCGCCGATAGAGACCTGCATCCACGCGCCGTAGAATATGAGAATAATGGAAGGAGGAATAATCGGGCCGATAACAGAGGAAGCGGCCGTAATAGCGCCCGCATATTGATTGGTGTACCCCTGCTCCCGCATGGCCGGCACGAGCGTATTTGAAAGTGCGGCGGCATCGGCCACTGCCGAGCCGCTTATGCCGGCAAAAAAAATGGATGTTAAAATATTTACGTGACCCAAACCTCCTTTGAACCGCCCCACGATGGACATGGAGAAGTCGATGAGATGGCGGGTTACGCCGGTGCGATTCATCACTTCCCCGGTCATGATGAAAAGCGCCATGGCCATCAGAGCAAATATGTCGAGTTGACTGAATATTCGCTGGGGCAGCACCGCCAAATAACGGGCATTGTCGCTCGCGATGAAGGTCAGTACGGCAGCAGCGCCCACCACATACGCCAAAGCTGCGCCGGTTATCATAAACAGGACTGAAATGATGATGACTATCCAGAACAAAAAATACCTTTCTGTAGGTTCAGCTTGAAGGTCAAATCTCCTTCAATCATCATGATATGTTTATCTCAACGTGCTGAATAAAATTAATTTGAATGGGGTAGCAAGCGTATTTCAGAAACATGCGTTTCCTTTACGGTTTCAATACGCTTTGGGTTGTCGGGTTTGATCGTCTCTCTGAGATGGTCATTATGTTGTATTGTATGTGCCATGGGATATCATTAAAAGACGATTTTGTTAATTTCGGCCGAATGGCAACATTTTTTTGCAATGGAAGTACCACATTGTGGTTCACATTAGAAAATTTTAGTACCATTTAACCCTTATCCGGTCAATCCATATTTTGGGAAAAACCATTTCGAACAGCGCTATCCCTCTTTGATGCACCTTTCCGGGGTCGCAAGCGGATCGGTTTTCTATGGTCAATAGCCATTCGTCCATTTAATGCAATGGGTTTAGCACGATGCCGGGCTTTTTTTTTGTGTGGTTTGCGTCCTGGATGACGAACCGGCCGTTGACGAGGACATGAGATATGCCTGCGGCGTATTGATG
>DRHF01000116.1 GCA_011049715.1 Desulfobacterales bacterium
GATTTCGCGCAATGAAAGGGATCAGCGAGATTTTTTAATATACCTGCTGTGGGAAAGCGGCAGGTTTGGCAATCGCCAAATCGGATTGCATTTAGGCATAAGTTTTTCAAATGTCAGCAGGCGGATCACCGAAATCAGGCGCAGGCTCGATAAGGATAAAGGGCTGGTGAAAAAATATCAGATGTTAAAAGCACAAGTCAAGGTTTGACCCCATTCCGATTAGGCGGATCACCGAAATCAGGCGCAGGTTCGATAGGGATAAAGGGCTGAAGAGAAAATATCAGATGTTAAAAGCACAAGTCAAGGTTTGACCCCATTCCCCATTCCCGCGATTTTAAGTCCCTCTATCTTTTCATAATGTCTTAGGTTATAGGTGGCTACTGCAAACCCAAGAGAGAGGGCCGTAGAACCGATGATCAGGTCGTGGGCACCGATCTGAATACCTTTCCTGCTTAAATCACACCATAGTTCTGCATATATCCTGGCAATTGAGATCTCAAAATTATAGATTGGAAACAGCTCGATAACTTTCTCTACATAAGCACTTCTCTTCAAACGTCTTTTTGTAGAATCCGCACGATGTACACCGTGAAGGAGCTCAGCGACTGTGATTACGCTGATTCCAAAAACCTCTTCTTTTTCATTTTCTGCAAATTGACTGATTTCAGATTCCCGTCTCTCTGCTTCAATAAGAAAGCTTGTATCGAAGATTACTCCCATAAATCCCCCATTGACATAAGCGGTTGATTTCTGGAGATCTCTTCAAGATCAGACGCAAAGGCATCCAGTTCTTCCCCCAGCCTTGGCAATTTCTTAAGCAAGGTTTTTAGTTCGCCCAATGTCATCGGATCTATTTTTTCATCAATCGACTTCATGGAAGCGATCGGTTTTCCACCCCTTTCAATAATATAATGAACGCCTTTGAATTTTATTGTATTCAATACTTCAGAGAAATCCCTTACAGCCCGGGTGGCAGATATGCGCTTTTCCATCTCTTAATCTCCATGTATAATATGATAATCATATTATACATACTCAATGTCTTATGTCAATAAGAAAAACAACAGGGTCTTGAAACAGCAAACTGAGGAAAAAAATCGAAAAAATGGATAAAAAGCTCAATCGGTCAAGATTCAACGGGTTGCGAGATGTGCCGCTAAAAGATCATTTTTGGGATGGTTGAAAACTAGAAGTTCCGCCATGCGCAGAGGACCATTCCATCGGATGGTGTAAAAAGCTTTCAACCTCTGCCAATGTTTTTTCATCAAAATACCCGAACGTTTTACATTGATCGAGTATATCCCACCATGTCGCCAGGTAGTGCATCTGCATATCCATCTTTTTCAGAACCTCTTTTGTCTGAGGAAATATGTCATAATAAAAAAGAACGAAAGTATGGGACACGATCGCACCGGCCTTTCTTAGGGCCTCACAAAAATTAACCTTGCTTCTCCCATCGGTTGTTAAATCTTCGACAAGGAGAATTTTATCACCCTTGGAGAAGGTCCCTTCAATTTGCGCAGTTCTTCCGAATCCTTTTGGTTTTTTTCGGACATATTGCATCGGCAACATCAATCGATCGGCTATCCATGCTGCAAATGGAATGCCTGCTGTTTCACCGCCGGCGATCGCATCCACTGATTCGAAACCAATATTGCTAAGAATAACGGAGACTGAAAAATCCATAAGAGTTTGTCTTACCCTGGGAAATGAAATCAGTCTACGGCAGTCTATGTAAACAGGGCTGGCCCACCCGGAAGTAAACCGGAACGGCTCATCAGATTGAAAATGGACCGCCTCGACTTCTAAAAACATTTTAGCCGTCAATTCTGCCATCAGTTTTTTATCCGGAAATGCGCTTGTAAACATTCTGACCCTCCTTAAAATAATTGTTCAATGCTTATCGGTTTTAAGGTCAGTTTGCAAATGTCTTTTGATCAATTTTTACTTTTTCGCAATAAATTCACGATGCCGCAGCTTTTCACTTGACAGCATGACCGATTTTTTTTAATTTTAAGAATCAAAAAAATCGTTATCTGGGGTGGCTTGTAAGCCTGAGAATATACCCGTTGAACCTGATCTGGATAATACCAGCGTAAGGAAAAGACGTAAAACTCAATTTTTGGGTAAAAGGCCGTTTCTGCAGGGAACCGGCCTTTGTTTTTCAGGTAAAAGAGAAAAATCATGTCGAAATTATCTGAAAAAGCAGCACAGAATCTGTCGGCTCTCAGAGAGAAAAAGCCGCTCATTCACAACATTACCAATTTTGTCGCCATGAATTATACGGCCAATGCGCTACTGGCTATGGGGGCCTCGCCAATGATGGCCCATGCCGAAAATGAAGTGGAAGAACTGGTGTCCTCTGCCAGCGCTTTGGTTCTTAACATCGGCACTCCCTCAGAGGGCCGGATCGCTTCTATGATTCTTGCCGGCAAAAAAGCTACGGAGCTAAACACGCCGATTGTACTTGACCCGGTGGGCGCCGGCGCCAGTTCGTTCCGAATGAGTTCGGCCGTTAGAATCATCGATCAGACCCGGCTTAGCGTCATCAGGGGGAATGCTTCGGAAATCCTTTCACTCCGACGGAGTGACTTAAAAACAAAGGGTATGGATGCCATTCATTCGGTTGATGAGGCTGCTGAGATAGCCGGGATTCTTGCCGGTGAGATTCAAGCCACCCTTGCCATCACAGGCCCCATGGACCTTGTGACGGATGGAGAGCGGACCATCCGGGTAGCAAACGGCCATCCGCTCATGGGATATGTTACGGGAACCGGATGTGTGTCGACGGCGATCATCGGCGCCTTCCTGGCAGTGGATGATGACCGGGTCAGCGCCACGGCTGCAGCTCTAGCCTTTTTTGGACTGGCCGGAGAAAAAGCTGGAGAAAAAACTGCTGCTCCCGGAAGTTTTAAAAGTGCACTGATCGATGCGCTCTACACCATTACCCCGGCAGATCTCGCGATGGGTGCAAGATTTGAGGGAAACCATTAATCGATAAGGATTATATTTTGAAACCGGAAAATATCGATTACACATTATGCCTCATAACGGACAGGGGACTGGCCCGCGGCAGACCGACGCCGGATATTGTTGAAGCCGCTGTTTGCGGAGGGGTCACCTGTGTTCAGCTTCGGGAAAAAATCGGCTCAACCCGGGAATTTATTGAGCAGGCCCTGGCCATCAGAGATTTCCTCAGATTTCGCGACATCCCTCTGATTATTAACGACCGGCTGGATGTGGCTCTGGCTGTCGGCGCTGACGGTGTACACCTCGGTCAGAACGACATGCCCCTGGCCCTGGCCAGATCGATTGTAAAGGATGCCATGTTTATCGGTATATCGACCAACTCACTGGAAGATGCTATAGCAGCTGAGAAAGGGGGGGCAGACTATCTCGGTGTCGGTCCCATTTACGCAACGCCGACAAAGACCGATACAGCCCCTGTTTTAGGATTAGATGGGCTGGGGAAAATCAGAAAGAACATAAAGATCCCTCTGGTGACCATCGGTGGTATGAATCACAGTAATGCCGCCCAGGTGATCCGAAACGGTGCAGACGGTATTGCCGTGGTATCTGCCATTGTTGCGGCGGAAGACCCGGAAAAGGTTTCAAGGGATTTGATGAACACCATCCAGCAGGCTAAAACGGAAATAGGTGCCTTTATTCAGAATTAACGTATGGAATCAGATAAGATGACTGAGCAGGAACCCAAAACCTACCGGCGGGTACTGACCATCGCCGGCTCTGACAGCGGTGGGGGCGCCGGCATTCAGGCCGACTTGAAGACTTTTTCCGCCATCGGATGCTATGGAATGTCGGTTATAACGGCCCTGACCGCCCAAAACACCATCGGTGTTACCTCAATCCACGCAGTTCCCGGGGTGTTTGTTCAACAACAGATGGAAGCAGTTTTCTCCGATATCGGGACCGATGCTGTTAAGATCGGTATGTTATTTTCAGTGGAAATTATTGAGGCCGTGGCCACTCAGCTGAAAAAACACGGTATCGGCAATATCGTTCTGGATCCGGTGATGGTTGCCCAGAGCGGCGACAAGTTGCTACAGGATGATGCCGTCGAGGCCATCAAAACGCACCTGATGCCGATGGCCGATGTGGTGACCCCCAATTTGCCGGAGGCTGCCGTTTTGCTGAACCGAAAGATCCGAAACGCTGAGGACTTGATAGCTGCGGCCCACGACCTGGCTCAATTCGGGGGTAAAAGCATTCTCATCAAAGGCGGCCATCTGGAAAACCAGCAGAGCACCGATTGGCTCTATCTGATCGGTGAGGATCGGCTTGTTGTTTTTAAAGGAGATTTTATCCGGACGCGGAACAACCATGGCACAGGATGTACCCTATCATCGGCCATTGCTGCGCATCTGGCCAAGGGACTAAAAATAGAAGCGGCCGTTCGTGCGGCAAAGGCTTACATCGGCGAAGCCATCCGGGCCGGCGCCGGATACAAGCTGGGCGCAGGCCACGGGCCGGTTCATCATTTCTTCAATTTGTGGCGCTAGAGAGCATATTGGAAAGAGCCTGAAAATGGTCAATTTCTTAACATTTGACGATGCACCGGGAGTCATGTTGGAGAACGTGTCATTTTCCTTTTCCGGTGCGATGCTGTTTTCCTCCCTTGACTTTGAGATAAAGGGGGGGCAGTGGACCTGCCTGCTGGGTCCCAGTGGCTGCGGTAAGTCCACACTGCTGCGACTGATCTCCGGTAGCCTGCGGGAGGGTTTTTCCGGAACCATCCGTTTTGGCGGCGTCAAAGAAACCAAAGGACAAACGGCATGGATGGCCCAAAAGGATCTTCTCCTTCCTTGGCTGACCGTTCTGAATAATGTTCTTCTGGGCGCACGGTTGCGGCGAGAAGTATCCGGGCAGCGGGTAGAAACCGCAATTTCCCTGCTCAAAGCGGTGGGGCTGGGCCACTGCACAAACGAACTACCCGCAACACTGTCAGGCGGAATGCGCCAGCGGGTGGCTCTTGTCCGAACCCTGATGGAAGATAGACCGGTTATCCTCATGGACGAACCCTTTTCGGCCCTGGATGCGCTGACGCGGATAAAACTCCAGGATCTGTCGGCTGAGTTGATACAAGGCGCCACTGTTCTGCTGGTGACCCACGATCCGCTGGAGGCGCTTCGGCTGGGCCATCGTATTTATGTAATGACCGGCAGCCCGACACGTTTGGGCCGTGTCGTGCTACCGCCGGGCCACCCCCCACGCAACCTTGATAATCCGGCCATATCGGCCATGCACGCCAGGCTGCTGGAACAACTGGTCGTAACAGCATAAAATGGTTTTTCTACGCCTTTCGGTGATTAGCATCGGCTTGATTCTGATTTGGCAGGTCGTGGTGTACCTGACAGGGTCGCCTCCTTATATCCTACCCGGACCGTTGCCTGTTGCAAAGGCGCTTGTTGCCAAATGGGCGACTTTGTGGTTTCACGCATGGATTACAATCGTTGAGATTGTCGCCGGTCTAGTTATTGGGTCGTTGCTCGGAGCGGCAAGCGCACTGATCATGATGGCTTCCCGGTCTTTGAAGCGTTGGCTGCTGCCGGTTCTTGTCATGAGCCAGGCCGTGCCTGTTTTTGCCCTGGCACCGTTGCTTGTTCTTTGGTTGGGTTATGGCATGGGCTCTAAAATTACCATGGCCGTGCTGATAATTTTCTTTCCGGTGACGGCCGCTTTTTATGACGGATTGCGGAGAACCGAGCCCGAGTGGCTGGAATTGGGCCGGGTGATGAATGCGTCACCGTCCGCAATCCTCTATCATGTCCGGATACCGGCAGCACTGCCCGCGTTTGCCTCCGGGCTGCGTGTGGCAACGGCCGTGGCTCCCATAGGGGCAATTGTTGGAGAGTGGGTAGGCTCCAGCGCCGGACTCGGTTTTTATATGCTTCATGCCAATGCCCGCATGCAGACGGACTTGATGTTTGCAGCGCTGGCCGTGCTTGTTACCGTCGCCTTGATTCTCTATTTTTTAGTGGATTGGATGATGAATAAAATTGTTTACTGGCAGATTGAAGAATAAATATAGCTTTAACGGGCGACTAATTTGCAAATAAATGCTTCACCCTTCGCCATTAAATCTTCATGATCCCCAGGGGGATCGAGACTGGACATCAGCTCATTGGTATATTGTCTTAAATAGTTATCCGGCCGCGGGAAGCCCTCTGTCTGCCATTCTTCCGGGGTAAGCCGCGGGAAGATATCACTGTGATACTGGGCTTGGCGAAACTGCTTGAAAGTGAGATCTGAGGTCAGGAAATTTCCACCGGGTCCTGCCTGAGCGATTTCGTTCAGTATCGTAGAGGTGTCATCCATATCAAACCCTCCGGTAAATAGACGCGCCTGTTCGATTATCTCATTTGCATAGGTGATGACGGCCGGTGAAAATGTGATGCTATCCAGTATATTGCCCACAAAAGGCGCCAATCCCACCCGACCGATGCAACTGGTCACATGGTTAGTCCATTGGTGGCCCGCTGAAATGAGATCTGCTCCCCATCCCATACCGCTGCCGGAGGTTCCGCAGTGGGGTAGGTGGTAATAGTCCATCATCTCGGCACAGACCAGGTTTAACAGGTAGCCCCTCGGGTCGTAAAAACTCCCTTTCCCTTTCATGTTAAAAGAGGCAGGCAGACTGCCGAAAATCGCCGGGGCGCCTTCCTTTATCAATTGGATGAGGGTCAGTCCCGCCAGAAGTTCGGCGTTCAAGAGAATTAGGGACCCTGCGGGGGTGATCGGCGTAGTTGCGCCGGCCATACCATAGTTGGAATAGATGAAGGTCAAACCCCGTTCAATGGCAGCAAACATCTTGTCTGCGGTTCCTTCATTGATTACCAAGGGACTGATCGGATTGAAATAGGGAATAATAAACGATTTTAGAGCCAAATCGCCATGCAGGTGTGCCAAAAGATCCAACACGGCCGGAAAGACGCGTTCATCAGATACCAGGATCACCAGCGGTTTAACGGTGTTGGCCATCATTTCCAAAGTAGCGTAAAGGTCGGATTGTTCAGGTGAAACATCCTGAATGATCCCTATGGTTGAGATGGTGTCGAAGTTTGGCAATATGTCCCCCAGTCGGACGGTTGTTTCCATATGCTGCCGGGTGAACGGCTCTATCCTGTCGGTCTCGGGGTTCTGATAATAGAGGGCGGTCACTCCGATCCCGAAGCGGGTCTGGCCCGGTAACCGGAATGCGAGATCACCCCTGCGATTATAAATATCTACTGAGGAGGGGGCCAGTTTCAAGGCATATTCGACCAGTTCGGCTGGAATATAGACGCGGTCTTCACGGGTTGCCTCCGTACCGATGGCATCGGTAAAAAGCTGCCTGGCCGTCGCAGAGTCAACTCGAACACCGACCGTAGCTAAAACCTGTAGTGAGTCTGTATGGATTTTCTCTTTCTGCACATCGTTCAAAACTATCAAGTTTGGATGAATTGTTTTTTCCATCGATTCTCCATCTATGTTAAATAGTTGAGGGCCCTGGGAGTTTTCAATCATCCACTCCATGGGTCATCAAATTTTTAATCTGGTACAGGATAATCCAAAACGGCAGATAAAAATAGACCATAAAATATCACTTTTTGGGTACCGGATCAAGGTAGATCCACATCTCAGTCTGTCCGAATCAGATGGTTTTGATATACTTTTTCATTTTACAGCCAAGGGGTCTTTGGATTCTCGACTACTGTTTATTAACTCATTGATCTGATTCATATTTTGAAAAAGCTTTACAAAGGACAACCCGTGATTTATATTTAAAATCTTTGCAAAAATTAAATGTGTGACGCTTGATTTTGATATCAGAAAAAAGAGGTTTTCATGGACCAGCCGGTGCCCCTGGTGATTGCCACAACAAACAAGGGCAAAATTCATGAGATTCGGGATCGATTAAAAGATTATTCGGTTAAAATAATGGAGTTGGAAGAATTCGGCCCTATCCCGGGTGTGGAGGAGGATGGAAATTCCTTTGAGGAAAATGCGTACAAAAAGGCAAGTTTCACATCAAAAGTGCTGGATCTTCCCGCCTTGGCCGATGACTCCGGGCTTGTGGTGGAAGCGCTTGGCGGTTTACCCGGCATCCATTCCGCACGCTATGCAGGAAAAAATGCAACCGATGAACAGAAATGCGCCAGAATTTTGATGGAAATGAAGGGCCAGTCAAATAGGAAGGCGATTTTTGAATGTGTCATCTCCATTGCGGTTCCAAACGGGAATGCATTGAAATATACTGCACATTGCAAAGGCTTAATCGCCCCTAAACCCGGCGGTCAAAATGGTTTTGGGTATGATCCTATTTTTTACTATCCGCCGCTTCAAAAGACCTTTGCAGAATTGACCCAAAAAGAAAAGGGCTGTGTCAGCCATAGAGGTAAGGCTTTAATGGCTCTTAAAAATGAATTTAACGCGACCCTAGTTTGGATTTGCCAACATATGCCGGTTCAAAAAAAGATTTATATGTAAGGGAGATTAAAATGATTGCAGATCTTGTCAGAAGAAACAGAAGCTGCCGGAGATTCTACCAGAACCATGCGGTGGCATTGGAAACGTTAATGGAGTTGGTAAATCTTGGTAGGCTGTCTGCTTCTGCAGCCAATTTACAGCCTCTAAGCTATATTCTTTCTTCTAATCCCCAGCAAAACGATCGAATTTTCCCTTGTCTTAACTGGAAAGGTTATATCAAAGAATGGTCAGGACCCAAAGATGGGGAAAGGCCATCCGCTTACATTATTGTCCTCGGCGATACCAGAAAAACAAAGAACTTTGGATGCGATCACGGTATTGCAAGCCAGAGCATTCTCTTGGGGGCCAGGGAAATGGGTCTTTCGGGCTGCATGGTCGGTTCAATAAACCGAAACAAACTTAGAGGAATCCTCCATATCTCTATGCAGTATAAAATACTCCTGGTCCTTGCCATTGGAAAACCGAAAGAGCAGATCGTAATAGAGGAAGTTGGTGCTGATGGCAGTATTCAGTACTGGGTGGACGATCAGAGTGTCCACCATGTACCCAAAAGGAATTTAAACGATATTATCGTTGATGGCGATTAACAGCCGGATTAAAAACCGATCGAGAAAGGAAGAATATTGTATGCTTCAAAAAGAGACCGGAATCGATATTGTAAAGGCAGTTGGCGGAATTACATCTTTTAAATCTGCCCTGCTGGTGTTTGAAAACAAAATGGATGGGGCAAATTTTTCCAAGATAAAAAAAATCACCCATCCGGATGTCGCTATAAAGATTGCCAATGCAATCGCCATGTGTGACCCGGAAACAATTTTTATCAATACCGGGTCTGATGCTGATAGAGACTATGTCAAAGAGCTGGCCATAACAAACGGGGAAGAATCCAAACTCCCCATGGAAGGACATACCATCCATTTTGATCTTAAGGAGGAACAAGGTCGGATTATCGATCGTACCTTTTACATTGCAAATCCGGATGAAGAGATCAGCTCCCTCGCAAACAAAATTGACCGGACAGACGCACTCCTTGATATAAAGGAGAAAATGACCGGTATTATGAGGGGAAAAACCATGATCATCGGATTTTATATTCGGGGTCCTGTCGGTTCCCCTGTATCAAATCCGGCTCTGGAGATAACGAGTTCTGCTTACGTGATCCACAGTGCGGAACTCCTTTACAGGAATGCCTTTTCTTATTTTGACAAATCGATCGATCAGTTAGGTCATTTTTATGCCAACATACACAGTCAAGGTTTAAACCGGCCTGAAGATTTGCCCCATGCACGGGTGTACATGGATCGAAGTTATCAAACAACCTATAGCATAAACTGCACATATGCCGGTAATACGCTGTTGTTGAAAAAAGGGAATCATCGATTCTCCGTTGATAGAGCTGTTTATGAAAAAAGGGGAGTTGAACTTTCGGAACACATGTTCATCACCGGTATCGAAGGGCCCGGCGGACGGGTCACCTGGGCTACCGGGGCGGCACCCAGCGGATGTGGAAAGACGACTACAGCCATGGCCGGTGATCATTTTGTGGGCGATGACCTGGCCCAAATGTGGATAGACCATGAGGGCATCATACGGTCGATCAATCCGGAGTGTGGTATATTCGGGATCGTAAAAGATGTTAACCGGGAAGGGGACCCCATACTCATGGAATGCCTCAGGCAAGCCGGCACAGAAGTGATATGGTCCAATGTTCTTATTGACGAAAACGGTACACCACAATGGAGTGGAAACGGTGAAGAAATGCCATTGGCGGGTGTTAATTTCCAAGGGCCCTGGAAAAGGGGTTTACTGGATGAACATGGGGAAGTAGTTCCGATATCTCATCCAAATTCAAGGTGCACCCTTTCCTCAACGGCACTCGCAAATTATGCTGAAATAGCAGAAGACCCAAAGGGTGTGGAAACAAGGGTTGTCACCTACAGTGGCCGGGATAGTAATACCATGCCACCGGTTTGGGCAGCAAAAAATTCCGACTACGGTGTTGTGATCGGCGCTTGTATTGTATCGGCTGCAACAGCCACCGAGGTCGGGGCGACCGGCGTCAGACGGCAGCCTTGGGCAAACGCGCCATTTATTCCCGGATCACTGGGAGATTATATGGAAGCCCAGTTGAAGTTTTTCGGGAACGAGAAAATTGCAAAAGATAAGCAGCCTGTCATGGCTGGATTGAATTATTTTTTAACACGCGAAGCCAGGGGCGGTGATTCCAAGGCGCTTTTGGGGGAAAAGAAGGATGTAAAAGTCTGGTTAAGCTGGCTTGAAAAAAAAGTCTACAATGAGGTGGATGTCATTCAAACCCCGATTGGGTTTCTTCCCGTGTTTGAAGATCTCAAGATGCTTTTCCGGGAAATAATCGAAAAGGAATATACGGAGGATCTTTATGTAAAACAGTTTTCTCTCTATGTTGATCATATCATTGCCAGGATAGATCTGCAATTACAGTCATACCGCAAAGAATCGAATATTCCGGAAACACTCTTTCGAATTCTCAACGAGCAGCGAGAGGGACTTCTCTCCTTAAAAGATGCATACGGTTCGATCGTTACTCCGAATCAACTCAAGGAATTTGGACCGAAACAGCGAGCGAATCTAAAATAAGACAATTTCCTTATCGGTGGAAGATTCCCCGGGCTTGCCGCGGGGTTCTTCAATCGGTTGAATGGTAACCGGAGCAAAAAAAATCTTTCACCCCACGCCGAAGGCGAGTCTTTGTAAAATCTAAGATGCTAAATTTGAGTTAGAAAGACCGGCCCAGGGATCCCATGCAACTGCCAATTATCGACTGGAGCATCATTCTCATATACCTGGTTTTCAGTCTTTTTTTGGGAGTCTACTTTTCAAAACGGGCTCTTAAAAGTGTGAACGACTACTTTGTTTCTGGCCGCGTTTTTCCATGGTGGCTGGCGGGTATGTCCATGATCGCTTCGGCCTTTGCCATCGATACCCCTTTAGGCATCACCGGACTTATTGCAAAAGATGGAATTCCAGGGGTATGGTATGCATGGTCCTTCGTGATGGGCGGAGCGGGTGCCCTGGGGGCATTTATATTTGCCCCTTTGTTGCGGCGATCCGAGATCATCACCACCGCCGAGCTGATCGAGCTCCGCTATGACGGCAGATCAGCTGCCTTTCTGAGAGGGTTCAAAGGGGTTTATTTCGGTATTTTGGCCAATGCAATTACCCTGGGCTGGATCATCAAGGCGGTCTGGACGGTTGCTGAGATCGTGATGCCGGGATCTGATCCTGATTTTGTTCTTTTTTTGATCCTTATTTTTACATTATTTTACACCACTATATCGGGTTTATGGGGAATCGTTGCCACTGATTTTTTCCAGTTTATAATTGGATCGGC
>DRHF01000117.1 GCA_011049715.1 Desulfobacterales bacterium
GCAACATACCGGAGAAAAGCTCAAAGCGATTGGGGCCAACTTCGGGATAAGCGAGTCGGCCGTGTCACATGCCTGCAGAAGGGTCACGGATAGGATCAGAAGAAACAGCAAACTGAGGAAAAAAATCGAAAAAATGGATAAAAAACTCAATCAGTCAAGATTCAAGACCCCGTTGTTTTCAGTTAGATAAATCTTAAAATAGACGGTTTTTGTTGGCAATTATTTTTTTATTAGGGATGTTATACAGATTCTGCTCAATCACTAGTTAGGTGCGACGAATCATATGAATGGATACATCTATATTCTTACCCACAGTCGTATGCCAGGCCTAGTTAAGATCGGTCTGACCACGACGACTGTTGCGCAACGCGTCACTGAAATCAATGCCAGCGCAGGAGTGCCTGGGAAATTCAAGGAGTTCTGCTCTTTCCTTGTTTCAGACCCAGAACGGATTGAAAGCGTGGTTCATCGCAAGCTCCGAGCCTTCCGCCTCGTCACCAGCAAAGAGTTTTTTGAACTCAAGCCATCCGTTGCGAAGCAGTATGTGGGCCAGATCATAGAAGAGGCGGAGTTTGGCGTTAAGTTTGACCCCACCGAGATGACCCTCCTATCCGATCCCAAGCGTCTTGGAGAAGTGATCCGTGGTCACAGGAAGCGAAAGCGAATGCGACAGTCGGATCTTGCCGCCAAAGTGGGTACCGGACTTCGCTTCATTATTGAAGTCGAGCAGGGCAAGCCGACGGCCCAAATCGGAAAGGTCCTTTCCGTCTTGACGGCCTTGGGAGTCCGAATTGCTATTGACTCACCGGAGAAGAGCACCTAACACTTATAAGGCCTCCCGATGTCACTGCAATTAACACCGACTCGCAATCTCGCGGCTGATCCAAACGTTAGCGAGGGGCCTTCCGGGCCACGACGTAATCGCTCCCGCATGACCTCTGGTGGTGATGTGGAGACAAGAGACAGGGAGAAGGGAGAGACCATGGAGTAAGACCGGGCCACGCAGATCATGGAACAAGGCTACGCGTGATCAGAGGCTGTATTCCTGGCCGTGTGCCAGGAATTCGAGATGGAGACAGAAAACGATATCATTCCTCGTATAGCCGGTGCATATTCACGTCGAATAAATATTCAGCATCGACTGATTTATCAGATTCTTAGCGAAGATAAAATTGTAAAAATCGTTCGTACAAGATGAGAGCTTTGCATTCTTCGTCCGCTTTGGCCGTTAACTTCTTTGATAGCTGGCATTACTCCTTTTTAGGCTTGAATATCACTGAAGGTTTAAATCTTTCAGAGTAGTGAAAGCCCTCGGCCTCGACACAATCTCCATATTTAGCTCTGAGCTCCGACAATGGACCAACGTCCAGGGCGTACATGGGGCAGGCCTCGACACAAACGGTTTGCCGGCCTTTTTCCAGCCTCTCCAAGCAGAGATCGCATTTTTGCATTTTGGCGTTCTTTCCCGGGCCGAACTGAGGGGCGTTCCAGGAGCAGGCTTTGAAACAAGCCGAACGACAATCCATATTTCCCGGACACTTATCCCTGTCAACCACCACGATACCATCCGACGCTCTTTTGGAAATAGCTTCCACCGGGCAGACCGCGGCGCAGGGCGGGTTCGTACAATGACAACACGGCAGGGCCAAATAGGCTACAAACAGGTCCGGAAATCTCCCTTTTTCTATGGCGTTCACCCGCATCCAGTTTACCGTTCCTGCGTCGAGGTCATGCCAATCCTTACAAGCCACGGCACAGGTGTAGCAGCCTGTGCATCGGGTCTGATCGAAATAGAATCCCAACTGGGTCATGGCACAACCTCCTCTGCGGGCTCGACTTGAACCAGGGCGCTGTTCATGTGATGCGTGCCGCTGGGGGAATGGGCGTCGTCGGTCAGCACATTGGCACAACCCCCTATGTCTACCCCTTGTTCATTCGGATCGTACCATGCACCCTGGCTGACGTTGACCACGCCCGGCATGATGCGCTCGGTGACTTTGGCCGGAATGCGTATTTTCCCCCGGTCATTAAATACATATACCCGAACTCCGTTTTCGATGCCGCGTTTTTCGGCGTCAACCGGATTTATCCATACGGAATGAGGCTCGATCTCCTGCAACCAGGGCACATTGTGCCAGGTAGAATGGGCCCGGGTCTTGTAGTGGGTGGTCAAAAGTTGCAGAGGGTACTTGGCGGCCA
The DNA here is from genome assembly GCA_011049715.1 of Desulfobacterales bacterium. GTDB lineage: Bacteria > Desulfobacterota > Desulfobacteria > Desulfobacterales > UBA2156 > UBA2156. The sequence goes on from DRHF01000117.1 coordinate 2,200, forward strand.
GAGGGGAGTCGTAACTTTCAGAATGTGTGAGGTACTTTGGGATGGGCGGGAGCAACGGGTTGTCCATCTCTGCCAGATGTTCACAATAGATCTCGATCTTGCCGGAAAGGGTGGGGAAAGGATTGCTATCTGGATTTTCTACTTGCTCCTTAAACGAAACAACCAGCTCTGAGAGCTTGATCTTGACCACGCCGTCTCGTTTCATTTGCTCATAGTCGGAGATGTCGTCTCGCCTGCCGGCGATGGTGCGCAAAATATCTTCTTCCTTCATGGCACCCAGACCCGGAGGGAGGCCCAATTTTTTTGAAAGCTCCCGGACTATATCCAGATCGGATTTGGATTCGAAGAGGGAATCAACGGCCTTATTGAGGTAAATGTAATAGGGCGAGCCCAGCCATGGGGGGGCAATGTCATTTCGTTCCATAAAAGTGTTCACGGGCAGAACGATGTCACCAAATTTGGCAGTCGGGGTCATAAACTGCTCGTGGACCACGACGAACTCGAGGGCTTTGAAGGCCTCCACCCCGCGGCGGACATTAGGATGCTGGTTAAGATGGTTGCTGGCAACCACATAAGCCATCTTGAGATCGGTGGGGTATCCTCCCGCCCGTCCGCGCAAAATGGCGTCATAGACCTTGGCACTGTGTATACGTGCGCTGTTTGGATTGGTCCCTCCCCGCAACTTATAGAGGCTGTTCTTGCGAGGAGGGGCGTCCTTTTCCACTGGATTTCTCGAACCGTGAGTCCCGGAGGCTGTCTCGCGGCTGGAGTAAGCCCTCATGAACCCCGAGGCGTATCCCCCATCGATTCCTATATTGCCCGTTATGGCAGTCAGGACGTTGGCCGCGCGGGAGTATTGCTCGCCTCTGGCCGCACGCGCCGGCCCCCAGCCCGCAATAAGAGCCGCGGGCTTGGATAGGGCGTACTCACGGGCCAGAGTGATGATGGTTTCAGCCGGTACAGTGGTGATTTCCTCGGCCCACTTGGGCGTCTTGGGTTCACCATCCTCGTGGCCCAGAATGTAGTCCCTGTATTTTTCAAAACCGACCGTATACTTTTCGATAAAAGCCCGATCCACCATATCCTCGGTGATTATGACGTAAGCCATGGCGATTAGCATGGCCGCGTCCGTGCCGGGGCGAATGGGAATCCATTGATGGGCGAAAGCAGCGGCGGTGTCCGTGTAGCGCGAATCCAATACCACGATCTTGATACCCTTTTCCCGTACTTTTGCCAGGGTGAAACTGGTTTCCGGGTCCCAAATGGTGTTGGCCGGATTCCATCCCCATATAATAACCAGGCGGGAATTTAGGAGGTCCTCCCGGGAATTGCCGGTTTTGATTGTGCCGTAAGTGGCCATTGAGGCAAACAGCGGTGCCTCGTAAGAAGCAACGCCCCAGATGCGGGTAAAACCCCCAAACGCCAAAAGCATGGCACCCACCGGAGGCGCCCCGTGGAGCATGCCCTGGTTTCCCGAGCCGGCAGCCAGGAAAATTGTCGAGTTGCCATATGTCTCTTTTATTTTCGTCATCTTAGAGGCCACTTCGTCCAGGGCTTCGTCCCACGATACCCTTTCAAACTTTCCTTCACCGCGGTCACCGACACGGCGCAACGGATATTTCAACCTATCCTGAGAATAAAGGCGCTGCCGGTAAGCGCGTCCTCGCAGGCAGGCCCTTATCTGCGGCTGCTCGCCGTTGTCCGTTTCCAATCTGAGAATCTTTCCGTCCTTAACGTGCGCCTTGAGCACACAACGACCGCCGCAGTCATGGCAACAGCCCGTGGGAACGATGGTGATATCCTCGTCCGATAGTGCGGATTTTTTCGCGATCATATTTACCTCTCAATAATCCCTATAGTTACATAAAAAACATGATAAAAGGGGGTTAAAAACAATAAGTGATGGGGTTTAGAGTTATTTGGTTTAAGTTTTTGGCAATAGACTTTTAAAATTACCAGAACCTTCGATTTATTTCAATAACTTTTCATAATCTTACACTGCTGAGCCAGCAATGCCGACAACTCCGATTTTTTCATGAATGGAACACGAACCTCCACTGAGTTATACGTAGGGTGGTGTTAATCTACGTATAGCCTGAATCCTAAAAGAAAATTTATCATGGAAAAACTGCCGCTCTGACTCTTCGCTTCCTCGACTACCTTATGGTTAATCCGGTGGATTTTCTCTCAGCAAAAACAGTACACTTACTACTAATTTAAATTCTATTCTTTGACTTGAGAGATAGTCTTCCCATATTTTCTACCTTCTCCTCCAAAGCGCCTGCTATCACCTCTAAAAATCTGCCGCTGCCGGCAACACACTTATCATTCATGGCGAAATCGATATCAGTGACAGCTGTTTCAAAGGTTTTACTAACCATTTTCATCAGCAACGGCGACAGGATATAAAAGTCCAGTGCCAGCGCCAATGAAATGGTGATAGCCGTCATCAGGCCCATGTCCACATTTGATTTGATAAGAAGTTTCTTTTCGCGAGCGGGATAAGGGAAAATTTGAGGTTGTGGGCCGTAGCAGGATGCATCACAATATGTAGTAGGGCTGGATATCAAGCAGCAATCATACTGCGGCAACAGACGGCCTGGATTCAAATACCGGATACCGGTCGTATTTCAAGAAGGCATTTTTCTGTAAACAGGCTGAAATGTTGGGACTTTGGGCGCCTGCTATCAGTTCAACCCTAATCGAGTCAAAACTCGAATAGTTGTTATTCGTTATCAGTTATTGGTTTTCATAAAATTTAAATCAAAATTGTATCTCACCTACACAGGTAATATAGCTTAATGAACGAGATTAAAGCCAATAACCATTAACATTTAACTCATAACTCCCCGGTTGAGCTTTTTTTCGCTCAATTGGGGTTCAATCAGCATGTTTATGGATGGTCACCCGGGTTTCGTTAAACGCCACTGTGGGACCTAAATCGCTGGCGATTGCCTCACGCAGCCGGTTGACGCCGCCCTGATCGTCTTTCCAATGGCATGGGACCATCTCGACGATATCGGGCCTTGTTTTATCTGAAGCGGCTGCCAGGGCTTCCAGACGGTCGAGCTTGCTTTGTACCCACACACGCTCACCCTCCTCAACTCCCAGATCGACCATGGTGTCGGGGTTCAGATATACCGTCGGTGTGGACGTTGCTTCCTCTGAAAGAAGTTGAGAATTGAGGAAAGAGCTCACTTTCACCATCAGAAGAGTAAGACCGGCTTCCGGTTCCGGTCTTCCCTCGTAATCGGGAATAAACTGAAACTTGCCGTCCGGGGTGGGGAATTTACCGTCCTGGTACGGAATGTCCGGCAGGTTGCGCCTGACCGGCCCCTTTTTCACGTCTTCAAGGGTTATGCCCTGTTCGTTGAGAGATCCAAAGGAACGGGATATCCATTCCCAGGGGGATACCGGCATGGCCCCTTCCAGCCCCATCCTGTCCAGCACCTTGCTGAAAATCCATAGATTGCTGCGGGCCTCTCCCTGCGGGGGAACAGCAGCATTCACCGGCCCCACGTAAGGGTGGCCGTGGCTGGCGATCACATCATCTTCTTCCAGATAAGTGGTGACCGGGAGCACCACATCAGCACACCTGGCCGTGGCCGTCATGAACTGCTCGGTTACGATGACAAAATCAAGGTTTCGCAGCACCTTCGTCATGTGTTGAGAATCCGGAGCCGAGGCCACCGGATTCATCATGGAAACCCAGGCAAGCTTGATCGGCGGGTTTTCAGCTTTTTCGATTTCCCGGGCCAGATACGGGTTGAGGATCCGGCGCGGTTTAACAAGCTCTACTCCCCTTTCTTTTGCTTTGGCCATTTCTTCCCGCATGATTTTGGTGTCGAAAGGCATCCCCATTCCAAAAAAATTGGCTCCGCCACCGGGAACCCCTACATTTCCACTGAAAAAAATCAACGAATGAATCAAACGGCTATGGGCACCCCCCTGTTTATACCAGTTCATACCCAGCCCGAGGTGGGTAGCCGCCGGTTGGTCGTCCCAATAGGCGGAGGCCAGATGCGAAACCTCATCGGCGGTTACATCAGCCCGTTTGAACAGGTCCTGATCTTCGTAGCGATCCAGCATCGCCGTGTATTCATCCCAACCCGTGCCGAGACTTCGGACAAAGTCAGGTTCCTTTCCCTGGCGACGTCGAACTTCTCTTGCCACTGCAATGGCCAGATATCCGTCTCCGCCGGGCGCCAGAGCAATGTGTCTGTCCGCAATTTGGGCGGTTCGAGAATAACGCGGATCGACAACGGTTATCCTGGCCCCGTTTTTTTTGGCTTTCTTGATAAAAGGCATGAGATGCACGTTTGTGGCCGCCGGATTTTTCCCCCAGAATACGATATTTTTCGAGTTGAGCAGATCATCGGGATGATGCAAGAGACATTCGCCGAAATCGTTATTCTGGGCCGCCTGCAACGCATCAACGGAAAGCCCGCCGGTGTTGATGGTGTTGCCCCCGAGATAGATCCAGAATATCCGCGGCATAAGCAGATTTAAAAAGGAAAGAGAGCCCGAATACTGGGCCCACAGGGAAGACAGCTGGCCGTACTCTTTTCGGGTTTGAGTCAGTTTTTCCGCAATTAAATCCAGGGCGTCATCCCAGGAAACCGGTTCGAAATCGCCGTTCTTTCGTATCATCGGTTTCAACAACCGCTCGGGGCTGTAAAAGCGCTTCAGATAATCGTTGCCCTTTGCGCATAAAAAATTTCGAGTATATGAATTGCTCGGATTCGCCCGGTGGGACACGATTTTTCCATCTTTAACCGTTGCAA
>DRHF01000118.1 GCA_011049715.1 Desulfobacterales bacterium
TCTGGGCTCGAGTGACAGGGATGGCTGCCAAAGATTTAATATCCCGTTTTCAAATAAAAGAAAAAGGTCTTAACGGATTTGTGACTGCTCTTCAATTTTTTCCATGGTGTATTCTGGTGGATTACCATTTTGAAAAGAAGTCAGATGAGGTTATCATATCGGTGCCATCCTGTCCGACCCAAGAGGCCCGGCTTAAAAGGGGACTGGGTGAGTTTGTTTGCAAGGAGATGCACGAAGGGGAGTTTATAAGCTTTGCCCGGGAGGTGGATGACCGAATTCAGGTGGAATGCCAGTTCGCACCGCCTGATCCCCATCCGGATGATCTTTTTTGTAGATGGCGGTTCTTTTTAAAGGGCGTTGGAAAAATGTCTTAGTTTTGAAGCCCGAATAAGGCGATTTTATTCAAGACTTTTCCGAAGATTGATGAAGTTACTTCTGTCAAAGCCGAGGGTTTTAAAAAACGATAACAGATCAGTAGAATCCCATCGAACCGAAGTATATACGGTTTTGATCCCCTCTTTCTTATAATATTGAAAAATTTCCTTGGACAAGCGCTCACCAATCCCCTGGCCCATAAATTCAGGGTTGACACCCAGAGTAGCGATCCAGGCGCTTTTTTCAATTCCAAACCCCAGCGTTAGAATATAGCTGGTCATAAAGCCGACCACCTTTCCATCGAGTTCGGCCACAAACGAGGCATCATCCCTACGGGCGTCTTTTTCAACAATTCGTCTAAAATCAATTTCGACCGGTTTTTGTGTGATGGCGCCATAAATTCCTGCGATTTCATCGGCGTCCTCTTTTCTTAATTTTCTGATCCGTATCTCCTTCACAGATGAAATTCCTTTCAAATTAATCGGTTAATCGATTCTAATTATTTTTACATGATGGTTAATCCAGTTGGGGGGAAGGTAAACCCTACCGCTGTTTCCGCTTGATTTAACCCGCTTTTCGATCATTTCTTCACCGTAAATTTCGAATTTTACTTTGTCCTTGTAGACCCGTTCAATGGGATCTCTGTTGTTTTCAATATCGTTTTTATCAGTCACTTTAAAAACCCTTCTCGATAAAGATCGATCAACATTGTTGGTTTAGGATGTACGAAAGCAATTATTTATTTTAAAGTCGTGGATGAGCACTATTTAGCCATTTTGGGATCTTTACGGCTCTCGACCTGTTATTATTGGTAGCATCGGCGCTAGTTTGGGTCAAGGATTTTTAGCTATTTTTTAGCTATTTTTTAGCCAATTCTGACAGTCCCATGAACTAGAAATGCTAGTGTATCACATTATAAAATATATTGTAATTATTGTGAATTATAATATATATTATTTATCTATTGATTAGAATTTATCAACTATCCCAAAGTAGACAATGAACCTTGAGGGTTTGACATTTGGTTTTTAACGCCATCGAAACCCACAATGGCAGGAATTCAGATGCGGAAAATCAAAAGGCGTTAAAGGTGGCCCAGACGAGGGAATTACCTTCCATCGGGGGGAGTGATTGCCATGATCGAAAACAGGTGGGGAAGGCTTTTACGGTGTTCCCGGATCGGGTGCGCACGATTGAGGAGTTGATCGGAGAAATTCAAAAAGGGAATTGCAGGGGGAGTTATTAGACGATTATTTATTAGAAGACAACATACCCGTCACTTTTTTCTACCATTACTGCGTTATTTACCTGGGTAGCGAAGTCCTTGGGTCCAAAGCCGGGTACATCTCCCTTTAGCCCCAGGGCTTTGAAACTCACATCGCAAAGCGACATCTTGGCTTTACCTGCCAGTTGTTCAAACTCTGGTGACTGGGTAAGGAGCACTCCATTGCCGGTAAAAAATATCAGCACCTTTTTGCCTTTTGCATGAGCGGCCTCGGTCAGTTTGATGATGTAATCGAGGTGCTTGTCCGAACTAACGAATATACCTAATGTTTCTGGCATTTATTTGCCCCGCTTTACCTATTTTATGACGCCCATCAAACTTCGGGAAGAGCGAAAGTTATCAAAAATTACCGATTTACCACCATGAGATGACCTTATCGTAGGCCAGAATATCATCTGCCAGACCCGACCAATCCACGTCTCCGGTGTAGAGACGTGTCACTTTGGACTCTTCTTTTGCAGAAATAATCTCCATAAATTTTTTCACAGATTCATCGGGCTCTGTACGCAGAATATGAAGTACTTTCATGATGTTTCCCCTAAAAAGGAATGATGATATCAGCCTCTTTGAGCCGAGGCGCTATTTCTTCAATGGTCGCATGCTTAAAACCGTGTTTCTCCACGTTGGTTTGATTATCTGAAAAATATTCGCCTTCCATCTCTTCAAACCATTCGAGATTCTCCCTGTAAGCCGCGTTCATATTGCCGATCTCATGATGCAGGACAAACATTTGCACCTCGGCATTGGCGCAGAGCAACCCCAGGCTGGTGCGCAAACCCTCATACTGCTGGTCCACTCCATTGATGAGTACAACCACCTTCAGCATTTTTTTACCCCCATTTCGGTCTGAATAAGTGCGTCTTTATAACCAACCTTCATTCCAAATGCCTATAATATTTTTATCAAAAATTATAGAAGAAAGCAACAGTTTGATCGAAATTTCGCAATAAATATTACTATATTTTGTGCTGCCCACAAAATAGTCATCCCTTGCCTTGCTTAAACTAACTTCTTTTCAGTCAATCGGTAAAAGGGTTTCTTTCATTTTTTTTACTCTTTCTGACTATAGTTCTTTCTTCTTCGGGAATAGGGGGCGGAACAGGCTTGCCGGAAATCTTATTTACCGCATCAAAGCGAGGGGGGCAAACTTCAAGGCAAGTCCCGCATTTGATGCATTTATCCTGGTCAATTACATGGATCCGGTTCTTGCCACCTGAAATTGCCTCTACAGGGCATCTCCTACGGCAAATCATACAGGCCTGGCACTTATCCGGAGCAATATAGTATGAGACTACTTCACTGAATAACCTGTCTATCTCGTCATTGGTGAAAAATCCGTCATATTCTTCTTCGTTTTCAAGGCGTGACTCCAGCTTATTCCTTTTCACTATCTTAATGTAAGGGATCAGCTTTCTAACTTCTGCAAGTTTGGACTTTAATTCATCTTCGTCTATTTCTTCACTTTTGCCTAGTTGACCTAATTTTCTGATTTTATTACAAAAATTATCAACAATTTCGGTAAAAAGGATTCCTTCACCGGAAGACATAAATTCGATACTTAATCTTTCCGGGTTCAGCCCGATGTGCTCCATTATTTTTTTACATAGAAGCACCATGTTTAGCGCATCGTAATTTCCATGGGTAATATAATTACATTCATTAAGACGGCAACCACCAATAAACACCCCATCCATTCCATTTGAGAAGGCTCGGAGTATAAATTCCAGGTCGACTCTACCGGAACACATGACGCGAATAAGCCTGATTTCAGTTGAATATTGCAGTCTGGAAACTCCAGCCATGTCAGCAGCTCCGTATGCTCACCAATGGCATACAAAACCTAATATTTTCGGTTTAAATTTAAGCCCTGTACTCATTCGTTCTCAACTCCTTTGTCTATGGCCATTCGGAAAAGGCATCTTTTAGCCCAATACTGCGTTCTCGGAATTTTTCAAACCTCGACGTAGAGAACTGCGACTCGCTTTGAAAAACCCCCGCGGCCTTGTCTTGGACCAAAATCTACCGTTTCCGAATGGACACATGTCAGTATTCACGACTTTGTTCATTCGTATGCTTCTACACATCTCCAACCGCAGCATCAATTTGGCTCAAGAGGTCTTCATCGGTAAAGTGCTTTAGAAAAATCGCCCCTGTTGGACACTTTGCGTTGCAGAGGCCGTCTCCTTTACAGAGAACAGGATTAACCACAGCCTTTTTGCCCTCTCGTGTCTTACGAAACTCTATGGCACCATACGTGCAGGCTGAGATACATGCCCCACACCCCATACACTTCTTCTCACCCACCTCGCAAACAGAACCTGAGACTGTGACTGTATCATGTGAAAGAAGGGTTAAAGCTCGACTTGCAGCTCCATATGCCTGGTTAATCGCTTCCGGTATATGCTTAGGATAGTGAGCCAGTCCACAAAGATAAACGCCTTCTGTACCAAACTCAACAGGTCTTAATTTTACATGTGCTTCCTGGAAGAAACCATCCGGTCCCAAAGAGACCTTGAAAAATTGAGATATTTCCCTGTTTCCCACGGGGGGAATAACAGCTGCAGCCAAAGCAAGGTAATCGGCATCTATAGAAAGTTTTCTGCCTAAAATAAGATCAGTCGCGGTAATCCTTAAAATACGCTGACCATCTTCCTCAACAGCTTCCACCTGCGGTTTATCATGCGGCTCGTAGCGGATGAACTTAACATCGTTATTTGACGCTTCCCGGTAATAATCCTCAGCGAACCCATACGTTCTAATATCCCTAAAGAGAATGTAGATATCCATTCGGGGAGTTATCTTTTTTAGTTTCAGGGCGTTCTTTATAGACTGGTTACAGCATATCCGGGCGCAGTAATTTCGGTCTTCCTGTCTACAACCGACACATTGGATCATCACCAGACTCCGGGAGTTTATCAGCCTTTCTTCTCCTTTGATGATCCGGTCCTCCAACTCAAGGTTGGTCATCACTCTGTCATTTTCCCCGTAAAGGTATTCGGTCGGTTGATATACATCAGCACCAACAGCGATGACGGCTGCTCCATGTTTTATCTCTGTGCCCCCTTTTTCAGACTTCACCTTGGTTACGAAATTCCCAACATAACCGGTAGCCTCTGTGATGATGGCGTCAGTAGATACATGTATTAAGGGGTGCTGATAAACCTTGTGCACAAGATCACGTAAATAGGCCTGAACATCAACCCCATCCAGCGTGTAATGGATTCTTCTTGCCGTCCCCCCCAGGTCTGTATCCTTTTCCAGCAGGTAAACCTCATGACCCTGGTTGGCTATGGAGAGAGCACAAGTCATGCCGGCTATTCCGCCACCAACCACTAACGCCGTCCTGTTTACAGGCAGATCCATTTCCTGTAATGGCTCCAAATGGCAAGCTCGTGCGATGGACATCCGGGTTATATCCTTTGCCTTTTGGGTGGCATCTTCCTTTTCGCGAGAGTGGACCCAGGAGCAATGTTCTCTGATATTAGCCATTTCGAAGAAATATTGATTAATTCCCGCCTCTCGAAGCGTGTCCCGGAATAACGGTTCAAGGGTTCTGGGGGAGCAGGCAGCGACAACCACTCGATTGAGCCCCTTTTCCCGGATCATTTCCGCTATTGACTGGGCAGAATCCGTCGCACATGAAAACAGCTGTTCCTGAGCGTAGACAACATTGGGTAGGGTTAAGGCATATTCAACTGTGGAAGGTACATCAACCACTCTTCCGATATTAGTCCCACAATGACACACAAAGACGCCTATCCTTGGCTCCTCTTCCGAGACATCCTTTTCCGGTGGATATATCCTTTCTTTGGACAGCTTCCCTCTCTGGTGGTCAAGGAATTCACCACATTGGGAGCCAGCTCCGCTGGCGGAAAAAACCGACTCGGGGATATCCATAGGACTCTGGAAGACTCCACTTACAAAAATTCCCCGGCGTGAGGTCTCAATAGGATTAACAGGATTGGTTTTACAAAATCCGTGATAATCGAGCTCGATGCCATACATATCAGCTAATTTTTCCACTTCAGCAGGAGGGTTCAACCCAACGGATAATACCACCAGATCGAATTCTTCCTCCTTTACTCCATCATCGGTAGTCGGGTATCTTATGGTAACATTCTTGTTTTCCGGGATCTCTTTTCCTATGGATACATAGCTTCTAATAAATCGAACCCCGGGAAGATTCTCTGTTCTTTGGTAGAATCGTTCGAAATCCTTGCTATAGGAACGAATGTCGTTATGGAATATCGTACACTCTGTCTCTGCGTCATGATCTTTTGTCAAAATCACCTGCTTTTGGGTATAGGTGCAGCATACGGCTGAACAATAGCTGTTGCCGCCCGGGATAACCTGTCTGGAACCGACGCATTGAATCCAGGCGATTTTATGGGGATGCTTCTTATCGGAAGGGCGCAATATCTCACCTTCGTGAGGTCCGGTAGTACATAATAGCCGTTCAAAGTCAAGACTGGTTACCACGTTCTCCATCTTTCCGTAGCCATAGTCGCCCCTCAATTTAGGATCAAATATCTCATAGCCCGGAGACAGAGTGTACGATATTCCATAACGACATTCGTTCCTATAGCAAGGATTTCGAACGATTCTACCAAAGAACAGAGAATCTTCCCGGGGTTCGATTTATTAGAAGCTATGTATCCATAGGAAA
>DRHF01000119.1 GCA_011049715.1 Desulfobacterales bacterium
AAAGAGCTAGAGGAGGAGAAAAGTCTTGCACATTTCCAGGTCCTAGTTGGTGCAGATTATGCGCTCAAAGGTGAGGACCTTCTTCTAAGGTTACAATATTTAGAGGATTCCTTTAAGGAGGCAGAAAAAACGAATAATATTGAATTAATGGCTCCAATTGGACTGCTTCTATGTACCTTTTACTGGTGGATAGGAGAATGCTTTAAAATAATTGATATGTCTTCTAAAGTCATTGCTTTGCTGGATAAAACCCAAAGACAGTCTGAATTCTTTGGAAGGCCGTTTAATGTATATGCTCATTTTCATGGAAAATATGCGGGAAGTATGGGAATATTGGGAAATTTTGAGGAAGGAAAAGTCCTGGTTGAAAAGGGTATTGATTTTGCGCTCAAGATCAAAGACTTATTTTCCTTAGGTCTGTTAGAATTAGATTACGGCACGATGCAAAATATTAAGGGAGACGGAGAAAATGCAATAGAGCATTTACAAAATTGTATTAGATACTGTGAAGAGGGCCAAATTGCTATTTTATTAGGTCCGGCCTGGTCCCGATTGGGGTGGGGATACTGTCTACTGGGGAATCTTGAAACTGCTCGGAAACATATGGAGAAGGGCCTTAAAATCCATAGCGATGCGGGACTCCAATATCATTTGTCTTTGCAATATGGGTTGTTAGGTATGGTTCATTTGAAATCCGGTGATTTTAAAAATGCTCAATCCTGTGCCGAAGAAGCCTTGAAATTATCGCAAAAGAATCACGAAAAATGGGCGGAAGGATTTATATGGATTCTATTGGGAAGGATATTTGGAAAAGCGAGAAAGTCACAAGATGACAAGGCAGAAAAAAGCATTCTGCAAGGTATAAAGATATTGAACGAATTGCAATTAAAACCCCTTTACGCTCAAGGGTATCACTTCTTGGGAGAGCTGTATGCCAATAAGGGCCAACAAAATAAGGCAATAAAAAACTTGAAAAAGGCCGAGGGCATGTTCCGAGAGATGGGAATGGATTATTGGCTTACAAAAACCGATGAGGTTTTGAAAGGGCTGTAGAGTTCTATTTCTCATGTCTATATATTGTAGTTGCATCGTTAGAAGCTGAGGTTGTGTTTTGCTATAAAAACCAACTTTCTCAGGCTCCTGTTTCGTGCATGTATTCCATACATACCTTCAAAATTTCCAGCCTGCTAAACCTTGTGATATTCACCTTTTTGTTAAAAAGGGCAGTTTGAGTTTTACATCCATGATTTGGTAAAAACCGGAACCAAAACCAGTTTGGATATCTAAATTGTATCCCAACAAAAAAGGGTGAATCCTATCACATGGATTTGTCCTTTTTATTTGCCAAAATCCCCATTTCCCAGGACTATGAATTGACACCAACCTTCAATATGCGATAGGTTGCATGTATCAATTTTGATATTTGCAATAATTTCATTGAGTTAAATAGGTTACATATCTCAATATATCCAAACTTGACGTAGCTATGAGATAATGACAAGCCAAATTTTAGATATTTTCCTCTAATAACGTAGAGTATCCATTAATCCCAGCTCATATATCGTATCTTTTACAATACCTATTTGAGCCTGTTCAATATTAGACGTTGAGTACGTCGCTCCATTTTCCGGTTTTCTTGTGTTCGTGAAGGATATCCAGGGTTGCTACTATGTCATGCTCGATGACGTGAATAAGGACATTATCGTGTCCCATGTATGTATTATTGACTTCCATATGGTATCGGTTTTCTTTGGTCAATCCGTAGTATCGTTCGATTCCGGTGCGAAGTTTTTTTAACTGCTCATAGGGTCTTGAACCAGGCACAGCAGGTCCTTGTCGGCGGTAGTCATTTTTAAAGTGGGTATGGGTGATCCAGCCAAATCGGTTTTCCGAGTCTTGATACTCACAGCGAAAGAGCATGCGCTGCGGGTCTTTGATACAAACCCGGTAGCAAGCGAACTTGGTGCGTCCGCGATTGTATTCAATTCCTTTGCGTCGCGTTGGGTACGCAAATGGACACAAAGGAGTGCCGGTATTGCCTAGATTTGGACCCCATTTTATGGATGGTTTACGAATGATGACAGGTAGGATATTGAACTCGGTGTAGATATCGCGGTGTAATTCCTCCGAGTCATATCCCGCGTCAAGAATCACACAGACAAAGGGGAGCTTTGGATAACGTTCAAAGGCTGTATTCAAAAGCGGCATAATATGTGCCTGATCACTTTCGTTTGCAGGTGCAAGTCGGCTTACGATAGGAATACCACTGACAGATGTAAGTGTATGCGCACGGTGACCAACAGGGTACTTGTGCTTATGGTGCGGTTTTCCAAAGGCAATGCTATCATCGGTGAATATCCAGCTACCATCGTCATCCTTTTCGCCTTTGGTGGAGGCTACGGCTTTGAGAAAAGTTGAGTCGCCGACGAGAATAATCTTGTCACGAACCATTTTGGGAAGATCTGAGATAGGTGGAGTAAGTAAGCCTAACTTGTATGCCTGTAAGACAAAATGTCGATGAATTTTAACAAAGCCTTCCGGTCCCAATCGTTGGCGGAGAGTGTTGAAGGTATTATGTGCGGGGATCTCATCGTGGTTTATACCGATAGCATCACGATAGATTTTGATTTTGGCTAGCTTTTCGCTGAGTTCCCGATCGGAGGAAATACGCTCCTTGACTTTGAGAATGCGTGCCAGCACCAGTGAGTTTGCATAACCGACCGGGCCGGTGGAGCGGTATTGAGAGAAAATGCTATTGATGCTGCGCTTGTTGATGCGGCGAAAATACTTCAGGAATTCTGATTCCTGCGATGTGCGTATACGGGACATGTTCTGCGCCTCCTGTTCAATATTGGCGTTCAATATTTCAGGAGTATACAGAACAAGAAGAAAAACCCACAAGCTTAGATAATACCGGAACTTATACCATCTCATGGTTAGATGATAAGCGTTGATATGTTGGGTTACTTCTACCATTTTTGGCTATGAAATTTGGGTTACTTTTTGCGGTTTTAAGGCTTTGAGAAACACAAAACCCCCATTTTATAAGGGTTTAGTGGGTTACTTTTTAAAACTATGCCTTAATTATATAAATATATCAATAAGTTAAGATATTGAACAGGCTCTATTTAACAATATTTCATAAAACTATCCATCTAAGAGAGCATATACAAAACTTAAATTATCTTGACAGTTAATATCACAATGTGGCAATTGAGGAAGAGTGCTTTTTCATTTTGTAATCGGATAGCCTTACCTTAAACTTTAATTTAAAAATCATTGAAAGGAGGATCACCATGCCCGAAGAAAAGGTCAACCACCGAATTGACCTGATAGGGAAGGTATGCCCATATCCGACGGTCGAGACAATCGTGACCCTCAAAAAAATGACTGCAGGTGAGGTATTGGAGGTCACCACTGATTTCTATCCGACCCGTCAAACAATTCCAAAGCTTATGCAAGAAAAGGGATATCCATGTAAACTTGTAGACGGAGAAAAATCCGTTTTCCGTTTCATCATCCAAAAGACTTAGAAGCCTTCAAAGGAGATGAAATCAAAGGAAAACTGATAAGATTGGGCTCATTCATCGCCTAAGCTTGTCAAAAATCACAAAGAAAGGAGAAAAAAAATGGGAAAGATTTTAGCAGTTACTACGCACGCCACAGATGATCAAACCAAAAGTACCGCAGCCTTCGTTACCGCCATAGGGGCACTCGGTGCCGGCAAAGAGGTAGCTCTCGCCCTCATTGGAGAAGCCGCGTATTTGGCAAAGAAGGAGGTCGCAAAGAGTGTTCATGGTGTTGGCTTTCCGCCTCTGCCTGAGTTGATAGATCAGGTAGTTGATGGGGATGTTCCGGTGTATGTCTGAGGCGCCTGTTCTGTCGCCCGTGGGGTGACCGAAGATGATCTGAAGACTTTAAATGCCACGTTCATCGATCCAATCAAGTTTGCCACCTTAGTATCCGAATCGAATGTTGTCACCTTTTGATAAAAAGATATCATGTAGAAAATGATAGAATAAAGGGTGTATCCCAAATTATATCGGTACAATTATTTTAAATATCGATGATCAGCATTTATCCGAAGCTGAAGTTTGGATTAAGAAATCCATCGAAACAAATCAAAAATATGGCATGATGGGGTATTTAGCCCGAGATTATGCCCTGTATGCTGAATTGTTCAAACGAAAAGGGGATACACCAAAAACCCAAGAAAACCTGAACAAGGCAATCGAGATCTTCAAAGAATGCGGTGCCGATGGTTGGGTGGAGAGATATGAGAAGGAATTGGCGGAACTCTAATGAAAAATATCCCCGGTGCTATATCTTGAAGTTGAAGCAATGATTACATGATTATCGATGATTACTGTTTGCTATGTACGCCAGATTTTCTATCCGTTTTAAAACCTGATGTATTCCATACAAAACTGAATATATCAGTTCTGAAAATTCCTGTGATACTTGATTTATATCGCCACCCACAGGTATTCTCGATTATAGTTGACTAAAGCCCATCGATTTGGGTAATTTTTGACGTTACTACAGCCAAGGCTTTGTTCGACCGGGGTGTGCCGTTCGTTGACGTTCGTAACGAATGGCTTTGGAAAATGGACCACATTCCCGGCGCTGTAAACCTCCCGGAAAGTAGTGTCCTCAGCAAAACGGAGCTATCCAAGATGGTGAGCAAAGACCAGGATGTCGTCATTTATTGCAGTGGTTCGACCTGAAGTCTTTCGTCCTATGCAGTTACAAAGGCCTTGTTTTGAGGATATAAGAAAGTTTATTACTTCCGCGATGGGTTTTCTGGTTGGGAGGCCGAAGGGTATCCTGTTGCTAAGCCATGATATGCCATCAATAGTTTTGTGTTATCAAGATTAAACCATTTATTGTAATTTGGTATGCGCCTTGCGAAAGAGTATGCGGTGGGTCGGGGATTTCCCGGCCCGGGGATCGGCAAGCGACATGGGAATTGGGAATTCACATCAGCTGCCGGAATCCCGTACGATCAATCCACCCTGATAAATGGAGGAAGGGAATATGACCACAACAAGCTGGAGAATAGAAGGTCCGCACTTCGTCAATTGCAATTGTGATTATGGCTGTCCTTGTCAGTATATGGCGCGGCCAACCGACGGCACCTGCAAGGCCGTAGTCGCTTGGCGAATCGATAAGGGGCACTTCGGGGATACGAAACTGGACGGCTTACTGATGGTCAATACCTACAGTTGGCCCAATCCCATTCACGAAGGCAATGGCACTATGCAGACCATCATCGACGAACACGCCGATCAGGACCAGCGTGACGCCCTGACCGCGATCATGCAGGGTGAGGGAGCGGACCCGGGCTCCCACATGCTGCAGATCTACCGTTCCATGTGCACAACCTGCTACGAACCGATATTCAAGCCGATCGAAATCGACATGGACTTGAAGGGCCGGACAGCCCGGCTGAGCATTCCGGGGTTGTTGGATACCACCGTGGAGCCGCTGAAAAATCCAGTGACCGGTGTCGAATGGAGGGCCCGCATCGACCTCCCCAACGGCAAGGAGTTCCGCTTGGCGGAGGTGGCCAGTGGCACCACCAAGGCGACGGGTCAGGTGCCTTTGGAGTTTGCCAACAGCCATGCCCACTTCGCGGATTCTACATTTAGTTCCGACGGAATTATCGAGTAAGATTTCCAAGGGGAATTCCACAAGCTCGTGACGTATCGATAAAGGGAAGCCCTTTTCCATTCGGGAATTCGGGCCTCCCGAAATCCATTTCGACAATTAGCTTCTCTTAAAGGGGGAAGAAAACGATTCTGGAAGCGGCATTCAAACGCGACCGCTTGGTAGTGGCCACGGGGCTGACCCTGATCACGGTGCTGGCCTGGGGGTATACCATCTATCTGGCCTATGACATGGAAATGATGGGCAGGGAAATGGCCATGATGCCCATGATGCGCCCATGGAGCGCAGGGGACTTCGTGCTGATGTACGTGATGTGGGCCGTGATGATGGTGGCCATGATGGTGCCCTCCGCAGCGCCGATGGTGCTCATATTCGCGTCCGTCTACCGCAAGCGTCGGGAACAGGGCGGGGCGTTCGTCTCCACCGGTGTTTTCCTGGCCGGCTATCTGGTGGTGTGGAGCGCCTTCAGTTTGGCGGCAGTGCTGTCCCAATACGTTTTGCAGCGGGCTGCCCTGGTATCCCCAATGATGGAGACCACGGCGCCCTGGCTGGGTGCGGCCCTGCTTGTTGCGGCGGGGGCGTTTCAGTTCATGCCGCTCAAGGAGGCCTGCCTGGCCAAGTGCCGCACACCCGTGGGATTCATCATGACTGAATGGCGCGAGGGCAGCCGCGGAGCGTTTGTCATGGGCCTTCGGCATGGGGCTTATTGCACGGGATGCTGTTGGGCGCTGATGGCGCTACTGTTCGTGGGGGGTGTGATGAACCTGCTCTGGGTGGCCTTTCTGGCCGTATTCGTGCTGGTGGAAAAGGTGCTACCGGCCGGGGGCCTGCTGGGCAAGACGGGCGGGGTCATCATGATCGCCTGGGGTGCCTGGATGGTTGGGCAGTCCTGGGTCTGATCGCTTCGAGGAAGGAGGGAGGATATGGCCGATTCACAGGCAGCCATTCCCCAGTGGTGGGCCAGGGGGACCCTTTTCGAGAACTGCAATTGCCATCTGCTCTGCCGGGGGCACATTTCCTGGAAGCTGCCCTGCGATTACGAGCGGTGCCTCGGGTTCTGGGCGATCCATTTCCTGGAAGGTGAATTTGGGCAAGCCGAGCTGGGAGGATTGAATGCATTAGTATTCCTGGACATGCCCCAGGTGATGGCCGAGGGTGGGGGGACCCAGGCCATCTACATTGACGAGAGAGCCGGCAGAGAACAACGGGCAGCGCTGGAGGCCATCCTGGCGGGAAAAGGCGGGGGCGGTCTGTCTGTATTGGCGGGATTCATTTCTCACCGAAAGGAAACCCGCTTTGTTCCCATCCAGTTCGAGGACCAGGGCAAAAGGAAATCCATCCGCATCGATGGGGTAGTGGAATCGGAGATCCATGCGATCCAGGGAATGGACAAGGACAAGGAAGTGCGGATGGAGAACATCCACAACCAGATTTTCGGCGCCTCCCAGGTGCTGGCCAGGGGAAGTTCCCGCTTCAAGGACGGGGAATTGGCCTTGACCAGTGAGATGTCCCACGCCGTGTATTCACAATTCGATTGGAGGGGACCATGACCTCGATTCCTTAGTGGTATGCCAAGGGAGCACTTTTCGAGAACTGCGACTGCGATCCTGTTTGCCTGGCGCACATATCCTTCCTGCCACCGTGCAACCATGAGTGCTATGTCGGATACTGGGCCATCTAAAGCCAAGGAAAACCTAAACAAAGCAATCGAAATCTTCACTGAATGCGGTGCCGATGGGTGGGTGGATAAATATGAGAAGGAATTGGCGGAACTCTAATGAAAAATATCCCTGGCACTATATCTTGGAGTTGAAGCAATAATCACATGATTATCGATGATTACTGATTGCTATGTACCACAGGTTTTCTATCCGTTTTAAAACCTGAGATATTCCATACCTGTACGACATAAAACGGTGATTGACTGAAAGATTGTTCTGAGTCATCATCTACCTGTTTTTTCTACAAAAAGTGAAAGGAGGTAGTGATGAATCTTGA
>DRHF01000120.1 GCA_011049715.1 Desulfobacterales bacterium
CCGATACTTTTCAGAAACCGTTGAAACAAAGGTCTGTTTTAAGAAATTGACGGATAGTGAAATCGAGTGGTACATTCATACCGAGGAACCGTTTGACAAAGCGGGCGGTTATGCCATCCAGGGACTGGGGATGTTCCTGGTGAGGCGGATCAACGGCTCTTATACCAACGTGGTTGGACTGCCGGTTTGTGAAATCATTGAATTCCTCTTAAAAGAAGGGGCTATTCAGCATATGGGTGGGAGAAAAATGTCGTGCAGATAGAATCCAGGGTAAAAGAGTTGAAATACCGGTTGGAGAATGTGAAAACCCGGATTCGAAAGTCCGCAATCGATTGCCAACGGGATCCGCAATCGATCCGCCTGGTGGCGGTGAGCAAAACCATGTCGACGAAAAGGGTTAAAGAGGCCATCGATGCAGGCGTTGAGATTCTGGGAGAAAATTATATTCAGGAAGCGCGGGAAAAGATCGACAGCTTGTCATCCTATCCCGTATCCTGGCATTTTATCGGGCACCTTCAAACCAACAAGGCAAAATACGCGGTAAGACTTTTTGATCTGATCCATTCGGTAGACAGCTTAAAGCTGGCTGTGGAGTTGAACAAACAGGCAAAAAAGATCGGCAAGGTTCAGGATATCCTGATACAGATCAATGTGGGGCAAGAAGTTTCAAAATCAGGTGCATCCCCAAAGGAAGCATTTGATCTGGTAAAAAATATCGGTCGTCTTGAAAATCTCTGTCTCAGGGGGTTGATGACCATGCCCCCCTTCTTCAATGCACCCCAAAAAGTTCGACCCTACTTTTCATCACTTTGCGATTTGCGTGACCGGATCAAAGCAGTGATGCCGACCAGTGTTCCGGCGAATGAACTCTCAATGGGGATGACCAACGATTTTGAAGTCGCCATCGAAGAGGGCGCAACTCTTCTTCGTATCGGTACCGCAATTTTTGGAGAAAGAAATTGAAAATCCTCCTCCACATCTGCTGCGCTCCATGCTCCATCTACCCGGTTAAAACACTTCGTGAGGAAGGGCACAACACAATGGGTTTTTTTTACCGGGGCAACATTCATCCTTTCACGGAATGTGTAAAGCGGGAGGAAGCGTTAAGATCCCATGCGGTAGATATCGACTTGCCTGTCATTTACCAAAAAGGGTATGACCTTGAAGGGTTCTTAAAAAAAATGGTGTTTAGGGAATCCAATCGTTGCTCGATCTGCTACCATGAACGCCTCCGGACAACTGCAAATATAGCAAAACGCGGAAAATTTGATCGGTTTTCAACCACCCTGCTCTACAGCAAATTTCAAAAACACCAGGAGATAAAATCGATCGGAAATGCGGTGGGCCGATCGGTGGGTATCCCGTTTTACTATCGGGATTTTCGGACCGGTTGGAAAGAAGGTGTTTTGGAATCAAAACGCCTGGGGATCTATCGTCAGCAATACTGCGGATGCATTTACAGCGAAAAGGAAAGATATTATCGTTTGTCAGAAGATCGATCTTTACTCAACAGGTCAACATCAGATGTTTAGTAATTTTATATATTTTATCATTGCACTCCTTATCTACACCACCTATCAGCCTTCAGCAGAACCGAATTTAGGCGCCCTGGAAACACTCTTGCTTTTCATATCTTTGATCGTCCTTTTTTCATATTTCACCTGGATCCAGTTTCAAGCGATCAGAAAACGAATCTCGCACGAGACCTTTTCAAGCCTCGATCACCGATTCAACGTCGTTTTAACCCGGCAGTCTGTTTTGGCAATTGCGCTTTTTGCGATCGATGTTTATGGATTGAGTCTCTCCTCATTTTTTACAGACATAACCATTTTTTCCATCATTCCGACTTTTCAGGCGCTGATCTTTATCACCCTTTTTGTATGCTATCTTTCCATTATATGGATCTGTGCCCATGCGCCGTATCAGGGGCTCTACAACACCGATATATCGATGCGTTCGTATGTTTTATCAAATATCTTATTCTCAATCCCTGTACTTTTGCCCTGGCTGATCCTTTCCGGCATTTCGGATATCATCTTTGCCATCCCGTTTGAAGCCCCGAAACGGTTTCTTTCCACCACAGAGGGTGAGGTGATCTATTTCGTTGTTTTCCTATTTGTTATTGCGATGATCGGTCCGCTGATGATCCAGAAGTTTTGGAGATGTAAACCGCTTGAATTCGGATACCATCGAAACCGTATTGAGAAACTGTGCGAAAGGGCTGGGTTACAATATGCCAATATCCTTTACTGGCCCATATTCGGCGGCAGAATGATAACCGCCGGCGTGATGGGGCTTGTCAAAAAATTTAGGTATATCCTCGTCACAGATGCGCTTCTCAAGCTTCTTGAGCCGGTGGAAATTGATGCGGTCATTGCCCATGAGATCGGACACGTAAAAAAGAAACACCTGTTATTCTACCTGTTTTTTTTTGTGGGATACCTTTTACTTTCCTATGCTATCTTCGATCTGATCATCTATTTCATCCTCTACGTGGAACCGGTTTACAGGTTCCTCAGCACTGCAGGCATCCATCAAACCACGGTGACATCCGCCCTTTTCAGTCTGATCATCATTTTCATCTTTCTCATCTATTTCCGGTATATTTTCGGTTATTTTATGCGCAATTTCGAGCGGCAGGCCGATGTCTATGTATACTCGGTATTTGATACCGCTACACCGCTGATCACGACACTCGGGAAAATCGCTGCGACCAGCGGCCAACCGGACGATAGGCCGAACTGGCATCATTTCAGTATCAGAGATCGGATCGATTATCTGAAAAAATGTGAAGCTGACAGAAAATGGATCAAACGGCAGGACCAAAAAATCAGAAAGAGTATATTGCTTTATTTGTTGGGCATTCTACTCATCGGCGGTGTAGGGTATCATTTAAATTTTGGTGAAACCGGAAAAAAGATAAACCAGCAATTTTTTATCACCCTGATCCAAAGAGAAATTGAAAAAACGCCTGATAGCCCGAAACTGTTCAGCATCCTGGGAGACCTGTGGTATAGCCGCCAAAATTACGAAAGAACCATCAAGGCATATAAAAAAGCGCTGACGCTTTTGCCGGACAGTCCGCAGGTATTAAACAACCTGGCGTGGCTTTATGCCACATGTGAGGATGAACGATACCGCGATCCAAAACAGGCGATCGTGCTTGCCAAAAAGGCGGCGGCACTCGCCGAATCCCCCCATGTTCTGGATACCCTTGCAGAAAGTCACTATGTGAACGGCCAGTTTGAGGAGGCAATCTCTGCGTCGAAATACGCGCTGGATATGGCAAAAAAAAATCGGGGGTATTACGAAAAACAGTTGAGCAAATTTATTGAAGGGTCAAAATAAACTATCCCTTGACTTTTGCGATAATCAATTTCACTAAATTTTTATCTGCTTGATGCAATCGGGTGCCCAGCACCTCAAAAAGGTGTTTGGCAACATCCGGATATTTTTCAATGACCTCCTCAAGTTTATCCCCCGGAAAACGCTTTACGATCGATCGTTTATTGGAAAGAATGGATGCGGTTCTCGGCTCGCCGGTGATCGCAGCGATTTCACCAAAGTATTCTCCGGGTTGAACGATCTGGGCAATTTTTTTCCCACCCTTGACAACGATTAATGATCCCTGAATCAATTTGAAAAAATCCGTGTCTTTATTTCCTTCTCGAATAATCATCTCTCTATCGTTGTATTCCTCGGTGTCCGGACTGACCAGATACGTGGGCAAGGCCTCCTTGGTGATGGTTGTATTCTTAAGGATTTCCTCAACAGATGTAACGCCGTTTCGAATTTTTCCCAGGCCCGCATCCCTCAAAGTCATCATTCCTTCTTTAAGGGCTGTTTTTCTCAACTGATCCTCCGGAACCCCCGCGTTGATGGCTTTCGAGACCTCCTCGGTGACCTCCATCAACTCATAAAGACCGGTCCGCCCTTTGTATCCGGTCCGATTGCAGTCGGGACACCCTTTGGGCCCTAATATTTTAAGGTCCGGTATCTCTTCCTCGGAAAAACCCATGTTTTGCAGGTCTTTTGGGTCGTGATAGTTGACTTCAACCTTACACTTGTTACAAAGTTTTCTCGACAGACGCTGGGATAAAACCATGGTGACCGAGGATGCCAGCATATAAGGGGGAATCCCGATATCCATCATCCGTGAAATAGTGGAAGGGGAGTCGTTGGTATGTAGGGTACTGAAAACAAGATGCCCGGTTGTCGCCGCTTTGATGGCGATCTCCGCGGTTTCCAAATCACGGATCTCACCGACCATGATGACATCCGGGTCCTGGCGCAGGAAGGCTCTGAGTGCCACGGCGAAGGTCAGGCCGACCTTCTCCCTCACATTCACCTGGTTGATGCCTCTGAAGTTAAACTCTATCGGGTCCTCTGCGGTCAGTATTTTGATATCCTCTTTGTTCAGTGAGTTGAGGATGGAATATAGGGTAGTGGTCTTCCCACTCCCTGTGGGACCAGTCACAAGGAGCAAGCCATAAGGTCTCGAAATACACCGCTTAATTATTTCAAAGATATTTTTGTCAAACCCCAATTTCGTCAGGTCGACATTCAGCGCCCCCCGATCGAGGATACGCATGACAATGCTCTCTCCATGCATAATAGGGAGGGTGGAAACACGGAGATCAACATCCTGCCTTCTACCAAAACTCATCTTTATGCGCCCATCCTGAGGCACCCGACGTTCTGCGATATCGAGTCCGGATAAAATCTTGATTCTTGAAGTCAGGGCATTTTTAATGGTGGCCGGAAGGTTCATCGATTTATAAAGGGCGCCATCGAGTCGGTACCTCACCTGTACCGCTGTTTCAAAGGGTTCGATATGAATATCGCTGATCCCGTCGTTGATTGCCTTTATAAGGATACCGTTGACCAATTTGATAATCGGTGCATCAGAAGCGAGGTATTCGTCTTTCAGATTCTCTTCTTCGCGGAAACTCTTGAGTTCCACATCCCCTTCAGCCTCGGAAACCAATGAACCAAAGTCGTCAATAGTGGTCACCGGAATATCTTCTTCCCCGTCCTCCTTTCTCCCAAAATAGCTTTCGTATTCATCGTCGTCGATTTTATAGTGGGTCCGGTATGCGTTGACGATGTCCTTTTCGGTGGAAACGCTCACCTGAAGGGTTTTTTTCACGTCTTTCTGCAGATTTTCAATTAAAGCCGTGTCCGTCGGCTCTGCCATGGTAATGGATAGGTCTTCTCCTTTAAGCGATAAAGGAAAGGTCATATACTTCTTTGCGATATCATACGGAAGGATCTTTAGAATCTGTTCGTCCGGAGAAACTTTTGTTAAATCGGCAACCGGATAGTTGTAGAGCCGGCTTAGGACGTTCACAATGGTATTTTCTTCGATGTACCCGAGTTTGAGGAGTATGGACCCCAGCCTTTCGTTGTTGGTTTTTTGAAGGTCAAGGGCATGTTTTAGCTGGGTGCTGGTGATATAGCCGTCCTTAGAAAGGATTTCTCCTACCTTCACCTTCCCTGCACCGGATTGATCCCGGATGGTTGCATTCAAACTGGTGCTTTTTGATGAATCTGAGCGGCCTGGTCCCGGCCGCATTCTTTGTGCTGGTCTATTCATGGCGTGATTTCACCAAACGACCCCGATAGGGTCTCTTCCAGGGTAAGATGGATATTTCCTTTCTAAATTTTCATTTAACGATCCATTTCCAACTTCCTGGAATAGAGGTATATTTTTTTTAATCCACCACCGATCAGCAAAATACCGATCAAATAGAAACAGAGACGTATAAATAAAAGAACGGGCGAATACAATTCTATTTTTTCTATTTGTGGCATCACCTGCGGGATGCGGATAAATACCCCTACTCCTGCCAGAAAAAGAAGGATACCCCAGATCATCTGCAGCGGCTTTTTGTTTTCGAACATGACCCAAGTTTTTGGATCTTCCTATTTATGAAAACCCATTTATCTTTTAAATATATAAACCGATAAAACGATCATGTCAAATACTATAACATTTTGAAAAGAATACCCAATTTTATGTTGTCAGGCCTTCCTTGAATTCCGGTTTTCGCTTTTCCAAAAAAGCCGCTGTTCCCTCTTTGGCGTCTTCGCTTCCCAAGCAAATGGCAAAGGCATCTATTTCAAGGCTGCAACCGGAAGCAAGGTCGACGTTCATCCCCATGTTTATCGCATCCTTTGCTGCCCTTAGAGAGACTTTTCCCTTTGAGGCCATGGTGTTGGCTGTTTGCATGACCTCATCCATCAGTTTTTCCGGAGAACAGACCTTATTCACCAGCCCAATGGCTTTGGCTTCGGCCGCAGTGACCATCTTCCCGGTCAAAATCATCTCTTTGGCCATGTTCATGCCGATCAGCCGGGCCAGCCTCTGGGTGCCGCCAAACCCGGGAATAACCCCCAGTTTAATTTCAGGTTGACCAAACATCGCTTTTTCAGATGCATAGATGAAATCGCACGCAATGGCGATCTCGGTTCCTCCGCCAAGGGCGAAACCGTTGACCGCAGCAATGACAGGTATCGGTAACGCTTGAAATCGATCAAGTATCAGATGGCCGTTTCTTGCAAAAGATTTTGCTCCAAGTGTGCTGAGCTGTGCAAGCTCGTTTATATCTGCCCCTGCAACAAATGCCTTTTCCCCTGCCCCGGTAAGGACAAGCACCCGGATATCTTCATTTTCAGCAACAGCAGTCAATGCCTGTGACAGTTCCGTGAGTAGCTTCGAATTTAACGCATTTAATACCTTAGGCCTGTTAAATGTGATCGTTGCGATCCCGTCCTTTACCTGATAAATAATATGATCGTACATTGTTTTTTTCCTCCATCGTTACTAAAATGTTTATTCTTAAAAATTGGATTTTTTACGAAACCACCAAAATTAATACCCCCAAAAATTATTTTTTTGCATTATATGTAAAAACTGTGTTTAAGACATTTTCATAGTTGAATATTATCAGTTCAAAAAAATTTGTATTATCCAGTAGTTCAGTGAGTATCTCTGATGTAGTACTTAATTCCTTTTACGATAGCCTCCGCCAACTGTTCCTGGTAATTAGCGTTCAACAGTCTTCTGCCTTCACGGGGATTGCTGATAAAAGAGGTCTCAATCAGAATCGAAGGCATCTGGGCCCCCAGCAGTACATAAAAAGGCGCCTGTTTAACCCCCTTGTTTTTTATCCTTTTGTACCGTCGTTTCATGTGCTGATACAATGACTCCTGGACATAACCGGCCAGACGGCTCGACTCATTGATTTTTGCATTGTGCATCAGGTCAAACAAAATCCTTTCCAGGTCGCTGATATTCTTTGTTGATGTGGCATTTTCCCTGGCAGCGACCAATATCGCCTCATCATCCGTCGCCAAATTTAAGAAGTAGGTTTCCATTCCATATGCTTGTCTGTTCTTCGCTGAATTGGTATGGATGGAAATGAAAAGATCGGCATTCTTCGTGTTTGCAATGGCAGTTCGTTCTTCCAGGCTGAGGTATCGATCCGAATTCCGTGTTATAACGACCTCAATGCCCAGTTTTTTCCGTATCTTTTTTGCCAGTTTTCTGGCGATCTGAAGAACAATGTTTTTTTCATGGACCCCTTTGAAATAACCCGGTGCGCCGAAATCATTCCCTCCATGTCCCGGATCGATAACGATTCTCCGGACGCCCAGGGCAAGTTGTTTTGCCAGGGCACCGGGGATCATCTTGGTGTCTTTCGTTCCCGCAGGAGATGATTTTGTCTTCTTTGTTGCATAGGTATTCCCCCATACGTCCACCACAATTCGAAACGGATTTTGAAGGGCAAAAACCTTGAAGGTTTTGAACGATTTAATATCGATCACCACCCGCACCGAATTATTTGTTTTCTGTGCAGCGCGCACATTCCTCAGCAGATTGTCATCGATGGGAATAAACTTCTTGATATCTTTTCCCAGTCTGCTCTGCTTGAGATCGACATAGAGCCGCGGCGGTTTTTGAATAGCGGGTTCTTTTTCGAGAAATTTGTAGGTGTATGATATTTTTGTATCGGCATCGATGACCAAACGAGTATAGGTTGGATTGGACCAAAACCTCAGTCCAGTTACAGTGGAAGGAGGACGAACACGTGATATGCTTTTATTGTAAGCTGTGTTTCTTATTGGATCGGTTTTTTGCTTTCTATTGCCCTCTTTTTTAAAAACTCTTTTTTTAACCGCGGGTGTTGAAAGGTATTGCAAGGCTGTTGCAGCCTTCTGCCGATACCGGCTTTTCGGAAAACGTTTCATAATCCGCTGATAAAAATCGACGGCTTCCTGCAAGTCGGTTTTTTTAAACGAACGTTTGTATAATAATTCGTATAGCCTTCCGGACCTATACAATCCTGCAGCTGCCCAGGGACCCGAAGGGTTGTGCCGGTAAACGGTCTGAAACTTCTCAATACATGCCAGCCAGTTGTGCCTGTATTGCTGCTTCTGCTTGCTTTTCAATAGTTTCTGGGAACAGGCTTCAGCTTTGGCAAACTTATCCCGTGCGGTCAGCGCCGATGAAATACCGGGCCAAAACAGCGCAAAAACAGTGCAGATGAGCAAAATTATCGGTCTTTTTTTATTCAATCATCCGTCTCCAATGCCTTTTCCCGAAGCTTGTCCAAATAATTGAGCGCTTCCAAAGGAGTCATCTTCGATATATCAAGGGTTTTCAATTTTTGAATAACCAAATTCACGGGATGGTGAAAAAGATTCAGCTGGACATGACCCGGCTTTAATTCCTTGTCATCCGAGGAATCAATGTCATGAACGGGTTTTTTTATCCCCTCGTTTTCGATCTCGAAAAGTATCTTCTTGGCCCGATTGATCACTCCACCCGGTATACCCGCCAGCCGGGCAACTTGTATGCCATAGCTTCGATTGGTACCTCCCTTCACCAGTTTGCGCAAAAAAATGATTTCGTCATTCCACTCTTTTACTGCAATGTTGTAGTTCTTCACCCTTGGTTTGGTCTTTGCCAGATCGGTGAGTTCATGATAGTGGGTGGCAAAGAGTGTTTTTACGCCCTCATTCTTTAAATCATGGAGATACTCGGCCACAGCCCAGGCGATGCTGAAACCGTCATAGGTGCTCGTCCCCCGCCCAATTTCATCCATAATAACCAGGCTACTCTTTGTGGCGCTGTTCAGTATTTTAGCGGTTTCCTCCATCTCCACCATAAATGTACTCTGGCCCTGGGAGAGGTTGTCCAGTGCACCGACACGAGTGAATATCCTGTCGGTGAGGGAGATGGACCCCCTTTTTGCCGGGATGAATGAACCCATTTGAGCCATCAGAACCAGGAGAGCCACCTGCCTGAGCACCGTCGATTTCCCCGCCATGTTGGGGCCGGTGATGATCAATACCTGGCTGTCGTGGTCGTCCATCTCAACGGAATTGGGTACAAACCGTTCTCCGGTGATCATTTTCTCCACCACCGGATGGCGTCCATCTTCAATAGAAATACGACCATCCCTGTTGATCTCCGGTCTCGAATAATCGTTTCGATCTGCAATTTCAGCCAGATTGAGCAGGCAGTCCAGTTGGGCTAAAAACGCCGCAACCCGCTGAATCACCTGATTGTTTCTGATGACCTCCTCTTTTATTTCATTAAATATTTCATATTCAAGGGCAGCCTGTCGATCCTGGGCGTTCAACACCTTGATTTCAAAAGATTTCAATTCGTCGATAATGTACCGTTCTGCATTGACCAAGGTCTGTTTCCGGACATAATGGGGAGGAACGACATCGGAATGGGTTTTTGGAATTTCTATATAGTAACCGAACACTTTGTTATATCTAACTTTCAGGGCATTTATCCCGGTAGCATCTTTTTCCTTTGTCTCCAGACGTGCCAGCCAGCTTTTGCCATCCTGTCCTATCCGAATCAGCTCATCCAATTCCCGGTTGAAACCGGTTTTGATGATCCCCCCTTCATGAATCGTCAACGGCGGATCTTCATCTATGCCGTCTTCGATCAGCTTTGCCAAACTGTAAAGCGGATCAAGATCTTCGTTCGATTGAAAAAGCGTTGATTCAAATTGCAAAAGGGCTGACCAAATTCCCGGGAGGCGGCGAACCGACTGTTTCAGTGCAACGAGATCCCTCGCATTGGCATGTCCCATCGTAATCTTACCCCTGATCCGCTCCAGATCGTATACGTGTTTCAACGCTTCCCTGATGTTTCTTGTCACCTGAATGTGCGCCTTTGCTTCTCCAACCGCATCCAATCGACACTTGATCTCATTTTCATCTAAAAGGGGATATCGGATCCATCTCTTGAGCAACCGGCCGCCCATGGCGGTGACGGTCCGGTCCATCAGCCCCAGAAAGGTTCCGGTTCTCGAACCGGTCAATAGATTTTTCATCAGTTCAAGGTTCCGGCAGCTCAAATCATCCACCATCAAAAAATTGTCCAACGAGTAAGTTTCGATACCGGTCAGATGTGCCAGCTTTTTCTTCTGGGTCTCTTCAACATATGAGATCAGCGCTCCGGCAGCACCGATACCGGCCTTAAGGTGTTCACATCCGAAACCTTTAAGGGATAGGGAGTTGAATTGATCGATGAGAATGTCGCGTCCGTTTTTATAATCAAACGCTTTATCTTCCAAAAATGTCACCGATGCTTCCCGAAATGCGGAACGAATTGATCCGAAGAACGGAGTTTCCCCTTCATTCCCGGAAGACTTCGGAAGCAAAACTTCGCTCGGTGAAACGCGCAGGGTCTCATCAAGAATCGCGGTGAGG